>JAYEMR010000105.1:0-11115 GCA_034718215.1 Chloroflexota bacterium
TGCGTATTGTGGGCTGAACCGGCTCACAGCTGTCCAATTTAGGCTTTTTGCTACCTGCTCTCACAAGAGCGGGTGGCTTCGCATTCCGTTTTGTAGTCAGAGCCACCGAAAACCGCAAAAGTATAGAAACATGTAAATCACATTATAGCTAAGCCGGTGGGTTCTCGCAAGCTACTTCCTTCAATTGCCAAATGGCCCGCTTATCAGTATAATCTTTGCTGGAAAGAGTGCTCATTAAAGGTCACAAGGAGGAGGAAGCCATGGACCTTAATCAGATATCCCAGACGGTGAAGTGGTTGGATGAGGAGCGGCGCGCCGGACGAGAGGAACTATCCAAGCTGCGGCAGAGGTTGGAATCTCAGGAGCGTAAGCTGACCAGCCAGGCTAAACGTATTGAGGAATTGGAGGGACGCCTGGTCAGCGCTCAGGCTCAGATGACTCGCTTCAGCCAGATCGAGGAGCGGCTGGAGCAGGCTAAAAGCGAACTGGCGCTCATGGTCCGAAACGAGGAAGAGGAACGAAAGCAGGATCGCCGGGAGAGCGAACAGCTCCGGCTGGCTGAGCGAGAGAACTTGAGCCGTTCCCTGAACGAACTGCGGCGTCAGTTTCAGGAACTGCCCTCCTATCGTGAGGAACTTGTGCTGCGCCGGGCCGAGGACCAGCGATTGGGCAAGGCGATCCTCGACCTCCAGCAGGATGTTGCTTCCCTAAAGAAAACTGTTGAAAGTCACGGTCGCAGCACCGCCTATCTAGAGGAACAGGCTGGACAAGTCTTGCGTCAGATCGCCGCACTCCAAAATGAGACAGCAGAGTTCCTCAAAGATATCGAGGGGATCTCCACCAGAATGCCTACGCTCGAGGAGCAGATCCGCCGCAATGAGAGGCAACTGCGCGAGTTGGGCGAACCGTTTTCGGTCTTAGAGCAGGAGCAACATGAATTCTTCGAGAAAATCCGTCTGGCCGAGGTACAGCGGGAACGCCAGATGGACGATTGGATAGTCCAGATGGAGGACCATAAGGCGCGCATAGCTGACTTCACGGCACGGATGCGAACCTACGCTGAGCAGCATGAGGAGGCGCAGAGGGCCCTAGCCGCCCTGGAGAAGTTCCAGCAGCGGTTGGAGCAGGAGCAGAGCGAAGTGGCGGAGCTGCAGCACATCGCCGAGGTACGCCAGAAGCAGGAACTGGCTCAGTGGCAGGAGGACCAAGACCGACGCTGGAGGAAGCAGGAGGTGATCTGGGACCATCAATGGCACCAGCAGGAGCAGGCCAACGAGGAGTACGCGCAGCGCTTGGAACTGCTGGAGGAAACGGCGAAATTTATGCGCTCTCAGATTGAGGCGTTGTGGAAAACGCATCAGGAGGACGCTCAGGAGCGGTTCAATGCCCTGCGAGCCTGGCAGGCGCGTCTGGAGGAGCTATACGGAGGGGACGAGAGAAGATAGGCCGGATACGCACACCTCGGCACTCCTAATCGGCCACCTGAGCAGCCCGGATTATGATCTCCGCCGCCACTTCAGGGGGAATACGGTCTGTGTCCAGGATCAGATGATAGTAGCGAGGGTTTCTCCAGTCGGCATTATCGTAGAAGTGGCGGATGTAGCTCCGCTTCCGCCGGTCGGACTGGCGCACCAGCCGCTCAGCCAACTGAAGGCTGATCTCTCGCTCTTCGGCTATGCGCTCCACTCGCACTTTCAGCGGGGCGGCGATATGGACGTGCAGGGCCCCGGACCAGTCCTGCAGCACCATCTGTCCCCCTCGTCCCAAGACTACCACATTTCCCCCCTCGGCTCGGTCGCAGATCACCTTGCGCACCAATTCGACGTACGCCTGATCCTCCAGCGCCTCGCGCGGCTGACGCGAAGCGTAGCGCTGCCTGCGGAAGAAAGCGGCCATCTCGGGGCCGACGATCCGTGGCCGAGCGGAGATGCTCTCCTCCTTGCCGGAGACGTGCGCCTCCTCCACGCCCGCCTCCCGCGCGATGTCGGCGATCAGCTCCCGATCCACACACTCGTAGCCCATTCTCTCCGCTACCATGTGGGCGATCTCCGTCCCCTTGCTCCCCAATTCCCTCGAGACCGTGATCACTCCCATCGTCCACTCTCCCTACCGCTACGAATCTCCACCCCGATGTGCTAGTACTCAATCAAGGTAATTTTGACGAATTCCCTTCCTGGGGGTAGACTATGGAAAAGTTTCCAATACAGGAGGGAGCGATACCCAGGAAAATCTATATCGTCTTTCCTGTCCACCCTAGAGGTCTAGCCCTCGCGCCCCGGATCAATCCCCTGCAACACGACCAAAAGTCGCTCAACGTCCTGCTTCAGCAGCCCCGCCACCTCCCGTGCCGCCCGCTCCAGCCAGGCTCGATCCCGGCCCCGCGCCTGGTAGACCTGACGCAGGTGTGCGGCCAGGAGCTGCTCGGAAGGGAGCTGGTCTGATGCTGTCAGCAGCAGCCGTAGATAAAACAATCGCTCGGAGAAATCACGCACCTCCTGGGGCTCACAGGTGCGCACCGAGTAGTGCAGCGGAGGGGGCTGCGGCGGAAGGTGATGCCGGATGGAGCCAGAGGCGGCCCAGCCGACCAGAACCACGTTGAACTCGGTGCGCAACACCTGCTTCAACTGGGGATGCTCCCGGTAGATAGCTGCGTCATACACTTCCTCGCTGCTGCGTCGAACCGCTCGCCGTCCCGGATCGAGGCCCGTGGTCGTGCCAAAGCTCACCACGCCATAGACGCGGCGATCCTCTTCCGTACTCCCGTACCCAGGGCAGGCTACCTTGACCAGGCTGCCCAGCTCCGGCGGTCGGTTCAGTTCACGGCCCTGGGCCACGAACCCCACCGATCCCGTCTCCACGATCTCCCCAATCTGCATCCTGCCTCCTCAATCATTCCTTCACACTCCTCGCCGCCGCTTGCTGCTCTCCTTGGCCGAGCGGAAGTAGGTGATCCCGCGGTCCGCCAGCGCCTGAGCCACCATCTCCTCCACCAACCTCCGTTCTCCTGTGGAGATCACCGCCTGCTCGTGCGCCTCCTGCAGAGCTGGGGGATAAGAAGGGTAGCCACCGCTGCGCCGACACTGATCGAGCACCAGACCCTGCACCAGATCGCGCTTCTCCCCATCGCCCATCACCCACTGCGGTGCCTCCAGACGCACGATCTCATCCCCATTGTTTAGATAGAAGAACTGGATGCGGTGCTCTTCGTACCGATCCAGGATGGCCGAGGTGCTATCGAAGATGTCGGACCGCTGTCCAGCCTCCAACAGCCCAGAGAATATCTCCCGATCGCGCACAGTACCCAGGAACTGGCAAAGCTCTCGCTCCGATGGATGATCCTGGCACAAAGAAACCCGTAGGCTATTGGCCACATCCTGTCCTCCTGGATAGCTGATGTAACTGGCAAGGAGGACGTCCGCTTGGCGAAGCTTGTCCAGAGCCGAGAGGTAATCGCCCAGAAAAGCAGCCTGCACGCTGCGCTCCTCACCCTGCAACCCCCACAGGATGAGCGATCCGTCGAGCAACCCCAGAGCTGGGGGATGGACCTTCCGCGCGGCCTCAGGCAACGCCTCCAGCTCGGCCACGGCCATCTTTATGCCCAGCCGCGCCCCCTCAATGGGGATGTTCTCCTCTCCAGGATTGAGATAGAGTTCCTCTTCCTCGCAGGCCAAATAGGTGGTGGACTCAAGGCGGGCATCAGAAGGTGCACCGTAGACGAGGGTGGCCCGGCCGATATTCAACACGTAGAAGCGCACCGGGCTGTGACGATCAGGGGGAATGTTGGAGCCATCAGTAGCCACCACACTGAAGGGGGGGGAGGGCAAGGGAACTGAGTAGGCCGCCCCCAGAGTGTCATTGGTAGGGACAGCAGTCAGCCAGGGGAAGCGAGGATCTCGGGTACGAAGCCGAGCCCGCAGCGCATCCCCATCAATCTGCCCCAGCCTCTCTCGGGCCTCCTCCAACAGCTGCTGGCGTGCCACGTCGGAGGCCTGAGCAGCTAGGCGCTCCATTCCATGGCTGAGGACCTCTAATTGCAAAGGCATTCTTTCACTTCCTCCTGACTTTTATTATACCCTAAACTCGCCCGATACCCAAATTGACAGAGCCCCCTATGGAGCAGCGGGATGCGTCTGTTGACAGCCCACATATATTGTGCTATGCTATCCTCTAGCTTGGGAGGGAGGTCATATGCCGCTGGACATCCATTTGGGCGATATAGTTCGACTGCGTAAGCCCCACCCCTGCGGCTCCTACCGGTGGCGGGTGGTGCGCCTGGGGGCCGACATCGGCATCCGCTGCCTGAAGTGCAACCGCCGGGTGCTGATGCCCCGCCGCAAGTTCGAGCGCAGCGTGAAGGAAATAGTCAGCCGTGAGGGATCAGAACGATCCCGACCGCCCACCTCAGCCTAGGGAAGCAGCCCTGGCGGTTTGTGATTTGAGGGTGATAATACTATGGAAACCCGTCTGCACAGAGGAAAGGGACACAGTATGAGAACTCGGCGTGTTTTGCACGAAAGTTATCCCTTGCGCCTCTTTTCCGAAGAGGTGGATGAATGGGTGCGCATCGTTCCCCTGGGTCCCAAGGGCAAGGGGCAGGTAGCTATCGGCTTGATTGATTGGCTTAGCCGCCCAGGGTTGACCCTATCGACCGCCTGGGCTCTGGCCAGGAAGCTCTTCTCTCACGACATTGATCTCCTTCTGGCCATCGAGACTCAGGCCATACCCCTGGCTCACGAGCTGGCCCTTATCCTGAGTCGGCTCAGTCCACGAGACATCGGCTGTGTCATCTGCCGCCAGGAACTCAAGCCCTACATGAGCGATCCTATCACCGCCACATATCAGCCAACCATGTCCCCCGATCTGAAAGTAGCCGTCCTGGATGGCCATCAGGCCCGGAGGCTGGAGGGGAAGCGGATAGCCCTGGTGGATGTGGCGGTGATCAGCGGGGCTACGATGAGGGTGTTGGAGAAGATCGCAAAGCGCGCTGGGGCTGAGGTCGTCTGTCGAGCGGCGGCCCTGGTGCGTGGCTCCTATGAGGAGGAGATCTTGGCCATCAAGCGCTTCTCGCCCCTCACCTGGTCCAAGGAGGAGGAAGGATGGGTGGAGGAGGTGGAGAGCCATGGCTAGCTTTGATCCCAGGTTGCTGAGAGATACCGCCACCCGGTCACAGCGCCGGAAAGCGGTGGATATCATGAATGCCGCGTTGGAGGCGGTAGACCCAATTAAAGCTATCCGTCACCAAGTGCGGCTGGATGACGACATCCTCACCGTGGGGGGTAGGGCTTACGATCTGAGCCGCTACCAAGACATCTACGTCGTCGGTGGAGGAAAGGCTGGGAGCTCTATGGCCCTGGCTATAGAACAAATCTTGGGGGATCACATCACCGCCGGATCAGTCAACGTCAAATATGGCTACACGCGTCCAGCGGAGATCATCCAGCTCCACGAGGCGGGCCATCCCCTGCCCGACGAGGAGGGGGTCAAGGGCACCGAGGCCATCATCCGTCTTCTCAAGCGGGCCACCAAAGATGATTTGGTGATCTGCCTCATCTCCGGCGGCGGCTCAGCGCTGATGGTGGCCCCCGCTGAGGGCATCACGCTGGCCGACATGGAGGCCTTCACTCAGGTGATGCTGAGCTGCGGCGCGACTATCAACGAGATCAACGCCCTCCGCAAGCACTGCTCGCGGGTCAAGGGCGGTCAGATGGCGCGGCTGGCCTACCCCGCCGACCTCATCGCCCTCCTCCTCTCCGACGTGGTGGGCAGTCCGCTGGATGTGATCGCCTCCGGCCCTACAGTGGCCGACACCTCCACCTTCGCCGACGCCTGGGGGATCGTGGAGAGATACGGGCTTGAGGGTCAGCTCCCAGCCTCTATCGTGGAGAGGCTGCGACAGGGGAGGAAGGGGAAGGTAACTGAAACCCCGAAACCTGGCGAGCCAGCATTAGAGGAGGTATACACTCATGTCGTTGCCTCCAACGAGATCGCGGCCCAGGCGGCTGTCAAGGAGGCCAAGCGGCAAGGATTTAACACCCTGTTGCTGTCCACCTTTGTAGAGGGTGAGGCGCGGGAAGTGGCTCAGGTCCTCGCCGCCATCGCCAAGGAGATCCGCCACAGCGGGCGGCCTATCCCCCCTCCGGCCTGCGTCGTTGCGGGGGGTGAGACCACAGTCACGCTGCTAGGGGAGGGGAAGGGAGGGCGCAATCAGGAGTTAGCGCTCGCAGCGGCCATTCCCATCGCTGGCCTGGAGGACGTGATGATCATCGGCCTGGCCACTGATGGCACCGATGGCCCCACCGACGCGGCCGGCGCCCTGGCCGACGGCACGACCGTGGCTCGTGCCGAGGAGCTAAGTCTCTCAGCGCAGAAACACCTGATGGACAATGACTCCTATCATTTCTTCGAGGCCCTAGGGGATCTGCTCATAACCGGCCCGACTAACACCAACGTCAATGATTTGATTCTTGTGCTCGTCACTTGATATCTGAGTTCGTGACTACTCGGAGATGAGGCTGAGTGAGGTATTAGTATGGCAGCCGGTAACAACAACATTGAAAAGCGCCTCTGGGATGCCGCTGACGAACTGCGGGTAAACTCGCGGCTCAGGGCGTCTGAGTACTACTTCCCTGTGCTGGGGCTGATCTTCCTGCGGTACGCCGACTACAGATTTGCCCAAGCCGAGCAGGCCATCAAGGCCGAGCGAGTCGCGCCATCCCCCCACCGCCGCCAGAGACCAGTCACCGAGGACGACTACCGAGCACGAGGTGTGCTCTACCTGCCACAGGAGGCACGCTACGACCACCTGCTGGGGCTGCCCGAGGGCCAGAACATCGGGCGGGCTGTCATAGACGCAATGAAGGCCATTGAGGCCCATAACCCCGATCTCAAGGACGTGCTACCCAAGACCTACAACCGCCTCGACGACCCCACGCTGGTTTCTTTGCTTCGCATCTTCAACACCATCGAGATGGACGTGGAGGGCGACATCTTCGGGAAGATCTACGAGTACTTCCTGGCCCAATTCGCCATGAGCGAAGGGCGAAGAGGCGGCGAGTTCTTCCCGTCAACCTCCATCGTCAGGCTCATCGTGGAGATCATCGAGCCTTATCACGGTCGAATCTTGGACCCGGCCTGCGGCTCTGGAGGCATGTTTGTACAGAGCGCGAAGTTTGTCCAGCGGCACCAGGGCCAAAGCACAGATGTCAGTCTCTATGGCCAGGAGCGAGTGGCCCAGACGGTCCGCCTGTGCAAGATGAACCTGGCGGTTCACGGCCTGGGTGGCGACATCCGCCAGGGCAACACCTACTACGAGGACATCCACCGCAGCCCGGGCCGCTTTGACTTCGTGATGGCCAATCCGCCCTTCAACGTGAACCGGGTGGACAAGGACCGCCTGAAGGATGATCCCCGCTTCCCCTTCGGCTTTCCCAGGGTGGATAACGCCAATTACCTCTGGATCCAGATTTTCCACAGCGCACTGAACGAGGCAGGCCGCGCGGGCTTCGTGATGGCCAACTCTGCCGCTGATGCCCGCGGCTCCGAGTTGGAGATCCGCAAGAAGCTGATCCAGAGCGGCGCGGTGGATGTGATGGTCTCCGTGGCCTCCAACTTCTTTTACACCGTGACCCTCCCCCGCACTCTCTGGTTCCTCGACCATGCCAAGGCGCAACTAGCGCTCTCTCTTCGCCTGCGAGGAGAGGGACTGGGAGTGGGGGACCGCGACACGGTCCTCTTCCTTGACGCCCGCCGCATCTACACCCAGATAGACCGTGCCCACCGCGAGTTCACCCCGGCCCAGATCGAGTTCCTGGCCAACATCGTGCGCCTCTACCGAGGCCGGGAGCCGGAGACGGCCCAGGGCAGCGCCGAGCTGATGGCGGAGCACTTTCTCGACGGCGTCTACCAGGACGTTCCCGGTCTGTGCAAAGTGGCCACCCTGAACGAGATCGAGGCCCAGGGTTGGAGCCTCAATCCTGGGCGCTACGTGGGCGTAGCCGAGCGCGAGGAGGAGGACTTCGACTTCGCTGAGAGGCTGATGGAGCTGCACGAGGAGTTGGAGGTGCTCAATGCCGAGGTGCACGAGTTGGAGGAGCGAATCGCGGAGAATGTGGCGTTCCTACTAGAGACCTGACATAGACCTGACAGGTTTTGAAAACCTGTCAGGTCCATAGTGCGGGAGGAAAAAATGGCCAATCCTATACCGCTACAACACGGTCAGTACTATCATATCCACAACCGTGGCAACAACCGAGAGTGCATCTTCATTAAGGAACGCAACTATCGTTACTTCTTGAAGCTCTATGCCAAGCACATCGAGCCTATCGCGGATACCTTTGCTTATTGCCTGTTGCCAAACCATTTCCATTTCCTGGTGTACATCAAAGACCTGGCGGGTCTAGGAGACCTGTCAGGTCTCAAGAAGCCGAGTCAATACTTCTCCAACTTCTTCAACGCCTATACCAAGGCCATCAACAAAGCCTATGACCGCACTGGGGCATTGTTCCAGCGTCCCTTCAGTCGCGTAGTGGTCACTTCCGATGCCTACTTCATCCACTTGGTTACCTACATTCATCAGAATCCACAGAAACACGGCTGGTCGCCGACTTCCGTACCTGGCCCTACTCGTCGTACCATGCGCACCTGTCAGATAGACCGACCAGGCTGCAGCGGGACGATGTCTTAGCCTGGTTCGATGGTTCAGAGGGTTTCAAGATGGCCCACTGCCACGAGGCTGATATGCACTTGCTGGCGCCGTTGGTGACGGAGGATTTCGATTGAGATGACCCAGACAGGTTTTTGGAAACCTGTCAGGTCTTGGGCGCAACGCCGAGGCGCACGAGTTCGAGGAGCGAATCGCGGAGAATGTAGCACAGTTGCTGGGGAGGCACTATGGCTAAAAAAAGAAGACGAGGGAGGTCAAGGCACACCCTTCAAGACCGAGTGCGCGTTGACTCTGATGTGCCCACGTACGATTATCTTGAGCTTATGGACTTAGATGAACCCGGCTATGTTGACGAAGCCTTGGGTAATCTGATTAGCGACATCAAGTCGGGTTACTTTCTGCGATGGGAGGCAGTCATACGCCGAGAACAAGGCTTTCGCCTGACCAGGAGACACAAAAAGGCGCTGTCCGACCTGATTTGGTTTGACGATGAAGAGGATGACCGTATCTGGTACATTGACGAGCTACCCAGGCCCAGCGAGCTGTGGTACGAAATCGCCAGAAGAATAGTTCCCCACATACTTCGAGAGCCGTTCAGGACCGACGAGGGGATGTACTGGGCAATGTACGAGGGCTGGCCTACGCTGGTCGAGGTTCTGGAGACCCACGCCCAAGATCTGTCTTTACCAGAAGGCGTGGAATCTCCTCTCGATATCTTCCCCATGGACCTCCGCCATCGGCTATGGCTGCAAACCCGTTTCGACGCGCTCAGCGGGTTGGGTCAACACGAGGAGCTTACCCTTGAGAACGGGGAGCAAAAAGGTTATCGTATGAAGTGGTTCATCCGCTGCTTGACGGAGCACAAGGACACCGTCGAATACTTCGACCTAACCTTGGCCAAACTGTTAACCAAGGTCATCATGCCGCCCAGGGATGAAAGAATCTTTGTCAAAATCATGATGGAGCGGTTGGGGTTGACCTCACCCCAGGACCGTCTGGCAGAGTTCTTGTAATTGAGGCGTTGCGCGGGCTGCGATGAGCAAAGACCTGACAGGTTTTTGGAAACCTGTCAGGTCTTGGGCCCAACGCCGAGGCGCACGAACTGGAAGAGATCATCAGTGAAAATGTGCGGTGGTTGCTGGAGTCGCGATAAGAATGCGTTTTGAAGAGTTTGCGGAAATAAACCCGATGGTGGATCTGGAAAAAGGATATAGGTACCCTTACGTGGGGATGGCTGATGTGACGCCTGGGAAACGCTACGTTTCCGCCAATAGAATGCGCGTGTACAAGCGTAGTGGCGCTAGATTTCGGGATGATGATATCCTATTTGCCCGAATCACTCCTAGCCTTGAGCATGGCAAGATTGCGCAATACAAGGCGGAGAGAGAAGAGATTGGATTTGGCTCTACGGAGTTCTTTGTTTTTCGCCATAGGGAGGGTGTTTCCGATTCGAGTTATCTCTATTACCTTGCACTGACCGATATAGTCCGCAAGCCTGCCGAACTGAGTATGACCGGAGCCTCTGGGCGGCAGCGAGCTGATCTGAACGTGGTCAAGAGCATTGAAATCGACCCACCTCCTCCTCCCACCCAGCGCAAAATCGCCGCCATCCTCTCCGCCTACGACGACCTCATCAGAACAACACCCGCCGCATCGCCATCCTGGAGGAGATGGCGCAGGCCCTCTACCGCGAGTGGTTCGTCCATTTCTGCTTCCCCGGCCACGAGCAGGTGGAGATGGTGGATTCGGAGCTTGGGCCGATTCCGGAGGGGTGGGAAGTTAAACAATTGGGAAATGTGATTGAACTCGCTTATGGAAAAGGTTTGCGGAAAAAGGACCGAATCCCAGGCCCATACCCAGTTTACGGCTCAAGCGGCGTGATTGACTGCCACAACGAACCTATTGTTGAGGGGCCTGGTATCGTTGTCGGTCGGAAGGGAAATGTCGGGAGTGTATTCTGGTCGGACGAAGGCTTCTGCCCAATTGACACTGTGTTCTGCGTCAAAACTGATGTTAACCTCCGCTACGTTTACTACAATCTACAGCACCAAAACTTCCTCAGCACTGACACAGCGGTTCCCGGCCTCAACAGAAACCAAGCATACCTTCTTCCCTTTTTACTCCCGGATAGAGACGTTCTTCAAGAATTTGAGACTTTCGTGGAAGTTCTATTTGATCAGACAAGAAACCTGAACGTAAGAAACGGTAACCTCCACCGCATCCGCGACTTACTGCTCCCCCGCCTCGTCTCGGGGGAGGTGGATGGGTCGGAGCTAGAGATAACGCCAGACCTGACAGGTTTTGAAAACCTGTCAGGTCTCAATAACGAGGCACAGACTCAATGACTGGCACAGGTAATGTTTAGACGTGCGAAGCATGTCGAAAAAAGCGATTCCGCTTTTATGCTTTTATGATAGAATGTCTCTCGTCAGTATCAACTGATGGGAGGCAGC
>JAYEMR010000106.1:0-11021 GCA_034718215.1 Chloroflexota bacterium
CGGAGCACGTGATGGGTGATACCGCGGTGGTCATCGGACTTGGTCCATTGGGACAGTTGACGACGCAGTATCTGCGGGTGATGGGCTTGCAGGAAGTTCTGGTCGTAGACCCAGTCCAACCACGACTGGATATAGCACTCGAACATGGTGCTACGGCGGCTTTCTGCGGTAGTGCTGCCGACGCGAAGGAGTTTGTCTTGGAGCATACCGATGGCAAACTTGCGGATGCCGTTTACGATGTCACTGGAAACTACGCTGTTTTTCCAATGGCACTGGAACTGACGCGTCAGTTTGGTAAAGTCATCCTGCAAGGCGACAGCCCGCATCCATCCAAACAGCACCTTACCCACGACGCCCTCACTCGACAAATTCGCATCACGGGAAGCCATAACGAGAATCTGCCACCGCAGTATGCTCGCTGGACGGCCAAGCGTCAGGCGGAGCTTTTCTTGCAATACGTGCAGCGTGAGCAGATGCGAGTTGCCGATCTGATAACGCATCACTTTGCTCCTAGCGAGGCAGCGGAGGTGTACGCCCGACTGGAACAAGATCGCGGTGATTCTGTGGGCGTAATTTTCGATTGGAGAAGAGAAGTAATTTGAGAGGAGTGTTCTCATGAATAGACCCTTTAACGGACTTCTGGGTGATCTCACGCGCTATCGCGATGCCCGCAGCGGGCGGGCCTCAAGTTGGGATCAGACAGGGCGCAACCGCGACGCCTGGGTCATCATGCCCGGCGAGACGGTTACCCTGGCTGACCTGGAAGGCCCTGGCTGCATTACCCACATCTGGATGACCCAGTTCTGCCGGCGCATCATAGGCCCCGACTGGGAGGTGACCGACCCCGATTACTACCGTAAGGTGCTGCTCAAGATCACTTGGGATGATCAAGAGCATCCCTCCGTGCTCGTGCCCCTGGGCGACTTCTTCTGCCTGGGGCACTCTATCGCCTCTAATTTCGCCTCCCTCCCCTTCACCGTCTCCGCTCGCCCGGAGCAGAACCACCGCTTCGGCGGCTCGGCGGCACTCAACTCCTACCTGCAGATGCCCTTCAATCAGCGGGCGCTGGTCCAGATCGAGAACCAGAATGACGTTCCCTACGGCCAGTACTTCTACGTGGATTACGAGCTGTATTCCGAGCCGCTGCCCGAGGATACACTCTACTTTCACGCCCAGTGGCGGCGGGAGAACCCCTGCGACGGCTGGGATCCCGAGATCCAGGTCAACTGCCCCGAGGCGAACATAGTCAACCTGGATGGAGAGGGCAACTACCCGATCCTGGAGGCGGAAGGGCGCGGCCACTACATCGGCTGCAACATCTCGGTGACCAACTTCCAGGGGACCTGGTGGGGCGAGGGGGATGACATGATCTTCATTGACGGCGAGGAGTGGCCTCCCTCCCTGCACGGCACGGGCAGCGAGGACTACCTGAACCAGGCCTGGGGCATGCAGGCCAACGCCTACCCCATGAATGGCTCGGCGCTGTACGAGGGCGACGTGCCCGGCTATCAGGTGAGCTACATCTTCCACCTGGTGAACCCGGTGCGCTTCTCCGAGTCCATCTGGGTGACCATCGAGCACGGCCACGGCAACCACTCGGTGAACGATTGGGCCTCCACGGCCTACTGGTACCAGACGCTTCCCCACAAGCCCTTCGACATCCCGCCGGTGGAGAAGCGGCTGCCCATCCGACACGGCGATCTGGGGTTGGTGCCCATCGCGCCCACGGAGCCGCTGCGAGAGCCGCCGGAGCTCAACGAGGAGATGCAGGAGAAGTCGGCGGCCTGGCGCGAGCGGGGCGAGGCGTACCGCCGTGAGCGGGAGGAGTTCGTCGAGGAGTGGGCCACCCAGACCCGTGAACGAGAGAGAGGAAACAGGGAGCACGCCCGCCGTATTAGGTCGAGGAGTCAACGAGGCAGTGGGTAACGATTGACTAGCGAATAAGTCCTTCTGCTTGAAGCCAGCGTAGAGACGAGGGTCTGTCCTCGTCCCAAGGAGAGAAAAATGCCCCGCAAAATTTGGGTGAGCACAACCGCGTTCACGCAGAAGAAGTGGCCCAGCCGGTGCCAGGGCCCATCACCGACATGGCCTCCGATGTTGCCCGTCGTCACTCGACCTACGTGATCTGCCCGCTGTTGGAGGCGCGCGATGGGCGGGTGTATAACAGTGCAACGCTCATAGACCGGCAGGGCCACATCGCCGGGATATAGCATGTGCATGCGCCCCAGGCGCAGGCGAGAAGATCCATCCCGTCACCTCCAGTGCCGACTATACCGTGCTGGAGCACGGCGTGACCCCCGGCTCGGAGGCCAAAGTGTTCGAGACGGACTTCGGCCGCCTGGGCATCCTGATCTGCTTTCCTGCCTGCGCAGACAGGGACATCAGCTGGCCGGAGGAGTGGGCGGAGCTGAAGAGACGGGGTGCGGAGATCATCTTTTGCCCGCACCTAATCGGGTACAGGTGGCCCTCGGCCTACAACGGGGGATTCCCGCTCCAGGTCTACGCTTTTCTGCACAGCTATTACGTCATCTCCGCCACGCGCGACAGCTCGCGCATCCTTCCTGCCTGACGGCAGACAGGGACCTGACAGGGGAGGTGCTGGAGCGTACAGGCCGGGCGAATCCCACCGTCAGCGTGCAGCTCGACCTGGAGAAGGAAATCCTCCACGGCGATTTCCCTGCCTGTGGCAGACAGGAACTGGGCGCAGATTGAATCCCTGCGGGCCAGGTATGGACGTGACTTGAGGGTGCGCATCTACCACGACGAGGCGCTGATGACCATTGAGTCCCACCGCCAGGATCTCACCGTGGCGGAGGTCATCGAGGAGATGGGGCTGGAGCTACTGCCCGACTACCTGACGCGGAACGAGCGGGCTTAAGATGCCCTGTGGCAGGGCCAAAGCCCCACGCCCCAGCGTCCGCCTTCCTGCCTGCGCAGACAGGATCTAGGCCGACAGCAGTATCTGGGATGAGGTATCGCTGACCTGGCATGGTTCAGATTAGCTTTACATCAGCGAGCTAGACAACGAGACGCTCCTGTGCGAGAATTGATTGACTTGGGACATCACATCGGAGCAGGGGCACAGCCTCAAGATCTTCGCCACCTCCAAATACCTGCGCTACGTGATCCCCTGGGGCGCTGTGCAGGAGGTCGTGGATTGGCTGCGCGCTCAGGCGGATGACGTAGGGGCAGGGCTCAGCCCCTGCCCGAAGGTGGCGGTGATGGGCGACGACGGGGAGAAATTCAGCCTGTGGCCAGGGACCCACACCCACTGCTGGGAGCAGGGCTGGATGGAGGAGTTCTTCCAGGCTCTGGAGGTCAACTCAGACTGGCTGACCACCATCCCGCCGGGTGAGTACGCGGCCCGCTTTCCCGCCCTGGGGCGAGTGTATCTCCCCACCGCCTCTTACGACGAGATGAGCGAGCGGTCGCTGCCTCCCTCGCTGGCCGGCCAGATCGTGCAGATCAAGCACCAACTGGAGGAGGGCCGTGAGGACATCCTTCGCTTCATCCGGGGCGGCTTCTGGCGCTCCTTCCAGGTCAAGTACGACGAAGTGAACACCATGCACAAGAAGATGCTCTTGGTGAGCGACAAGGTGCATTCCATGCCCCGAGGCGAGGTCAAAGAGGAGGCGCTGGATGAGCTGTGGCAGGGGCAGTGCAACTGTCCCTACTGGCATGGCGTCTTCGGCGGCATCTATCTCTTCCACATCCGGGCCGCCAACTTCGCCCACCTCATCCGCGCTGAGCGAATGGCCGACCAGATACTTCATCCCGAGGACGATTGGGTGGAGTGGCGGGCCACGGATTTCGACAAAGATGGATCGGACGAACTGCTGCTCACCAGTGGTTCGCAGGCTTTGTACATTGACCTATCCTCTGGCGGCGCGTTGTTGGAGTGGGATTGGCGGGCCGAGGACTACAATCTGCTAAACACCATGACCCGCCGCCCGGAGGGGTATCATCAGGAGCTACGGGAGGCCACAGCCGAGGGGAGGGCGGTGCTGGCGGAGGAGATGGGGGAGCTGGAGAGCGTTCACACCGAACTGGTGCAGGTTAAGGAACGAGGGTTGGCGGGGAAGTTGCTCTATGACTGGTATCGCCGAGGCAGCCTAATTGACCACCTCTTCCCCGCCTCAACCACACTGGAGGAATTCTATCGCTGCCAGTACTCAGAGCTGGGCGACTTCGTGGATCAGCCCTATCAGTACGCTGTGGAGGAGCGACAGGAGGGGCTGGAGGTCAGGCTGGAGCGGGATGGCCACCTCTGGCAGGGGGAATCACAGGCACCATTGAGGATAGAGAAGCGTCTGATCCTGAAGCCAGCCAGCACCGATCTGGCAGTGGCTTACATCCTCACCAACATCGGGAGCCGACCGCTGGCCGCGCGCTTCGGCGTGGAGACCAACTGGGGAATCCTGGGCGGCGATGGTGAGGGAAGCTACTACGAGATAGGCCACCAGTTCCTCCATTTGGCCTCCAAAGGGGAGCTTGGCGGACTGGCGAGGTCCCTCGCGAGCGAGGAGTGGCCCCTTACGATAACTTCAATCGGAAGATCATTGGTGATTACCCATAGAGAGGACCGAGACGTCCCCGCCGAGGGATATGCTGACTATCCCGTCTCCTGCCTGTCGGCAGACAGGGTCCGACGGACAGGGGAACAGCTTCGGCGAGGACGCCTCAGCCCTCAAATCTGCCAGTACCTGGTACAGGTGAGATGTGGGTATATCCGAGTGCTATCAGCCTATCCTAAACTGCTTTCCCTATCCACTGGAGCCAGCTTGGGAGCTCAGGAGTGGGATATCAGCTACCACTCGGCTGCGCCTACCCTCCCGGGCAAGGGTGACCTTCACTTCCCCCTTGTCAATGTCCACGTATTTGGAGGTGGCGTCTATTAACTCACCCTTCAGGGCCTCCAGGAGAGAGGGGGAGAGCTCAGTACGATCATAGGTTAACACCAACTGTAAGCGTTCCTTAGCGATCTCCCTACTGGAGAGCCGAGGACGTCCCAGCAGCCTATCTAATATCCTCACACTTCCTCCTCTTAGCTTGCGAATTGAATGAGCCGAATCAACCGCTCCAGGAGACCGGGCATCTTCCCAAGCGTAGTAAAGGGCACACTCTCGCCCAAAAAGCGGCGGGCGATATTCTGGTAGGCGAGACCCGCAGGAGTTCCTCCATTCAGAGCAACAGATACCCCCTTGTTAGCGCATATAAGGACCTCTTCATCCTCAGGGATTATTCCCATGAGCTCAACAGCTAATACCTCGATGACGTCTTCCTGTCCCAGCATCTCCCCATGTCGTACCCTAGCTGGGTCAAGGCGATTGATGAGCAATCGGATGGGTCCCTTATCCGCCGTCTCCACCAAGCCTATAACTCGGTCAGCATCCCTAACCGAGGCCACTTCAGGAGTAGTGATGACCAATACCTCATCGGCGGGGGCGAGGGCATTGCGGAATCCCTGCTCAATACCCGCTGGGGAATCGATCAGTATAAAATCAAACTCCTTGCGCAGCTCATCGCAAATCCGGACCAGATCCTCGGGGGTGATATCCTCTTTGTACCTAGTCTGAGCTGCAGGGAGTAGATACAGCCCCGAGACGTGCTTATCTCTGACCAAGGCTTTGGAGAGAGGACAAGACCCTTCCGCCACATCCACAAGGTTGTAGACAACGCGGTTCTCCAAACCCATAATCATGTCCAGGTTGCGCAGGCCTATGTCGGTGTCAACGACAACCACCTTCCTACCCTGCATGGCTAAAGCCACGCCTAGGCTAGCTGTGGCAGTCGTCTTCCCCACTCCCCCCTTGCCTGAGGTAATAGTGATAACCTTGCCCATTATTGTCCCTCCCTCTCAAATCAGTAAATTATCTTAGATCGACTCCAAGGTTCAGCTACTATCCGATCACCTATTACCCTTGCTATCTCAGGTTCTGTGGATGTCTCCTCTCTCCTGTCCGGTGAACGGGCGATGTGACCAGCTATGCGCAGCTGGATGGGGGCAAGTTGCAGAGCACAGATCACCGCCTCCTCGTCCCCCTCAGCGCCCGCATGGGCTGTGCCCCGCAGCTTCCCCCAGATAACGATGTCCCCCTCGGCGATCACCTTAGCTCCGGGATTGACATCACCGATGATAACCACATGCCCCGAGTGGGAGATGAGTTGGCCAGACCGCAATGTGCCGTGGATGAGCAAGCCGGAACTTCTTTCGTAAAGCCCTCGACTCGGCCCCGGCGCTTGGGGGGCGACCTTGAGCTGAGGTCGTACGGAGTGTGATGAGGGAGAATTATGCACAGCCTTTAAGGAGATTTGATGCTGGTCGAGGAGCGCCTCAATCCTCTCTACATCCTCGCTCGAGAGCTCTTGAAACTCCGTCCGCAGGGTCATCTGCCCTCCCCTGAAGAAATCCCCCTTATCCTCCAGCTCCCTATCCAGCTCGGCCAGGAGACTATCCAGTTCCCCCTGGCCCAGGGTCAGCACCAGCTCTTCACCCATGCCTTTGATAGCTACCTTACCTAAAACCATATTTCGCACTCCTGAACGCATTAGATAGCTCCCTCGAAAAAAGGAGAGCACCGAGGAACGAAGTGGGTATATAGCCCCTTCTTGGGGTACAAATTACATTATAACATCATTCTGCTCCGCCGTCAATTGTGTTTGCAGCCGCACGGCCTGAAAACGCTCCCTCTGGCACCTGTACCAGATGCCTGTTCTGTTTGCCTATATGGTGAAATTGTGGTAGAATCAAGCCAATCTTGAGGGGAAGTGTGCCCTGTGGAACTTTGGGTTACAGGAAGGGGAGGCTGTTGGCTGATCTCGATCGCGATGAGGGAAGAAAAGCTATCCTGCGCACGGAGCGGGTGAGTAAAGCCTTCGGCGGCCTGATGGCCGTCAACGATCTATCACTGGAGGTGACTCCGCAGACCATAACCGGTCTCATCGGCCCTAACGCGGCCGGCAAGACCACACTCTTCAACCTGATCTCTGGGATGTACGAGCCCGACGCTGGGGCCATCTACTTTAACAGAGAGCGCATAGATGCCCTTCCACCTCATAGGATCTCCCACAAGGGCATCTGTCGTACTTTCCAGATCACCCGCGAGCTCAAGCTCATGACGGTGCTGGAAAATCTTATGCTGGTGCCCTCAGGCCAAGATGGGGAGAGCTTGCTGAATACCTGGTTTCGGCCCTGGCGGGTACGAGCCCAGGAGAGAGAGCTAAAGGAGAAGGCGCTTGAAGTGCTACGCTTCGTGGATCTAATTGATTTGAAGGATGAGTATGCGGGGAACCTGTCCGCTGGGCAGAAGAAGCTGTTGGAGCTAGCCCGCACCATGATGGCTGATCCACAGCTCATCCTTCTGGACGAGCCGGGGGCCGGAGTGAATCCAACTCTGCTAAAGCGGTTAGTGAAGTACATACAACGGCTGGCCTTTGAACAAGGGGTGACCATTTTCCTGATTGAGCACGATATGGATCTGGTGATGAATATCTGTGACCCGGTCATCGTGATGAACAGCGGGGAGAAATTAGCCGAGGGCCCACCCGATGCTATTCGTCGTGACCCACAGGTATTGGAGGCTTACCTGGGAGGACAGCAGCGATGAGCTTGTTAGAGGTCGGAGGTGTCGTCTCAGGCTATGGAGAGATGGAGATCTTGCACGATGTCTCCATCCAAGTGGAAAAGGGAGATATCGTCTCCCTCATCGGTCCTAACGGCGCTGGCAAATCAACGCTGATGAAGACGATATTCGGGCTCCTGAGAGCTTGGAAGGGGTATGTCCGTTTCGCAGGTGAGGAGATCACCCACCTGCAGCCCGAACAGATAGTGCGCCGGGGCCTCTGCTACGTCCCGCAGGTGGATAATATCTTCCCCTCGCTGACTGTGCGGGAGAACATGGAGATGGGAGCCTTCATCCGCGATGACAACTATCAGTTGCGCATGGATGAGATATACGAGCTATTCCCTGATCTGAAGGATCGGCGCGGCACGCGGGCTGGGAAGCTGAGCGGCGGGATGCGGCAGATGGTCGCACTGGGGCGAGCGCTGATGCTGGATCCTCAGATGATGTTGCTGGATGAGCCTTCAGCTGGGCTGGCTCCTCTGGTCGTGGAGCTGATATTCGAGCGCATTCGGGCTATCAACCGAGAAGGGGTCACCTTCTTGATCGTGGAGCAGAACGCACTCAAGGTACTGGAGAACTCAGATCAAGGCTATGTGCTTGTGGAAGGGCGGAATCGCTTAAATGGGACGGGTAGAGAGCTGCTGGAGGATAAGCAGATCGGTGAATTATTCTTGGGGAGATAGCCGATGGCGGAGCTGGTAGGTTATGGCTTTGTGTTGGGCAGCATTATCACGCTGGGAGCGGTGGGGCTGACACTGATCTACGGTATCGTTAACTTTGGCAACTTCTCCCACGGCGACTTGATGACCCTGGGGGCTTACTTAGCACTGCTGCTTACAGCGCGTATCTTCCCCGCCCTGGGCATATCCGACAGGCCTTTGTCTCCCTTATCCTTTGGCTGGGTGATGCTGCTTTCGTTTATACCGGCTATGGCAGTCACCGGCCTGGTGGCCTTGGTAGCGGACCGACTGGTGTATCGGCCGCTGCGGAGATTGGAAGTGAAGCCGGTGTTTTTGGCTATCTCCTCGCTAGCAGTTGCCCTTGTCCTCCGCAGCCTGGTTTATATCCTGTGGGGGCCGGACTATCATTTTCTCATCCATGGTCTGCGGCCGATGTTGAGGCTGCCCTTGGGGGTCAAGCTACGCCCTGACCAGGTGTTCATAATTATCATCGCCTGGGCGATGGTCGCGGGCCTGTATCTTTTCCTGCAGCGGACGAAGATAGGCAAGGCGCTGAGGGCTATGGCCGACAACCCGAATTTAGCACGCATTACCGGTATCCCAACGGAGCGAATGACCATCCTGGTCTGGTTCATCGGCGGCAGCATGGCAGCAGCAGGAGGCATCTTACTGGGCATAGACTCCCAGGTGCGGCCAACTATGGGCTGGGCCCTGCTCCTACCCCTCTTCGCGGCAATTGTGCTAGGCGGTATAGGCAACCCCTATGGTGCCCTTGTAGGCGGCCTAGTCTTAGGGATCGTCCAACAAGCTTCCACCATGTGGCTCCTGCCATCTTACAAGCCGGCTGTGGCCTTCTTGGTCTTGATCCTGATTCTCATGTTTCGTCCCCAAGGTATCTTCGGAGGAACCTAATGGAAGTTGTACGCATTCTTCACTCCATGGCTGGCTTTGCCGTCACGGCCTCCATCTACGCTATCTTCGCCCTAGGGCTGAACGTCCACTGGGGCTACACGGGGCTTTTCAACATCGGCATCGCTGGCTTCTTCGCCATCGGAGCCTACACCTCCGCGCTGGTGACCAGCCCCCAACCCACAGGGGTCCTAGCTCACTACGTCAAGCAGGCCTTCGGGCTGAACATGCCCTTCTTGGTGGGAGTTACAGCGGCCGGCCTTGTATCCGGCCTGTTAGCTATTCCCATTGGCATCCCCACCCTACGGCTACGTGAGGATTACCTGGCAATCGCCACTATTGGCATTGCCGAGACCATCCGCCTGATTTTCAACAACGAGCGCTGGCTGGCCAATGGGCCTCAGGGGATGATAGGACTGGCGAAACCATTGGGGTGGCTGGTCCCGCCGAATAGATACAACTTCATCTATCTGGCCATCGTCCTGGCCTTCCTTTTGATTATATACCTGGCCCTGGAGAGGGGTATCCGCTCCCCTTGGGGCCGCGTCCTGCGGGCTGTACGCGAGGATGAGGTGGTCACCAGCGCTGCTGGCAAGAATGTATTCCTGTTCAAGATGCAGTCCCTGGTCCTCGGAGCGGTGATAATGGGCATAGGCGGAGCGCTGTACGCTCACGCGATACGCGCTATTCAGCCCGGTGTCTTCACCCCCCTGTTCGGCACCCTCATCATCTGGGTGATGCTCATACTGGGAGGAAGTGGTAATAACAAGGGAGTTATCCTGGGAGCCTTCATCATCTGGGGAATCTGGTCAGGGACAGCTCTTCTCATCGACCATATAGTGCCCGTCACCTGGTCGGCCCGAGCTCCCTACCTACGCTTTCTGCTCATCGGCCTGCTTTTGATAGGGATCCTTTTGACTCGGCCGCAGGGCCTCCTAGGTGAGGAAAAGCAGGTCTCGCGGATGATGTGATGGGTGAAACGTGAAAACTGACAACGGCCCGACCACCTTCCGATGGTCGGGCCGTTGTGCGTTGCAGCGCGAATTTGGCGCCAGGATCAGGCCTAAGGCGTCTCCAGACGCTTAGCGACTATCTCACCACCCTCGTAACACCAGATCTCGATGGGGGTCACTACGTCGCCATTTTCGTCGAAGTCAACGTCGCCAGAAGCTCCTATGTAGTCAATATCCTTGCCCTCCCGGAGCAGCTTCAGCGCTTTCTTTATGCCCTCCACGCCGGCGAAGACCTTCTCCCCCGGCGGGCCAGCTACGCTGCGCAGATGGTCGTGGACAGCTTTAGGCGTCAGCTCCTCACCAGCCTGCTGAGCCTCGTAAGCTGCCAGCGCGGAGATAACGACGGCGTCATAGGTGGTATCCTGGTACGGAAGCGGCGGGAACTCCTCGCCATATTCTTCCTTCCAGGCGGATTTAAGGGTCTCCAATGACTCCGTCTTCTTTGCGCTGGCCGCGGTGCCGCACATCCCCTCCACAGCCTCGGCGCCCACGGCTTCAACGATGTCCCGTGACTGAGTGCCGTCGCAGAAGAGGAACTCATCGATGAAATCGCCTTCGATGGCCTCTTTCATATAGACCGTGGCGTGGCCGGGATAACTAAGGGCGAGGAGAGCATCTGGGTTCCCTTCTGTCGCTTTCCGCAGCTCAGCGGTATAGCTGGCCGCCCCCTCCTCGTCGTGGGGCACTGAGGCCACCACTGTGCCTCCCAGCTCCTCAAAGGTTTCCTTGAAGACGTCGTTCAACCCTTTTCCATAGGGGTTGTTAACGTATAGGACGGACACCTTTTTGTACCC
>JAYEMR010000107.1:0-10837 GCA_034718215.1 Chloroflexota bacterium
CGCGCCCCATGGCAAAGTATCCCCCGGAGCTGCCGCTTGGATTTGCCGGATCGCGCGGTAGTTCTATGCTCCAGTCGTGTGGCAGGTCGAGCAAGCGCCAGGTAGAGATATCCGGTTCTCTCCCCCAATGCCACAACGAAGGTTCGTCCAGGTGGAAGCGCCATTCGTGGTCAAAACATTGTCTTTGCATCTTGTTCTGCACTCCTCTCGCCAGGATAAGAGTCCACCTGATCGCGGTCGCAGCTATAGCACGCCCTGTCGGACTAGATGAGCTCGATAGACATCCTCTATCAGCTGCACATCGGTGCGCGTGTCCTGACCGGAGGAGAGGAAGGGCTTGCCGGAGCGAAGGCGCTCGATGAAGTGCTGGGCCTCCCGCCTGTAGGACCAGGACCAGGTAGGGTGGGGGATAGGGTGCTCAATGGTCTGTGCTCCTCCGGCCCGGTAGATCTCTACCTCAGCCGGCACATTCTTGAGCAGCACCTGTGTAGCCATCCTCATCCAGATCCACATGTCTGACGGTCACATCGTCGCCGGCGTCCAGAAGCCAGCGCAGGAGGTTGATGTTGTGGGTGTACTGCTGGAGGTAGCTCAGATACCCTTTTGCAAACCCAGGGGGCAGCCACTCGGGCAGGACGGGAGGCGCCTCGGGCTTGGGCTCCTCTGTCGTCTCCATGGGGATGTCGAGGCCGCAGATCCAATTGCCGCAGAAGCCATGGTTGCGAACATAGGTGATCTCTCCCAACTCGCCGGAGGAGCGGAAGCAGTCAACGGCCTCCTTGGCCAACTCGTTTCCGGCGTCATATCGCTTCATGTAGCCCACCATCAGCCGTGCGCCTGTCTCCCGGCCGGCGGCCAGGATGGCGTCTGCTTGAGCCAGGGAGACAGCCATGGGCTTCTCCATGAAAACGTGCTTGCCCGCCGCCAGCAGGTCCCTTGCGATCTCCCCCTGAAGGCTGAAGTCGGCAGAGACGGCCACAGCCTCAATGTCCGGGTCCTCAGCCAGTTCCAGGTGGTGGGGATACAGGCGCGGTATGCCGTAACGGCCCTGGACCTTGCGACCAAGCTCAGTTCGCACCTCGGCCAGAGCCACCACCTCGCACTCGGGGATGGAGAGGAAATTGGGGATGTGGACCTTCTGGGCCATGAATCCACATCCCACGTAGCCCAACTTGATGGGGTTCATGTATCTATCTCCTCATGCACCATAGAGACCGGAACAGAGTTCAACTTCCAGCGTTCTCATGGTCTCGGACAATAGCTTCATTTCTCACTTCTCACTGTGCTGGTCTCAGAACACGGACATCATAACCATCCAATTGGATGCTGGCACCGACGGCTCGTCCAGATAGAGCGTCCACAAAAGCTCCTGGCAGATCCACGCTCCTTTGTCCCGACGTATGGTTGAGAACAAACCACCATTCGGTGTCCGCTGTACCTCGGCGAGCGACCTCCACTCCTTCCGGTGCGCCCAGCAAGGGGGTGACCCCCCGTTGGCCCGCCAGGGCGAGCAGCATGCGCCCCAGTCCCTCCTCGCTCAAGCCCGTCCCCATGTAGATCGCCTGGCCCTGTCCCCAGCAGTTGAGCGTGATCGCCGGCCGGCCGGCATAATAGTCCATCGTATATCTGGCCAGGACCTCAGCAGTGGTCGGCTGCAACACGTCCGCCCATAGCTCACAATCCGCTTTCACGTCCTCCAGTTCCGGCATGAGGAAGCGCACGGCCTGTGGTTGGTCATACAGCGCATCGTACTCGGTCACCTCCATGCCCAGCAGCTCAGCAAGGAGCCCGGGCAGGGGATTGGTCACAACTCGGTTGTACTTGTCCTTCACACCAGAGCGGAATCCGACGACCAATGTCCCACCCTCACGAACGAAGTTGCTGAGCCGATCCGCCACATCGGGGGTGACCACGTGGAGTGCAGGCGCAAGCACCATCTTGTAGCCGCTCAGGTCGGCATCAGGAGCTACGATGTCCACGGGGATGTTGGCGTAGTAAAAGGGCGTGTAGTAGCCGATGTTCTGGAACGCGTAGCTCAGCCTGGGATGGCAGGGCTGGATAGCCAGGGCCCAGGCGGAGTCGTAGGAGAAGAGCAGTGCGACGTCGGCTTGGATAGGAGTCATCGCCAGATCGTCCCCCAGAGCGTTCATCTCGCCCGCCGTGGTCTTGAGCTCTTCGTAGCGGCGACGGGGCACGCCGTCGTGGTCCAGCACCCCATGCCAGTATTCCTCAGCGCCGAAGGTGCAGGTGCGCCAGCGGAAGTGGGTAATGGCCCGTGCGCCGCGAGCCAGGGCCTGGTAAGCCCACAGCCGCAACTGGTTGGGCCGGGGGGCAGGCGAGAAGATGCGCTGCCCGGCCGGTCCCGCCTGCTGCTCCATGACCCAGAAGGGCTCCCCTTGCTTGTTACCGCGAATAGCATCGTAGCCCCAGGCGCAGACCATGGCCACCATCTCAGGGGTGATGGGCCGCCCCCCAAAGGCTTCGCCGAACTCCGTGTGCGAGAGGATCTGCCAGAAGCCGGGATAGGTATCCTGGGCCAGAAAGTCCAGCTTCGAGGCCAGATTGAAGTTGTTGATGACGTCCATCAAGGGAAGGGCCACATTGTGAGTGACGAAGTGATCGGGGCACACCTCGCGCAGGATGTCGAGCTGTTCCTGCGCGTAGCTCATGTAGGCATCCGACTGGAAGCGATAATAATCCAAGAGCAATCCTGGGTTGTGATCCGCGCCGGCTGGGAGTGGAGTGGGGATCTGGGGCCAGTTGGTGTAGACCTGGCTCCAGAAGACGGTGCCCCAGGCCTCATTAAGTGCCTCAAGCGAACCGTAGCGCTCTCGAAGCCAATCCTGGAAGGCCCGCTGGCAGGCTGGACAATAGCAACGCCCTGGATTGCTCAGCGAAAGCTCGTTGTCAATCTGCCAGCCGATCACGGTCGGGGCCTGCGCGTAGTGGACAGCCATCTCCTGGGTGATGCGCCGGCTGAGGCGACGGTACACGGGGCTAGAGGGGCAGTAGTGGCGCCGGCCGCCGGGCCCAATTCGCTCCTCCTCGGGGCCGACGGGCAGCACTTCAGGATACCTGGTGGTCAGCCAAGGCGGAGGAGCGGCCGTGGGCGTCCCCAGGATGACTTGGATGTCCTGCTCAGCCAGGATATCAATCGCCCGGTCCAGCCAGTCGAAGACAAAGGTCCCTTCCTGGGGCTCCAGCAGGCTCCAGGCAAACTCGCCCAGGCGCACAATATTGAAGCCCGCCTCCGTCATTAATCTGGCATCCTCGGGCCAGCGCTCCTCCGGCCAATGCTCGGGATAGTAATCAACGCCGTAGTGCATAGACTCATCCTCTCTTTAGCCATACAGATGACATCTGACCATGTGCTCTGGCTCTACAGAATAAACCTCCGGCTCCACCCGATCGCAAAGGTCGGGTATGAACTCTGCGCATCGAGGGTGGAAGGGGCATCCCTTAAGGCGTGTATAGGGGTCGGGCACCATTCCCTTGATCACCTCCAATCGCGCTTTCATGTCCGGTCCGATACGAGGGATGGATTTCAACAGTGCGCGGGTATAGGGATGTTTGGGGTCATAGAAGATGGTATCCACATCGGCATGTTCTACCACCTTGCCCAGATACATAACCACGACCTCTTCTGATATCTCAGCGATCACCCCCAGGTCATGGGTAATGTACATGATGGCCATGCCCATCTCCTGTTGCAACTCCTCCATCAGATCCAGGATCTGAGCTTCGGTTGTCACATCCAGGGCCGTGGTGGGTTCGTCGGCGATCAACAGGCTTGGAGCGCAACTCAGGGCCATGGCGATGACCGCCCGCTGGCGCATACCGCCACTCAACTCGAAGGAATAGTCGTCGATCGTTTTCGCTGGATCGGGCATCTTGACCCGGGCCAGCATGTCAATGGCTATCTCCCGGGCCTGGGCCTTGCTCACCTGCTGGTGCAGGGTAATGGCCTCGGTGATCTGGCGACCTACGCTGAGCACCGGGCTCAGGGCCGTCATCGGCTCCTGGAACACCATAGAGATTTGGTTGCCTCGGATGTCCCTGATCTCCCTTCCATTCGGCTGGAGCTTGACCAGGTCGATCACTTCCGTCGTGGCGGAAAAGCCATTTCCCTCCACCCTCTTGTGGTACAGGATCTCTCCTCCCTCGATCCGACCGGGCGAAGGAACGAGCCTCATCATTGAAAGTGCCGTCACACTCTTGCCACAGCCGCTCTCGCCGACCACTCCCAACGTCCGCCCTCGTTTGATCTCGAACTCGACGCCATCCACGGCCCGAACGACGCCCTCGGCCAGGTGAAAGTAGGTGCGCAAGTTCTTGATCTCTACCAGTGTCTCTCCGTTGGTGCCTACCGGATTCTCGTTCATTGTCATCGGGAGGCCTTCCTATGTGACATAGGGATCGGCGGCGTCGCGCAGGCCATCCCCCACGAAGTTGAACATGAGCACCGCGATGACCACCACCGGGACCGGCCAGAGAACCCACGGGAAGTGGGCTACGTTCATGATGTCCTGCGCCTCCTGCAACATGACGCCCCAGCTGATCGTCGGCGGGTTCAGGCCGATGCCCAGGAAGCTCAGTGCCGTCTCGCCGAGGATCATGCCGGGAAGCGACCCGGTCAGTGAGACGATGATGTAGCTGGCAAAGCTGGGCAGCATGTAGCGGGTGATGATCCGCCATTCATTCTCGCCGTCAAGCCGGGCGGCTAGCACGAAATCCTCCTCGCGCATGCTCAGCAGCCTGCCGCGCACCACCCGCGCCAGGCCTGTCCAACCGAATATGGAGAGGATGAGCGTGGTCGCAAAGTAGACCCTCAGCTGGGGCCATTCCC
Organism: Chloroflexota bacterium; assembly: GCA_034718215.1. Taxonomy (GTDB): domain Bacteria; phylum Chloroflexota; class Anaerolineae; order JAYEMR01; family JAYEMR01; genus JAYEMR01. The sequence continues at coordinate 4,847 of JAYEMR010000107.1, forward strand.
GCGGCAGAGCGGCGGCCAACGCCATCCACAATGGGATCTGGGGCAGCGTGGTGAGCACCTCAATGACCCGTTGGATCGCTTCGTCGCTCACGCCGCCAAAGAACCCCGAGATGCCGCCCAGGAGCAGGCCGAGGACAAAGCTGATACCTACCCCCACCAGGCCGACGCTCAGCGAGATGCGCCCCCCGTGGAAAACGCGCGACAACACGTCTCGCCCAATGCTGTCGGTACCCATGATGAAGAGGGGCATGGCGCCTTTCTCGGTGCCAAAGAGGTGCACATCAGTCGGGAACAGCCCCCAGAACTTGTAGGGGTGGCCGCGAACGAACAGCCTGATCGGGTGTATGGAATCCGTGTCTACCTGGTGGACCGGCCTGAACGTTACCGGGTCACGGCCCTCCACCGTGCCATAGATGAACGGTCTGTGGAACCTGCCCTGCGCATCTCGGATGTGGATAGCCGTTGGGGGGTGTGCAAAGTGGTCTTGGAAGCGGTGCAGGGGATCGTGAGGGCTGAGAAACTCGGCAAAGATGGCGATAAAGTAAAAGATCCCCAGGACCACCAGCGCCATTTGAGCCAGCCTGTGCCTCTTGAACTTCCACCACATCAGCTGCCACAGCCCAGCCCGGTAGAACTCTTCCTCCTGCTCCACCTCGACTTTTTGCTGGTCCCCGCGACCGAACCACTTTCTCAGAAGGGTTGATCCGCTCATGCTCCCTCCACACCGCCGAACCGAATGCGCGGATCTGATGCAGCCAGCAAGATGTCGGAGAAGATGGTGCTGATGATGGTCAAGGCCCCGATGATCAGGATGTAAGCGCCGGCCACATACATGTCCTGCGCCATCAACGAGGCGTACATCGCCGGGCCGGCCGTGGGCAGGTTGAGGACGATCTCAATTAACATACCACCGGAGAAGAGCCACGGCAACAGCCACATCAGGCCGCTGATGATCGGGTTGATGGCCAGGCGCAACGGGTACCGCACGAGGACCTGGAGCTCGGAAAGCCCCTTCGCGCGCGCCACCGTCACGTACTGCTTGCGCAGCTCATCCAGCATCATGGCACGCATGGTGCGGATCGTGCCCGCCGTCCCGCCGATGCCCAGGAGGATGATGGGGAGCCAGAGGTTGCTCAACAGGTCCAGGAACTTGGCCCAACTCCACGGCGCGACCATGTACTCCGGCGAGAACAGTCCCCCGACCCTGAGGCCGAACCGAGTGAGCGCCACGTACATGATCGCCATGGCTAGGAAGAACGGGGGGACGGCCATGCCCACGAAGGTCATGAAGGTAACGACATAGTCGGCGAGCGAGTACTGCTTCACTGCCACAAAAACGCCAATAGGGATCGCCACCACCCAGGTAAAGATGGCCGAGAACAGCGCGAGGGCAAAGGTGTACCCCATGCGGCCCCGGATGACCTCGGCCACGGGCTTTTGCCAGGTGTACGAGTAGCCAAAGTCGAAACGGGTTACGATCTTGCGCATCCAGAGAAGATACCGCTGGTACATCGGCTTGTCGAGCCCGTACATCCGCATCAGGATCTCGGCATACTGCTGGTCGACCGACGCCCCTGAGGCCTGGAGGTTCTGGATATGCTGCGTCACGAGATCTCCCGGAGGGAGTTGGATGATGATGAAAGCCAGGATCGAGAGCAGCAGCAGTTGTGGTATCGCTCGCGTGAGGCGACGGATGATGTACATCAGCATGAGGATTCACCTCCTACGGGAGCCTCGTCAACCCGGCGCAGGGACGTCGGGGATGCAGGGCAAATTGCCAATTTGCCCTACACTTTAGTTTCCGCTATTTTTCATCAGTGTTGCACAACAGCCATCGCGGTTACTGGCACAAAACCGCAAAATGGGGCATACTAAAGCGAAAGCAAAAAGCATACGCGAATCAGGAGATGAAATCCTATGCCCCAAGCTGTCATTGAAACGATGCAGGGATTGATTGCTGTGGTCGTCAACCTGCCTATCGGCACCAATCTAGGCCTTCTCCACTTGTTGTGGGCGATCGTGAGTGGCGGGCTGCTACCCAGCCGTGGCGCCCTCTTCCCTGCCTTACAGGCGATCAGGCTGCCAGAGGATGCCGTGCGGCGCGCCTGGGCTGCTTTGCGCTACGGCGCATGGGAGATTGACTCCCTGCTCACGGACTGGGAAGCCTACGTAGTGGCCCAAGGGCAGTGGCACCCCATCCAATATGCGGGCTTTGCTGCTATTGGCGTGGATATCACGCCCTTCTGGCGGCCCACGTTGCGAAACTGCCTGACTAAGCACCACCATCCGGCGGCGGGGAAAGCCCTGCCGGCTATTCCCTTTGGCTTGATCGTACGCGTTGGAGACGTGAGCGGATGGCCATCATCCGGAAAATTGTGCGCGCTGCCCCAGATGACATTGGCGAAAAGACGCTGAAAGCCGCCGTTATCCAGATGGTGGGCGCGACAGTGGCCGAGGACGAGATGCCCATCCTGGACGCTGGATTCCCGCTCCGGGAAGTGCAAGGTGGCCTGGAGCACTACCTAGTACGGCTACGCAGCAACTTCGCCGGCCGGCGGAACCGGTTGCCGGAGTACAAAGGGGGCCGTCCGCCGGAGTATGGGGACTTCGTCCGCCCCCTGGCTCGGATCTACAATGACCACGTCATTGAGGCCACGCCACCGGATCGCGTGACAACCTGGACGGAAAAGGGCGTCCAGATCCGGGCTGAGTTCTGGAATGAGGTGGTGCGGCGAGATGTGAAGGTCCACCCGGACAATGACACCTTTACCGTGGTAGCCATCCACGATCCGCGCTTCACCACCCCCTTGCTCTTGGCCTGCCCTGTAGAATTAAGTATTCACAGGGCCTGCTCCGAACCGTTGAGTGGGAAAGCCCTGTATGGGTTGTATCGGAATCGTTCGAGGCACTTTTCAACCCATAGGCGCCTCTTCTGGCACCAGATGGACTGGTGCCGGCCGTCACGGCTGCCAGTTTGTATCGTAGCGATTTTAAGGTGCATTCAAGTTAGCGGAAACTAAAGCTACATATTTTCGAGGCATGGACGGTGGCCATGAAGCCAATGGGAGATTACGCGACAAGCGCCGTTGAGCATATTCCAGAACGCCTGGTTCCCGCACAAGGCTGACCGGGCTGCTGGCCGGGTTCGGCCCGCAGCCTGGCTGGCTCCCATGGCACACTACGCCCGTTGGCCGCCTTCGAAGAAGAAGGCCGCCGGATGGTAGGTGTTTATGCCGTACGTGTCCCAGCCAATGGGCACTTTGGGCCGCGGCAGGTTCCGCATGTTCTTGTTGATGAGCAAGGGGCACGGGCTCTCGAGGACGGTGCCGATGGACAGGGGGTTCTCGGCCAGATCGTCAAAGATCTTTTGACCCCACTCGACGCGCTCGTCCTCGTCGACGACCTCCCTCATCTTGTCGACCCAGGCGTACAGCTGCTTGATGCGCTCCGGCGGCTCGACGATGCCCTCCGCTTCCTTGTCCTTGGCGGCGTACCAAAAGTACCAGGCCGCTGAAGCGCCACCCTGCTGGGGATCACCCGTCGGAATGTACCATTGCATCTGGACCGGCAGGAGCATGTCGGTACAGCGGTCGGCGTGCCAGATGCCGCAATGGATCTCGTCGGCCAACATTCTCTCGTTGTACAGCGACTCGTCGATCTCCTTGGTCGTCGCGTCAATGCCGATCTCGCGCCAGTAGGTGCAGACCATCTCCGTGAACTCGTGAACGGCGGCGCCGACGCGGATACCTGGGTGCTCGATGCAGTAAAGGAGGCGCTTGCCGTCCGGCCGCAGGCGGAAGCCGGCGCTATCCCGTTTGTCCAGCCCCATCTCGTCCAACAGCCGGTTGGCCAGCGCCGGGTCGTACTGCGCCCACGCCGTGCCGTACTTCTCCTTGTAGTACTTGGAGTTGGGCATCGGGGCGAGCTGCCCCATGCGGGCCATGCCGTAGAACAGGCTCTCGTTGATCTCCTCCCGGTTGATGGCCACCGAGAGCGCCCTGACAAAGTTGGGATGGTTGACGATCTCCTCCAGCACCGGGTCGCCGGGCAGGGTGTGCCGGGGGTAGAGGGTGTAGCGGTCGGTCATGCAGGAGAGATAGTCGCCGACCACATACCGGCCCCGCTCCTCGTTCTCCTTGTACAGCGGATAGCGGGCGATGGTCACGTCGTGCATGCCCAGCCAGTCGAGCTCACCCCCGATGGCCTTTATGTTCATGGCCTCGACGCTGGCCACATAGTCCCGGCGCAGCGTGTCGATGTAGGGCAACTGGTTCCCGACCAAGTCAACCTTCCAGTAGTAGGGGTTGCGCTCACAGATGACCGTTCCCTCTGCCGGATAGCTCACCGGGATCCAGGGCGCCAGGGTCGGCAAGTCCTTCGCAAACTCCGGGAAATTCCAGATGTTCCGCCCCCAACCGGCAAACCGGTTGATGACCTGCTGCCACATCTCCAGCCCCAGGTCGTCCATCATCCTTTGCAGAGCGGCCTCGCCGGCGTAGTCGATGTGGTAGTCCTTCAGGAAGTGCTTGGGCATAAACGGTCCCTCTGGCGGATAGCCCCCCGGGTGGCGGGTCAGCACGTGGGGGAAGATGCCGAAGGGGTAGTCGTACTTGACGCGGAAGGTGTAGTCGTCAATGATCTCGATCTCTGCCCACTCTCCCTGGATGCCCGCGAACGCCGCGCCGACCCATCCCACGCCCTCGAGCGTGGCCCAGTCGTTCCACCAGAAGTCGACGTCCTCCGTGGTCAGCGGCTCCCCGTCCGACCACTTCATCCCCTTGCGCATGTGCAGCGTAAAGGTCGTGCCGTCCTCCGAGACCTCCCATCTCTCCAGCATGTTGGGAACCAGCGTGCGCATGTCCACGTCCGAGTACTGGAGCAGCCGGTCGCTATACCAGTCGTAGACGCTGACCGATCCAACCACATCGTGGTCGATCTGGCGCACCTCGCCGCCGTAGGTGCCGATCTCCTCACGCCCGCCCACCACAAAGGGGTTCAGCGGCAGCCGCTCATCCACCGGTGGCAGCTCGCCAGCCTCCACCAGTTCGGCCAGCGCGGGGGCTTCGTTGAACTTGGAAGGTGCCACCTCGACGGTCTCCTTGACGACCTCTTTCTCGACCTCTACAGTCTCCTTGACGACCTTCTCGACCGGGACCTCCTTCTCCACCTCCTTTGTGACCACTACCTCCTTCTCGACCACCGCAGGAGTAGCCCGAGCGCAGGCAGCGGCTGTGACCCCAGCTGCGGTCATCGCCGAAAGGCGCAGAAAGTCCCTTCGTGTAAGTTTGCCATTTTTCATTGGATTTCCTCCTTTTTCATGGGTTGATAGATACGATAGATCTCCGGATATAGACTTTCGCTGTCTCATTGTACCCTCCTTACGGATTCTCCTAGCTCTCCGAACGGCTTGTCTCAGCCATCAGGAGAGCAGCTTCACACTTAGGTTTCGCCTGTGCCAGGCACTGGCGCTTCCCTCTATCACCTCCCTCCCAGCGTTATTCCTCTCTCAGAGGATCTCGAAACAGGCTACCCTGCCTGACAGCAGACAGGTAAACCGTCTCTCAGTATTCGCTTCACCGGAGGCACTCCTACGATTGCCTGCCTGCGCAGACAGGAGCGCTAAACCCTCTCTGCTCTGATAAAGATCATAGCACAAGTCTCCCACTTCGTCAAATTCGCCCTGGAAGCTGCGTAGGGATTGAGCAAGTTCCTTTTCGGGCTTGTCTTCAGAATCGGGGGCGGAGCAAGCTCCTGTAGACCAGTCAGAGTAAGTGTACAAGGCTCCGCCGTCGTGATCAGACCGAAGTCGAAGATCCCCAGAGCCGCCGAGACAGTCCACAATAGATAACTAACCACATAGTTCCAACGCCATGTGCAACTTTTTCATCTCTTGGGTATACTCCTCTGGAGCTTACACAACCTGTAGTTCAACAACAGAGGAGGTATCCCAATGTTTAACCTGGATTTGTTTATTATTGCAGTCTACTGCTT
>JAYEMR010000108.1:0-43448 GCA_034718215.1 Chloroflexota bacterium
GTGGCGGCGGAGCGTCTCGACCACGTTCAGCGAGCTCGACTTCTTCTGTCCGATGGAGACGTATACGCAGGAGACCTCGCTGCCGCGCTGGTTGAGGATAGCGTCGACGGCCAGGGTTGTCTTGCCGGTCTGACGGTCGCCCAGGATCAGCTCCCGCTGCCCACGGCCGATGGGAAACAGGGCATCCACGATCTTCCAGCCGGTATGCAGCGGCTCGTTTACCGGCGCGCGCTCGATGATGTCTGGCGCTTCGCGATCGAGGAAGTGACGATCCGTCGCCTGGAGGGGGCCGGATTCGTCGAGGGGTTCACCCAGGGGGTTCACGACGCGTCCCAGGAGCTGGTGGCCCACCGGCACGCGTACCCGCCCGCCCGTGGCCGTCACCACGTCGCCTCCCTGGATTCCCTCGTCGGGGCCCAGCAGGACGACGTCGAGACGCGCGTGGTCGAGGTTAAGGATCAGGCCCTGCACGCCGGTGGGAAAGCTCACCAGCTCGTCGGTGGAGGCTCCGTGGAGGCCCGAGAGCCTGGCGACGCCGCTGCCGATACGCTGGACGGTGCCCACGTCCTGGAGCTGCACCAGGTCCGTCAGTTCGCCGACCTGCCCGCGCAGCAGGTCGATCACGTCGGGCACCGCCGGCTCCCTGCGAACTGTGCTCAGGAGCTCTGATGCGCGTTCGCGGATGCGCTGCTCGAGATCGAGGCTCTGGATGTGGACATCTTCTATGATTTGCCGCTTGGTCTGCTCGCGGAGGATCTCGAGCAGCGCGTCCACGTCAGCGCTAATGTTCTCATCCTCACCCATTGGCCTCCCGCTCCCTTAGCGCCTGCGAAACCCGATCGCGCAGCTCCTCCAGCCGGCCGGCGATGGTGTTTCCTACGACGACGTCCACCAGGCGTATTCTTATCCCGGCTCCCAGCGATGGATCGGCCTCCACCACCAGGTCTACGTTGCGGTCGGCCAGCGCCGAGAGCGTGCGCGCCAGCTCGCCCTGTTGCTCCGAGGGGAGGGGATGCGCTGTCCACACGTGGGCCGTGGGCGTGCGCTCGCCCAGGGAGCGGCGGAACGTCTCCACGCGCTCTATCTCGGTGCGCCCCATCTCCCAGATGCGGTCGTTGAGCTGTTGAATCAGCTTGTCGTGCACCTCCGGGGGGGCGGCCTGGCTGATCACACGTGCGCTGACGTCTATGATAGCGTCCAGCAGCCGATCGTGGAACTCGTCCATCGCTTGTTGCTGCAGCTGCTCGGCGTCGGTGCGCGCCTCGGAGAGGATGCGCTCCGCCTCTCTCTCCGTCTCCTGCAGCAGCTCCTGTCGTCTTACCTCGGCCTCTTTCCGCACCTCGGCGACGATCTCCTCGGCCTCTTCCTCTGCCTCAGCCAGTCGTTCCTCCAGCTCGGCGCGCAGCCTCTCGACTTCCTGGCGCTCTTGGGTTAGCCGCTGCCGCAGGCGCTCTCTTTCGGCGGCGCGCTTTCTCATGCGGCGCGTCATCGGTCGGAAGAGGACGTAGTGGAGCACCGCTGCCGTGATCAGGAAGTTAACGATCTGGAAGGCGATCGTCGCCCAATCTAGCTTCAGCATGCGCTATCCTCCAGGCGGGAAGAAGCGGTCGAGCATCGGGTTGGCGAAGATAAGGATCAGCACGACGAGCAGCACGTAGATCGCCGTGGACTCCAGGAGCGCCATAGCGACGATCAGCGTCGTGCGCAGGTCGTCGGCGACCTCGGGCTGGCGCACCATCCCCTCCAACGCCTTGAGGACCGCTCTGCCCTCCAAGATTGCGGGTAAGACACATCCCAGGAGGATGGTCACGCTCGATGCCAGGATAGTGACAAGGGTGATCAACGTTCCGGGTTCTATTTGTGCCATGTTCTACTTACTCCTTCTGATCGTTAACGTTAGTTACGTGATTTGTCTGCTTTGCTCGTTCGGCGCTTTGCCCATCTTCGGGCTCGTAGGCCGCCAGGGCGCCGCCGATAAATATCGTCGCCAGCGAGGTGAAGATATAAGCCTGGAGGAGGCCGGTAAACATGCTGAGCCCGGTCAGAGGCAGAGGGGCAACCGCCGGCACCAGCATGAAGACGACGGCCACGACCATCTCGGTGCTGATGACGTTGCCGAAGAGTCGCACTGCCATGGAGACCGTGCGGCTGAGATGGCTGAAGATCTCCAGGGGGAACGTCAGTGGAGCCAGGTAGATCGGTGAGGCCAGATCCTTGAGATAGTTCAGCGCGCCCTGTGAGCGGATCCCGTAATAGTGAACGACGAAGAACACGGTGGCTGCCAGCGCCACCGGCGTGTTGATGTCGCGGGTGGGGGACGTGATAGGCAGCATCTTGTTGCCCGGGAGCGGGATCGCCGGCAGGATGCTCAACAGGTTGGCGAAGGCGATGAATAGGAACAGCGCTCCGAGGAAAGGCAGGTACGGCCCCGCTGGCCGGCCCATAATGCCCGATATGGTGTCTTCCAGGAACTCGATCAGTGCCTCCAGCGGCCTTCGCAAGCGGCGGCGAAGTGCGATCGTGACCGCCGCGATGATGATCATCATGATCCAGGTTGAGATCACCGTATCGCGCACGGGGATCCCAAAGACCGTGAAAACCGTCTGAGGAAAGAATCCTTCCATATCTCAAGCTCCTAACAGTCCGGGCGGGGTCCGACCAAACCCCAGCCACCACACCACTCCCGACCGGGCCAGCCACAGCCCGGCGAAGGCCAGCAGGCCAGGCCCGATGCCGCGCTGCAGTGCCGCGATCAGCAGCCCGGCGGCGAGACCCCAGCGCAGAATCGCCCCTGCCAGAACCAGCGCCACGGCTGTGGAGGGAGCGCCAGGGTCTAGACGAGCCACCGTCCAACACAGTGTCAGCATGTTGAGCAGGCCGATCGCCAGGCCGATGAGGAGCCAAAATGCAGCCATCAGTCTCCTCCATCCCCTTCTTCGCGGGCGGCGTACCCCCGCTCGTGTGCCTCCACCCGACGGACGGTGCGCATCACGTTGTAGAACCCGGCGAAGACCCCGAACAGCAGCAGCCCCACGGTGAGGACGTATTCGGTCCCCAACCAGCGATCCAAGAAATGACCCCCCAGCACCCCGCCGAAGATGGGCAGCGCCAGCTCCCACCCCAACGACGAGGCCAAAGCCGCGACGTGCCAGATCCTTTGCCTATCCTTCTTCATCGGCTCGTATCTCGGTCAGCAGTTCCCGCGCCAGCCGTTCGAAGCGAGCGCCGCCTGCGGGTTCCAAGGCTGGGAAACCCGGCGGGGCTGCATCGGCGGGTCGAGCCGACTCGTTGATGAGGACTATGACCGATCCGTCCTTTATGTGCAGGATGCCTCCTTTCAGGTCGAGGACGTGCTCGCCGGACCGGTCGGCGTAGCGTAGGGGGGCGGCCGCCGTCTCCGCCAGGAGCGGCGCGTGACCCGGGAAGATGCCGAGGGGAGCCCCGTCGGTCAGTTGAACCTGCACCCAGTCCGCCTGATCCACGTCGAGCAGCGTCCCGGTGGGCGCCAGCACCGTGAGTCGAAGTGGCTCAAACACGATCCCTTTCCTCCCGCTTCAATTCCCGCGCCTTCTCCACGGCCTCGTCTATCGTGCCGACCATGTAGAACGCCTGCTCCGGCAGATCGTCGTGGCGCCCCTCCAGGATCTCGCGGAAGCCGCGCAGCGTCTCCTCCAATGGCACGTAGCGGCCTGGTATGCCGGTGAAAGGCTCGGAGACATAGAACGGTTGGGTGAGGAAGCGCTGCAGCCGCCGCGCCCGTTCTACCACCGTCCGATCCGCCTCGTTCAGCTCCTCCATTCCCAGGATGGCGATCACGTCCTGCAGCTCCTGGTAGCGGGCCAGCAGCGACCGGACCTCACTGGCGATCCTGAAGTGCTCCTGGCCCATCGCCTCGGGCGTGAGCAGCGAGCTGTTCGATTCCAGCGGATCGATGGCGGGGTAGAGGCCCTGGCTGGCCTGGCGGCGTGAGAGAATCGTCGCTGCGTCCAGGTGAGCAAAGGTCGCCGCGACAGCGGGATCGGTCAGGTCGTCGGCCGGGACGTAGACGGCCTGGACAGAGGTAACGCTGCCCTGTCTCGTGGTGGTGATGCGCTCCTGCAGCATGCCCATCTCGCTGTCCAGCGTCGGTTGGTAGCCCATGGCGCTGGGCAGGCGTCCCAGCAGCGCCGAGACCTCCGAGCCGGCCTGGATGTAGCGGAAGATGTTGTCGATGAAAAGGAGCACCTGTCGCCTCTCGGAGTCGCGGAAGTACTCGGCCATGGTCAGTGCCGTGAGGGGCACCCGCAGCCGGGCTCCCGGCGGCTCTTTCATCTGCCCAAAGACGAGAATGGTGCTCTCCAGCACGCCGCTGCGCTGCATCTCCATCCACAGCTCGTTGCCCTCGCGGCTGCGCTCGCCCACGCCAGCGAAGAGGGCGATGCCGGAGTGCTCGCGGATGGTATGGCGCATGAGCTCGATCATCAACACCGTCTTGCCCACCCCCGCGCCGCCGAAGAGGCCGATTTTGCCCCCACGTGGATAGGGGGTCAGCAGGTCGATGGCCTTGACGCCAGTGACGAACGGCTCGGTGCTTACCCGTTGCTCGTGCAGCGGAGGGGGTGGGACGTGGATCGATCGTCGCTCGACCCCCTCAGGTGGAGGCTGCCCGTCGATGGGCTGGCCCAGGACGTTGAACATGCGCCCCAGCGTGGCCCGGCCTACCGGGACGCGGATCGGATACCCCGGGTCGAGCACCGGCAGCCCCCGGCGCAGCCCGGAGGTGCCTCCCATAGCCACCGTTCGCACGGTGTGTGGATCGACGTGCTCCTGTACCTCGACGACCAGCTCCGATCCATCCTCGCGCTTCACGGCCAAAGCGTCGTGGATGCTGGGCAGGTCGCCGGAGGCAAACTCGGCGTCCACGACCACACCGGCCACCCGGACGACAGTTCCTTTTCTTTCCACCCCTCCGCTTCTCAACATCGCGGGCGATTATTATACCACGCTGGAGGAGTAAGTACAGTTGCACGCCGCAGATTGGGGTCCAGGCTGACCTGTCCACTTGCTCCCTTCACCCACTCCACGGCCTGGTAGCAAGCCTCTCGCGAACCCTCGCTCGCGGCCAGTGCTGAGCCGCAGATGTGCAGCCACTTGGCTTGGGCCACGTAGCCTCGATCGAGGTGGCGCAGGCCCAACTGTCCCGCCGCCGCGTCTCGCATGTGGAAGAGGAAATGGCGTCCCCCGTCGGAACGGTACGTCACGAAGGCGATGCCCGTCAGCCGGTCAGGATCGGTCGCCAGATGGGTGACATCCACCCCATCGGCCCTCAGTCGGTTTCGAAGGCAGGCCCCGAAATCGTCGGCGCCGACCACGCCGATGAAACCGCTGGACACGCCCAGGCGGGCGACGCAGTCGGCGAAGATGGCCGGCGCGCCGGAGGGGAAGGGGCCGATGAAGGGAGCCGGGCGATGCAAGGGCATATCCGGCTCGGGCCGCATGATCTCGACAAGGGCCTCGCCAATGGATAGGATGGCTGACATGCAATTCCCCTCCGGGAAGCCACAAGGCCGCGTTTCTACAGGTATTCCCGCCAGGTGTATTGAGGCTGATAGCCAAAGGCCTGACGAGCCTTCTCAGTGCTGATGAAGGATTGATGTCCCTTCAATCCCTCGGCCAGGGGAAGCAGGTCAGGGCGGAATCTGGCCACCAGCTCGCGCGATTCCTCCAGGGCAGTGGTGTCAGCGCCATTTATGAAGTACACATCGTGGGGCGGTAGCCCATTGGCTTTCTCCATCAACTCCCGATGCGCCCAGGCCACATCCTCGCTGGCCACCCAGCCCCATAGCCAATCGCTCCAGCCCGTCGCCGGCTGCACATTCTCGGCCATGGCCCTGCGTCGCTCCGGGGGACAGATGCCCGCCGGCCTCGTGACGTAGGTGCGAATGTCATAGGCTCTGGTGAAGGAGGCCAAAAGCTCCTCTCCCACCAGCTTGGAGTAGGAGTAGGAATCCTCCACGTCGCTGGGGTGCTCCTCGTCAATGGGCAGATAGTGGATGGGGAAAGGCTTGTCGCTGATGCGGTAGCCGTGACCCAGGGCGCAGTTGCTCCCAGCCATCACCACCAATTTCACCCTGGCCTGCACCGCGGCTTGCATCAGATAGTAGGTGCCCATGATGTTGGTGCGCATGGTCATGTCGAAGGGAGGTATCTCCCGCCCTTCCCTCTCCGCACGGGCCCGAATCTGGGGATGATCCACTGGATAAGGCACCGCTCCCAGGTGCTGGATGGCCTCCACTCCCTCCACCGCCCGCTGGCAGTCCTGGAAGCGGTTCAAATTCCCTTGGATCCAGGGCAGATGCGCTCGATCCTCCGGGGGACGGGAGCGGGAGAAGAGGACTAGCTCATAGTCCTCCTCCAGTTCGCGCACTACGTACTTGGCCAGGCGGCCGCTGCCGCCGGTGATGAGAACCTTCATCGTTTTGTTCCTCCTGTTTTCTCTAGACACTCGCCATCTCCTGCAGTTCATCCAGATTGGCCTTCACCTTAGCCACCGCCTCCACGAAGTCGTCCATCCCCTCGCGTGAGCCCAGGAGCACCCTCTGAGGGAAGCCCAGCCAGCGACCGGCTGCGCTCTCGGCATTGGGGCAATGCACCTGGGTATAGTCCACCTGCTGAGAGCTTGGAAAGTGGAACCGAGCTTCGGTAAAAAGCGGATGCTGATACAGCAGTCGGCCGCTACTCGCCCCGCAGGGTATGCCCTCAGCGAAGAGGGCTCGGGCCACTAGCTTAGCTGGCAAATCATCAAAGGCTTCAGCATGATAGCGCAGACGAGGGTAAACATAGCTCTGGCGGGTGATTCGCTCATCCTCGAGAGGCCAGCTCAGCCCCCCGATCTCAGCCAATCCCTGTCCCAGCGCCTCCGCGTTGCTGTTTTTCCGCTCCAGGATCTCATCCAGCCGCTCCAGTTGCACCAGCAGCACCGCTGCCTGGAACTCACTCATGCGGAAGTCCCAGCCCTGCTCCACGAAGAGGCTCCCCCGCTCTCCCATGCCCCGACCGTCGTTGTGCAGGATGTAGCACCCTTCGTATGCCTCCCGGTCGTTTGTGACGGCCATGCCCCCCTCACCAGCAGTGATCTGCTTGTCCTGTTGGAAGCTGAAGGCGCTGAGATCGGAGAGGGCGGCTACCTTCGTGCCCCGCCACTCAGTGCCGTGGGCATGGCAGGCGTCGGCAACTACTTTGAGATCGTGCTTGGCGGCGATCTCCATGACGCAGTCCATGTCGGCGGGATAGCCTCCCAGATGCAGGGGCACGATGAGCTTGGTGCGGGAGGTGATGGCTGCCTCAATGGCCTCGGGGGCAAGGCACAGGGTCTCAGGGTCCACATCAGCGAAGATGGGCACTGCGCCCAGCTGCAGCACGGCTGTGGCGGTGGCGATGAAGGTATTGGGAGGCATGATAGCCTCATCGCCCGGACCCAAGCCGGCGGCAGCGTAGGCGATCTGCAGTGCGTCGGTGCCGCTGCCTGTGGCCACGCCGAATTCGCAGTCGTGATAAGCGGCGAATCTCTCCTCCAGTTGATACACCTTGGAGAGCGACATGTCGCCTCGGAAGATGTAAGGTGCGCTGGTCCAGCGTCGGCTATCCAGCACCTCCTTGAGAGCGGCCAGTTCCCGTTCGTCATAGATAGGCCGCTCTGGGAAGGGCTTTGTGCGCACTGGTGTTCCTCCTGTGATGGCCAATTTGCCCATCGTTTCCCCCTTTTCCTAATTGAATTCGAATGCGGCCAACTGATCATACTTTACCTCAATCACACTACCTTGTCAACCTTGACTTCGGACCCAGTTGATGTTAAAATCTAAGGCAAGTAACCTGGATCTCTGTTGAGTGAGCTGATAACAATATGTACCCTAAAAGCGAAATTCTATTCCCCCGTCGTTGCCTGCCCAGCCTTAAGGAGACGCGCAGTTTAAGATGGCAGAAGTTAATCAGACGGGTCTCTGAGCTGCCTGAGGATCATGTGGACAGCCTGGCTCTGTCATTGCTGATGATTCGATTATGCAAATGCCTGAGGTGCAATCTGGGGAGCTATAAAGCTTCGCTGGGCTGTTGTGCCTGCGGCCAGCGTGCGCTCTCACGCTTCAAAGGCTCCGATGCCGAGCTTTTGCACCGCTTCGAGGAGGCCAGGGAGGAGGTGATTGCCTATCTCGAAAGCCAGGGTATTGAGCCCATAACTTCTACCTCGACGACCAGTCCAGGCAAATCCTGACCTCAATATGCCTGAGCTACCTGAGGTACAGACCACCGTTGACGAGCTGCGCCCCCAACTCCTGGGCAGGACCTTCATCGACCTGAGGGCGGATTGGCCCCCCACCCTCGCCACCGCGCCCCCATCCCAGTTTCGAGCACGCCTGGTTGGCCAACGCATACTGAAGACGCGGAGGCGGGGCAAGTACTTGGTATTCCCCCTCTCCGGCGGGGACACATTGCTCATCCACCTCATGATGAGCGGCCAGCTGTCGGTCGTTCCCAGCTCCAACCCCTGTGATCGCCACACCCACACTCGGTTTCTGATGGATGACGGACGAGAGCTGAGGTTTCGCGATGTGCGAAAGCTGGGTCGAGCATACCTGGTGGCTGACCCAGAGGAAGTGGTAGGCCACTTGGGGCCGGAGCCACTGGCCGAGGAGTTCACCCTCCCTCAATTCCGACGTCTCATCGCCCGGCGACGAGGAAGGCTGAAGCCCCTATTGCTCAACCAGCAGTTCCTGGCAGGGCTGGGCAACATCTACGCCGACGAAACACTTTTCGCCGCTCGACTTCACCCTCTGCGTACAGCGGACACGTTGACCGAACAGGAGATTGAGCGCCTGTATCATTCTATCCGTGCGGTACTCACCCGCGCTCTGGCCCATCAGGGTACGACGCTAGATGACTCCGCCTATCGGCGTCCCGATGGCCAGGCTGGAAATTACCAGGAGCGGCTGCAGGTCTACGGCCGGGAGGGGGAACCCTGCTTCTTGTGCGGTACCTCCATCCAGCGGATCGCGGTAAGCGAGCGCGGAACCTATTTCTGTCCCCAATGCCAGAGGCGATTCCTAACCTCAACTTCCTGATTGCAAAGGAGGATTTCATGACCATTTACGACATCAGTGTGCCCATCTCTCCCTCAATGCCCACCTGGCCTGGTGACGGCTTCTCCGTTTAACTCGAGCCAGTGTCCCGCATCTCCGGGGGCAGCAGAGTCAATGTCTCAAGTATCACCCTGAGCACTCACACCGGCACCCACATTGATCCCCCTGTACACTTCATCCCAGGTGCTAAAGCCGTGGATCAGTTGGATCTGGAGACGCTCATCTGCCCAGCGCTGGTAGTGGATATGAGGGAGCGAAGCGCTATCACGGCCGATGACCTTGAGATGACGGTGCCGGCAGGTGTAGAACGCTTGCTCCTCAAAACTGATAACTCTAGCCTATGGGAGGGAAAGCGGGAGTTCACCCCTGACTATGTGGCCTTGACCGATGAGGCTGCGCAATGGCTGGTGGAGCAGGAGGTGAGGCTGGTAGGCATAGACTATCTCTCCGTGCAGAGCTATGACGAGCCTCACTCCGGGACCCATACCACACTCCTCGGCGCTGGAGTGATAATTGTGGAGGGCTTGAATCTGCTCGAGGTACAGCCGGGCCTTTATCGACTCGTCTGCCTCCCACTGAATATAGCTCAGGGCGATGGCGCTCCCGCGCGGGCGGTGCTGATCGGCTAGCCCGACCTTTCAAGTCGGGCCTGTGTTCCGGTAACGCTAAAACTCCTCACTCTTGTGAAAGCCAAAATTCCCCATTAAAATAGGTCCCAGATGTCCATCTCCATCTCACGAAAGGGGGATCTGGGATCATGAAGATTCAAAACCTGTGGGATGTCCCCATCGTCCGTCATCGCTTCCAAGTGGCCCTCCATGCGTTGATCCACGACAACAAATCCGCCACGGCCCGGAAGTTTAACCACGCCCGTAAGACCGTTCGAAGGTATATCGAGCGGTTCGAGGAGTATAAAAGGAGTGGTGACCTTAGCACCTTCTTAAATAAGCCCCGAGGGGACAATCATCGTACCCCTCGATGGATCGAGGACTGGGTAGTGGAGTGTTACCTGGAGGAGGACACCGAGCGAACTTGCCCCAACATCGCTCGAGAGTTGGGGAGAGTGCACGAGATTCCACTCACTCGCCAAACCATTCGCAATATTCTGATCCGTCGAGGAGTGTGGGAACCCACCCGAGAGCAGACTCCCATCATCCGCTTCGAAAAGGACAAACCTAATGCTCTCTGGCAGGTTGACCTGATTGAGCAAGCGAAGACTGATATAGGCAGGGTCTACGGCTTGGTAGTAGTGGATGACCACTCTCGCTATCTCATCACCCTGCACTTCCTGTTCACCAAAGAGGCGGAGGGGGTTCTCCATGCCCTTTATCTTGCCTTTTGCCGGTATGGCCTACCTACTAAGATTCTGTGCGACAAAGGAAGTCAGTTCTACTCCACCTTCCAGGGCAGCCTGAGTCGCTTTCAGAAAGTCATGGACCGATTAGGGGTCGAGGTGGAATTCACCAGTCGTCCCCAGACCAAGGGGAAGGTGGAGAAGTTGATCCAATTTATTGAGCGTGATTTCTTGGCCGTGTACCGCCATCGGGTGAGCCATCTCCAGCAGCTCAACGAGCACGCGGAGGGGTGGCGCCAAGGGTACAACAGGCGACCTCATGAAGGCATCCACACCTATCCCCAGCAGCGATACCAACCTTCCTCTTGCAAGGTGGGAAAGGACGCTTTGTGGGAGGCCTTTGCTCAAGAAGAGCGAAGCGAGATAGCACCATCCGATGGTGGGGTGGCAAATACTCGGTGCCCAGCGATTACATTGGTTCTCATGTCTGGGTTCAGACCTTTGGTGGGCAGATGAAGATCCGAGCTGGGGTTCGCAACAAGGTCATCGCCACCCACTCTATCCCTCCCTAGTGGGAAAGTTTAGCTTTTACATACCTGGGCAGATTTAGCTTTTACGGAACAGGCCTGAGAGCAGCTGGGAAAGGATACAGATGCGGATCGAGAGGTACGACTTCGGCCACATCGTCATTGAGGGTCAGAGCTACAGGAGTGATGTGATCCTGCTGCCCGACCGAGTTATCCCCAACTGGCGGCGTGAACAGGGGCACAGCCTCTCGCCCTACGATTTGCAGGATGTTGTGCAGGCCCAGGAGCAGGTGGACACCCTGATCGTCGGCACCGGGGCCTATGGGATGATGGATGTGCCATCCGAGACCCGCTGCTACCTGCAGGAACAAGGCATCCAGGTGATCATCCGGCGCACGGGATCAGCGGTGGAGGAGTACAATAGGCGGCGAGTAGACCAGCCGGTGGCCGCGGCGCTGCACTTGACCTGTTAGAAGCATTCAGCCATGTGTTAGCCGAGGAAGGGGGACTTAACATTTCATGCCCGAACGAAATCTGAATGTCTTGATAGGTATCATCCTGCTGATGGTGGCCGCTATCTGGGTGGATTGGCCCACGAATCCGGGGCTGAACCTCGACTTAGGCCCTCTCCACATCCACCGCGATATCCGGGTGCATCAGGGGCTGGACCTACAAGGCGGCCTGCAGGTGCTGTTGGAGGCGGATGTACCAGTTGGCCAGGAGGTGACCGCCGATGACATGACGGCAGCCCGGGTGATCGTAGAAAACCGGGTGGACGGCCTGGGAGTGATGGAGCCGTTGGTGCAGAAGGCGGGAGAGCGGCGCATCATCGTCGAGTTGCCAGGCATCGAGAATCCAGAGCGGGCCATCGCCACGCTGCGGGAGACGGGCCTTCTGGAGTTCATTGACGCTGGGGCAACTTTTTTGCCGCCGGGAACCAGAGTGCACACCACTTACGGCGGCTCTGTGAGCACCCCAGTCACTGACACGACACCCGTCACCGCTACCAGCCCTGTCACCGGCATGAAAGTACCCGATGTCAGCGATCGGGTCTTCACCACCGCGCTCACTGGCCGGGACCTGGCCAAGGCAGCGCTGGCCATGAATCAGTATGGCAAGCCGGAGATACGCTTTCAGTTAAAGCCCGCTGGGGCCGAGAAGTTCAGGATTTTCACCGCTAGCCACGTGGGCCAGTTTCTGGCCATCGTCATGGACAAACAGGTCATATCCTGCCCCCGAATCCAGTCCGCCATCCCGGATGGAAGCGGTCGCATCACTGGTCGTTTCTCCCTGGAGGAGGCGCGCAGCCTCGCCATTCAGCTTAAATATGGAGCTCTGCCTGTCCCCTTAAAGGTAGTAGAGAACCGACTAGTTGGCCCTACCCTGGGACAGGATTCGGTACAGAAGAGCATCCGGGCAGGAACCATAGGCTTGGCCGTCGTCCTGCTGTTCATGCTGGCCTACTATCGACTTCCGGGGCTGCTGGCCGACCTGGCCCTGATCCTCTATGCCCTGCTCAACTTCGCCTTCTACAAGCTGATCCCCGTCACTTTGACCCTGCCCGCTATCGCCGGCTTCCTGCTTTCCATTGGCATGGCGGTGGATGCCAATATCCTGGTGTTTGAGCGGATTAAGGAGGAGCTGCGAGGAGGGCAGCCTCTGAGGAGGGCCGCCGAGGCGGGCTTCAGCAGGGCATGGAGCTCGATCCGCGACTCCGACCTCTCGAGCCTCATCACTTGTGCCATCCTATTCTGGTTTGGCTCCAACTTCGGGGCCAGCATCGTAAAGGGGTTTGCCATCACCCTGGCCCTGGGTATGATCATCGATCTGTTCACAGCTATCATCGTCACGCGGGCTCTCATCCGGTTTGTGTTCTATCTGGGAGGTGAGGAGCTGCGGGGAAAACATTGGCTGCTGGGGGTCTAGCGCGGAGGATTTATGTTCGAGATCGTTGGCAAGCGGAAGTGGTATTTTCTGACTTCAGGTGTTTTGATCAGCCTGAGCCTAGCGGCGATGGTCATCTCCCTCATCCGGTACGGCTCACTGGTGCGGTTGAGCGTGGATTTCACTGGTGGTGCTATGTTGGAGGTACTCTTTGAACAGCCGGTGAAGCCGGGGGAGGTGCGGCAGATATTCGTGGGCCGAGGTTACAGTGACACTTCAGTGCAGACGACGGCGGATGAGCGCACGGTTCTGATCCGCTCCAAGCCGCTGACCCCGGAGGAGAAGAAGGGGCTAAAGGAGGCGCTGAGGGAGCGTTTCGGCCCTTTGGAGGAACTCCGTTTCGAATCCGTGGGGCCTACCATCGGTCGGGAGGTGACGAGAGCCGCCGGCACCGCTGTCCTAGCCGCAGCAGCGGCGATCCTGGCCTTCATCTGGTTCGCTTTCCGCAAGATCCCCAACGCTTTCCGCTATGGGACCTGCGCCATCCTGGCCATGTTCCACGACATCCTGGTGGCCACGGGTTTCTTCGCCATCATGGGTCTGCTCCGCGCCTGGGAGGTGGATGCCCTCTTCCTGACCGCCATCCTCACCGTGCTGGGCTTCTCGGTGCAGGACACAATCGTCGTCTTCGACCGCATCCGGGAGAACACCCGCAGGCGGCGTGGAGAGCTCTTCGAGACCATCGTGAACCGCTCCATCTTGGAGACCATCCATCGCTCGCTGGCCACCCAGCTCAACGCCATCTTCATCATGATCGCCATCCTCCTGTTTGGCGGGGCGACCATCAAGAAGTTCATCGCCACGCTGCTGGTGGGGATGCTCTCCGGCACCTATTCCTCTATTTTCACCGCTGTGCCCCTTCTGGTAGCCTGGGAGAAGGGGGAACTTGGCGGCCTCTGGCAGCGGCTGCGCGGCGCGACGGCATGAAAAAAGCCGACAGGCCGATGGACTATCTCTCCCCCCACTATGGGGATTGCCCGTCCTGGCCAGGGCTTCGCCTTCGGCTCGCAATGACACAGTCGGGCCTTGTTTCTTAGTAGGAGCGTAGCGACGAAGCCTCGGCCACCTTGCCAGTTACAGGTAGGACAGGCAAAACATCTGAGGACGTGGCTTTTTGACGTTTTGGGAAATTCATGCTATCATTACCTTGGTCGCTGGTGACCGGCCTCGGCTGGTCGCCGTTTTTTATGCCGGCGAAAGGGGCAAGGGAGGGTTGTGTGGGCTGAGGGACCTGATCTTGAGGAAAGGACCATGCGCATAGGGATAGATGCTCGCTTGATATACTACTCCAAAGTTGGTATCAGCCAGTACACCTTACGCCTCATCCAGGGTCTGGCGGAAATTGAGCAAAAGGATGAATTCCTCATTCTTCGTGATAGGCGGGATTCGCTTACTATCACCGATAACGACGATTTCGAGCGAATCGATCTCTGGACCCCCAGCCACCATCGCTTTGAGCAGTTGGGGCTGCGCTTTGAGCTCTCCTCCCTGGGGCTTGACCTGCTCCACAGCCCCGATTTCATCCCCCCCTTTCACCGCAACTTCAAATCTGTCATCACTATCCACGACCTGGCCTTTCTCCTCTATCCCCACTTCTTAACCCAAGACAGTGCTCGCTATTATGGACAGATCAATCAGGCGGTGAAGAGCACCGATCACATCATCGCCGTCTCCGAATCCACCAAGCAGGATACGATCCGCTTGCTGGGTGTGCCGGAGTCAAAGATCACCGTGATCTACGAGGCGGCCAATCCCATCTATCGTCCAATGGATAAGGATAAAGCCAAGGCCTACGTAGGGAGTACCTACGGGCTGGAGGAATACCTGCTCTTCGTCTCCACCATTGAGCCCCGCAAGAACCTACCTACCCTCCTCCATGCTTTCCGCATTCTTCAGGATCAGTACAAAATCAAAGCGAAACTGGCTATCGTCGGCCGAAAAGGCTGGCTATCCGAGGAGATATCAGCTCTGGTGGAGAAACTACAACTGAAGGAGGGGGTGCGCTTCCTGGGCCGGGTGCCATTGGAGGACCTAGTGCGTCTCTATAATGGAGCCCAGGCTCTGGTCCATCCCTCATTCTACGAGGGTTTTGGCCTGCCGCCTCTGGAGGCGATGTTGTGCGGAACCCCTGTGATCTGCTCTGATGTCTCAGCTTTACCTGAAGTAGTGGGGGATGCCGCACTGCTGGTATCACCGGAGGAGGTATCGGAGTGGACGGTGGCCATGCATCAAGTGCTCCACGACCAAGAGCTGCGGGCCGAGATGCGGGCTAAGGGCTATAAGCGAGCCGAATGTTTCTCCGTGGAGAAGACGGCTCGTCAGACGCTGGAGGTCTACAAGCGGATAATCTTCGAGGAATAGACCTGTGCGCCTCCTGATCCTCACTCCCCAGTTCCCCTATCCGCCTCACCAAGGGACCGCCATCCGTAACTACAATTTAATCCATCAGCTAGCAGCTCGCCACAAGATACATCTCCTGTCCTTCCTGGAGGGCCCAGGGAAAGTGGAGATGCCGCTGAGAGCAGACTGTGCCGCCATCTGCACAGTGATGGCGCCCCGGCGGGGTATGCTGGACCGGATTCGCACCCTCCTCCTCTCGCCTCTACCTGACATGGCCCTTCGGCTGGAATCCGAGGCCATGCATCAGCAGTTAGATGAGCTTCTGACCAGGCACTCCTACGATGTGATTCAGGTCGAGGGCATTGAGATGGGACCCTATCTGCTGCAGATAGCAAGTGGCAAATGGCGAATGGCGAGGGATAGGCCGCTGCTGGTCTTCGATGATCATAACTGCGAGTATGTGCTTCAGCGGCGGGTGTTGGAGGCGGATGCACGACGGCGAGGAGGGTGGCTAGGGGCTTTCTACTCCCTCATCCAGTGGAGGAAGCTTGTCCACTACGAGCGGCGATGCTGTCGGGCAGCCGATCGGGTCATGGCGGTATCGGAGGCGGATGGAAGGGCCCTGGAGCGGCTGGTCCCTGGGCTGGAGGTGACGATAGTGCCGAATGGGGTAGACACCGCTGCCTACGATCCAAGGAGGGTTGAGCCCCTTGACCTTGGCCCTGGAGCGATAGTCTTCACCGGCAAGATGGATTTTCGCCCCAACGTGGATGGCGCACTGTGGTTCGCTCAGCAAGTGCTGCCCCTTGTCCGATCTAAGAGGCCTGAGGTCCATTTCTACATCGTCGGCCAGCAGCCTCACTCCCGGCTGGATGTCCTGCGCGGCGATCCAGCGGTAACCATCACCGGTTTCGTGCCGAGAATCCAGCCCTACATCGCTGGAGCTGCCGTCTACGTGATTCCACTGCGCATGGGTGGGGGCACACGGCTCAAGGTGTTGGAGGCCATGGCCTTGGGGAGGGGGTTGGTCTCCACTCGCTTGGGTTGTGAAGGCTTTCCTCTGATGAGATCCGGTGAGCACCTGCTTGTGGCCGATGGTGCTGCCCCATTCGCTCAAGCTGTGCTGGCCCTGCTGCGCGATCCCTCCCTGGGGCGAGGTCTAGGCCAGGCGGCCCGAGATCTCGTCACCGCTCGGTACGATTGGGCTGAGATCGTCCCCCGTTTGGAGGCTCTCTACTGACCAATGACAGCTACATCAGATCTGGATTCTTATCTCGAAGTCGCTGTAGAGGCCGTTAGAGCGGCGGAGGCGGAGATCCGAGGGGCGCGGGATCAGCCCCGCCAGGCGCGGTACAAGGGGTTTCGCGATGTCGTCACCGACACCGATCTAAGGGCCGAGCGGGCCATCGTGGAGACGATCCGCGTTCACTTCCCTGACCACGGCTTCCGCACCGAGGAGTCCCCCGACGAGCGGGCGGATTTCCTGTGGCTCGTGGATCCCCTGGATGGGACGACTAACTTCGCCCACGGTTATCCCCTATTCTCTATCTCGCTGGCCCTGCGGCATGGTGATGAGACATTGGTGGGCGTGGTGTGCGATCCAATACAGGATACACTCTTCACAGCCCAGGTCGGGGAAGGAGCCTGGCTCACCCAGGCGAAATCGGGTACGAGTAACAGGAGAAGGCTGCAGGTGAGCGAGCACGACCGGTTGGAAGATGCGCTGGTGGGCCTTGATTGGGCTCGGGTTCCGAAGATGCGGCAGCGGAGTGTGGCCTGCGTCGCGGCCCTATCCTCTCGCGTGGCCACCATGCGCGCTCTGGGATCGGCGGTGTTGGCCCTGTGCGGCGTGGCTGCCGGCTGGCTGGAGGGATACTTCAACCTGGCCCTTTACGACTGGGATGTGGCCGCGGCGGAGCTCCTAATCCGAGAGGCCGGTGGGCTAGTGACAGACCTGGGGGGGAACCCCTGGCACCCGGGGACGAGGGGATGCCTGGCCTCCAATGGCCATCTGCACGAGGAACTCCTGACCATACTCGGTGAGGTGTGATCATCCCATGCTCCTCTGGGCTCTGATCAGCCTGAGCGTGCTCCTGCTGACCCTCCTGGGCTACTGGCTCTTTCACATCACCGAGGGTGCCTACTTGGGTCCCCAAGTGGTGACTCTGTTCTACGACTGGGCGGCCTCCCGCTACGATGATATCAAAGGCTTCAGCAACGCTGAGGAGTCCTGGTTCTTGGCCCGCCCGCTACTCGATCGACTGGCCGCCGTGCCTCAACCGCTCGTACTGGATGTGGCCACGGGAACTGGACGGTTGCCTCTGGCCCTGATCCGAGAACGACGCTTCCAAGGGCGGATCGTGGGCCTAGACCTGTCCCGCCGTATGCTGGATCAGGCGGCCCTCAAGACCGAAAACCACACCGATCGCATCCTCTTACTCCACCAAGATGCCACGCTGCTCCCCTTCCCCGATGGGGCATTCGATGCTGTAACCTGCTTGGAGGCGCTGGAATTTCTGCCTCATCCTCGCCATACCTTGCGGGAGATGGTCCGGGTGCTGCGGCCTGGGGGAGTGCTGCTGACCACCAACCGTCGCGGCTGGGAGGCCCGGCTGTTCTTCGGTCGATCCTTCACCCAGTCCCAGATCATCTCCCTGCTGCGGGGAATGGGGCTGGTGGGTGTCAGGGTCCAGAGTTGGCAGCACATATACGATCTGGTCTGGGCCCGCAAGCCAGGCGATCTACCGAGGGTTATACCGGGTGGGGGAAACCCGCGAATCGCCTCTACTTGATGTACAGCACAAACAACACCGTCATCCCCCACAGAGCGATGTCCAAAAGGAGCGGCTTGTCCTTGAAGACCAGCTCCTCCGGCGTGCCTCCTTCATTCTTTACGTGGACGAGGTATAGGTAGCGGAAGATACCGTACAGAACGAAGGGGATAGTGAGCATCATGGTGTGGTTGGGGGCCAGGTTGGTGGCGGAGAAGGTGTAGAGTGAGTAGGCGACCACAGTGGTGGAGGTTACCACAGCGATCATCTCATCCAAGAGATGGGGGGTGTACTCATTGAGCGTGGTTCGATGCTCATCCGCCGTTCCTCCTAAGATCAGAAGCTCGTGTCGCCTCTTGGAGAAGCTGATGAAGAGGGCCAGCAGCGTGGTGCACACGTAGAGCCAGGGGGAGAAGGGGACATCGGTCACGATCACCCCCGCCGCCACTCGCAGCACGTATCCTGCGGAGACGATCAGCACATCCACGATGACTAGGTCCTTAAGCAGCAGGGAATAAGCGATCATCATGGCCAGATAGAGAACCATCACCAGGCCGAGCTGTAAATCCATCAAGAAGGCCAATGGGATGCTGATCGCAGGGAACAGGCCGGCGGCGACCATCGCCACTCGGGGCGGCAGCCTCCCTGAGGGCAGGGGACGCTGCCGCTTGGTGGGATGTTGGCGGTCCTTTTCAATGTCCGCTAGGTCGTTGATGATGTATACAGCGCTGGAGATAAGGCAGAAGAGCGCAAAGGTCCCTACGTTTCTGGCCAGCAGCCTGGGATGGAACAGCTTCTGGCCGAAGACCAGGCCGGCGAAGATGAATAGATTCTTGGCCCACTGCTTGGGCCGCATAGTTTCCAAGAGCGCTTTGAACATAGGATGTGATACCCCCCAGGGTGTAGTATTTCATTTGGGTTGTAGAGGCACCCCTTGCGGGTGCCCAGGGTGGGCGCAAGGCCCACCTCTAACCTATTTGAAACGCACCCATGTAAATCTGCCCTGAGTGCATTTCATTTAGGGCCACCCCTCTGGCGACTCATCCCGCCCCTAATCTTAGGTCGAGCTGAGCCTTTGGCTGCAAACCGCTTGATCAGCGCCAGCGCGCCTCTGGCGGTAAACGGACTTGCTGCCCGATAGCATCCTGATTATAATCATAGCACTGTAGTGACCCCTGATGAGGCCCTCGGCACACGATAGCGCTGGCGGGTGCTGTTTCACGATTTTCAACTTGATCAAGGACTTTGACCAGAATACTTGCCAATTCCTCTCCCAACTCTAGGATGGAGGGGATTGGAGCTCCCCAGAGAAGACCCCTCGTCCTATGCAGTCATCCAATCGTGCGGGCAATTGAATTGCTGATCCAGGGTGCCAGAGGAAGAGCCGCCAGTCGAGAAGGAATCACCATGAGCATTATTGGTAATGAAGAATGGAGCACCTAAGATGGAACAACCTATGAATATGGCTGAACTAGAGAACCTAACCCTCGACGAGCTTAAAGATGTAGCTCGGGAGATGGAAATCTCCGGATACAGCCACCTTAAGAAGAATGATCTCATCCTTCGGCTGCTACGCGCTAATGCCGAACAGCAGGGCTACCTCTTCGATGGGGGCGTGCTGGATATCGTGCAGGATGGTATCGGCTTCCTGCGCTCTGATCACATGGTGCCCGGCCCAGATGATATCTACGTCTCCCAGTCGCAGATACGCCTCTTCAACCTCCGCACTGGGGACATGGTCGTGGGACAAGTACGGCCACCCAAGGAGACGGAGAGGTACTTTTCCCTGCTGCGTGTGGAGGCGGTCAACAGTCTGGATCCAGAATCGGCTAAGGTTCGTCCCCACTTCAACAATCTGACCCCCATCTTCCCCGAAGAGCATCTCCGTTTGGAGACCAAGCCCCACATTCTGGCCTCTCGCCTCATAGATATATTGGCCCCTATAGGCCGTGGACAACGAGGGCTGATTGTCTCCCCCCCTAAGGCGGGCAAGACCACTATCCTCAAGCAGATCGCCAACGGCATAACCGACAACTACGGCGATGTTCACCTGATGGTAGTCCTCATCGGCGAGCGGCCGGAGGAGGTGACAGACATGGATCGCTCTGTCGAGGCGGAGGTGGTGGCCTCGACCTTCGATGAGCGATTCGAGGATCACGCAAAAGTGGCGGAGATGGCCCTGGAGCGTGCCAAGCGATTGGTGGAATGCGGTCGAGACGTGGTCATTCTCCTGGACAGCATCACCCGATTAGCCCGCGCCTACAACCTGACGGTTCCATCCAGCGGCCGCACACTATCCGGCGGCCTGGATCCCGCCGCCCTCTACCCTCCCAAGCGGTTCTTCGGAGCGGCGCGCAACATCGAAGAAGGGGGAAGCCTTACCATCATCGCCACCTGTCTAGTGGAGACTGGCAGCCGCATGGATGATATGATTTACGAGGAGTTCAAGGGCACGGGCAATATGGAGTTGACCCTCAATCGACGGCTGGCGGAGCAACGTATCTTCCCCGCCATTAACATAGAACGCTCCAGCACGCGCCGGGAGGAGTTGCTGCTAGAGGAGTGGACCCTAAGCAAGGTGTGGACCCTGCGCCGAATAGTGGCTGCGATGGGTGGTGGTCAGCAGGCTATTGAACCCCTCCTAGAGCGATTGCGTAAGACACCCAATAACCGAGAGTTCTTGAAAAGCCTGAACCAGCCCAGCGACTGAGCAACTGAAAGCCCTCGACGGTGCAACCTCCGGTCGCTTGTATTTTAATAGGAGTATCCGAAGGATGCAACCTCCGGTCGCTCGCTTTTAATAGCCCTCCCCCGAACATAAAGTGTCCGGGCTACGAAGCAGCGCCCCGTGAACGGGGCTTGCCTGTACCAGGTACTGGTGCCTGTACCAGGTACTGGTGAAAACTTATTTTGGCATCACATCTGTATCCATCTGTGCCCGCCCGCACCTGAGCCTTTAAATCTGAGAGGCGATTTGGCAATATTTCATCCTCCTGGTATAATCTTGAATCTGTCAGAAGTCCATCGAAGGCGTTGTTAGTCAGAATCTCGGGAGACAAACTAACTCATGACCGAAGCGGCTGAGAAACCCTCCATCATCACAGAGGACCCAGGAGGTGACGAAGATAGTTCAACTCCAGGCTGGGTTCTACATCTCACAGTACTGCTCGCTGTCCTCATTGCCCTTCTTTGGCTGAGCCTCATACAGCCATCCTCACCTGTGGTATCCTCTACCCCCATGAATTCAACCGTAGATGCCATCGCCCCTGAGCTCCCCTCCCCTTCTCTCGAAGCCTCCTCGGGCCCCGTCTGCCCGATGGATAGACCGGAAAATCTCACTGACCCCACCCTTCCCCCGACTGAGCCAAGCCAGTCGGATCAATGGGCCGGCGAGACTGATTGGGAATTTTCTCCTCTACTCTCCACGCCCACCACTGTGCCCCAGATAGGACAACGTCCGCGGCGTCCTCGTCTTCTCACCTCGCGAGGAGGAGCGCGCCCCACATCCGCACCAGCCACTTTCACACTGATCCAAAACCCGGTGCCCCACACCATCATCCCCGATCGGCCCCGGCTGAAGGTGGTCACCTACACCGTCCAGTCTGGGGACACACTTCTAGGCATTGCCCAGAAGTTCGAGCTTGATGCGGACACCATCATGTGGGCCAGCGGCCGGATGGAGGATCATCCCGACCTGTTGAAGGTAGGACAGATACTCACCATCCTGCCCGTGGACGGGGTCTACCACACGGTGCAGGAGGGAGACACGCTGGAGGGCATCGCCAAGAAGTATAAGGTGGATGTGGAGGCCATCGCCCAATGCAAATATAACGATTTGAAAGAGCCGTACAAGCTCACGCCAGGCCAAAAGCTCATAGTGCCTGGGGGAGAGAAACCCTACACCCCGCGAGTAGTTCATGTCTACACCGGCAAGGTGCCAGCCGAGGCATCCAAAGGGACAGGGGTCTTTGGATGGCCAGTTAGTGGAGTTATCACTCAAAAGTTCTGGGCTCGCCATAAAGCTATTGACATCGGCGCGCCCACGGGAACGCCCATCGTAGCCGCAGATTCAGGATACGTGGCGATAGCCGGATGGAGCAATGTGGGGTATGGCAGCTATATAGTCATTGACCACGGTAATGGATTCCAGACCTTATACGCTCACCTGAGCGCCATTCTAGTCGAAGTTGGCCAGTCGGTGGGCAAGGGAGAGAGAATCGGCTCCGTGGGCTCAACGGGGCACTCCACCGGCCCTCATCTCCATTTCGAGGTACGATACAGGGGTGTGCAACGCAATCCCTTTGGATATCTGCCCTAACCTACTACACACAGTCTGAAAACACAAGGGGCCTGATCCAGTCAGGCCCCTTTTCTCATGCCTGCTTCTCCACCACCAGGAAGTGAGAGAGGCCGATACACCGCAACGGAGTCTTCTCCAGAAAATAGGTCACCTTCCGCAGCACTCGCCCTAGAACGGGCCAGCGGGCGGCGATCTTATCGTAGCCAGGGAATATCTGGGTGTTCACGAGCACCCTAATCGGCAGGCCGTCGAGGAGGCGGCGCAAGTCCCGTCTGGTGTAGGCCCGCACATGGGGAGCTAACCGGCCGCGCAGTGGGTCGGGCAGCCAGTTGATGAGCGGGATATTGCCGAAGTGATACTTCCCCTGCCAAAAGAACCCGTGTGTCTCCAAGGGATAGAGGCGGTTAGGGGCAAAGATGACCATCCGCCCTCCAGGGGCCAGCACCCGATAAACCTCCTGGATCGCTCTCCGATCATCCTCCACGTGCTCGATCACCTCATGTAGCAGCACTACCTCGAAGAAGCCTGAGGCGAAGGGCAATCGCTCCGCGGGAGCGACCACAATGTTCGGCAGCAACCGCCGGGCCTGAGCGGCTCTTTCGGCGTCAACGTCCATCCCGTACACCCGCTCGCTGAAAGCCTGCATAGCTCGCGCGTACATCCCGACTCCGCAGCCGACATCCAGAATCCTCTTTCCCTCCAGAGGGGCATATCTTTGGATAAAGCCTAGGCGTCGTTCCTGCCCAAAGCGCCAGAGATAACTTGGATGCCCTAACGCAATGGATTTATCCTCCCTGCGGAGTGTCATAGACAGCTTCTCCTCAGATATATTCAGCTAGATCGAGGGCCGGGGCGTGGGTCCCCTTCCAGTAGCGCACCAGGGCGCGCAGCTCGCTGTCGGGGACAAAGCAGCCCTGAATGCGCACCAGCTTGGAGGAATCAGGAGGCATGTACAGCATGTCGCCTTCCCCCAGGAGCTTTTCCGCGCCCTCTGTATCCAGCACCACCCGCGAGTCCACGCGGGAGGCAGTGGCGAAGGAGATGCGAGCTGGAAAATTGGCCTTGATCAGACCAGTCACCACATCTACACTGGGCCGCTGGGTAGCGATGACAAGATGAATACCTGTGGCGCGTGCCATCTGAGCGATGCGGCAAACCAGCCGCTCCACCTCCTGAGGGGCAGCCACCATCAGGTCGGCCAGCTCGTCAATCACCACGATGATGTAGGGTAGGCCTCGCTCACCACGGCTGGCCACGCGCTGATTGTAGTCCATCAGATGACTAGCTCCGATGTCGGCGAAGCGCTGGTATCGCTCATCCATCTGGTGGGTGACCCATTTGAGGGCTTCCACCACTTGCTCCACTTCTACCATCACCGGCGCCAGGAGGTGGGGAATGCCATTGTAAAGGGTCAACTCCACCATTTTGGGGTCAACCATGATGAACTTCAATTGGTCTGGGGTGTTGTTGCAGAGCAAGCAGGAGACGATGGATTTGATGCAGACCGACTTCCCCGAGCCGGTTGCGCCGGCGATCAACAGGTGAGGCATGGTGGACAGGTCAGCCACCACCGGCCAGCCCGACACCTCGCGTCCCAAGGCGATTTTAAGCGGCGACTTCAACCGCTGGAACTCTTCTGATTCCATCACCCCTCGCAGGGAGACCAGAGCCGGCTGCGAGTTGGGTACCTCAATCCCCACCAGTGACCGCCCCGGGATGGGGGTCTCAATGCGGATGGGGGAAGCGGCCAAGGCTAGGGCCAAGTCATCCGCCCGAGCGCTGATCTGGCTGACCTTGACCTTCTTACGCTCGCCACTGCGCTGAGTGATGAAGCCTGGTTCCACGCCAAACTGGGTGACAACTGGCCCCTGATTAACCTCCATCACCGTGGCCGGCAGGCCGAAATGAGTCAGCGTCTTCTCGATGGTCCGCGCTCGACGGCGGATCTCAGTCTGGCTTACCTCTGGCTCTGGCGAGTCGGTCAGGATCTCGGCGATGGGAGGAAGCTCCCAATGCTCTCCACCAATGATACGAGGACGAGGGAAAAACATGCCTGGAGGGGCGCGGCGTGGAGAAGGTGAGGGAGCTGGAGAGGGCCTCTCGGATGAAGATGGGGTGCTTTGAACAGGGGATGAGGATGCCCTCTCGCCTTGGGCCATCCTCCACTGCCGCAACCTCCGCCCCATCCGCCCCAGAATCGCTGCGATCTCCAGTGGAGAGAGGCTGAGCAAGAGAGAGATAGCCGCCCCGATCAATGCAAATAGGAGAATATAGCCTCCCCAATAGCCAAGGCTGCTGATCAACAAGCTGGATAGGCGCCAGCCCAGGTATCCGCCGCCTCCTCCATAACGAGCGACCGCCTCCCTCTCAGCCCCAGGGATGAGGAGATGTGTCAGGGCCAGAAGCAGACAGGCCAGCACCACCGCGCCTGCCACCCGTTCCCAAGCCACGGCAGGAGAGCGGCCCATGCCTCTGAGTAGGAGCCACAGCCCCGTCGCCCCTAGTCCTATCGGCGCCAGGTAGACCCCCCACCCAAACCCCTGTCGCAGCAGGTGCAACCAGCCGCCGGTGACCATCCCCTGCCTGAAGGATACCAAGCTCAACAGGGTGAAGAGGGCGGCGATGACGAAGATGATGCCCATCACCTGGGGGCGAAATATGAAAAGTCTCCGACCCTTCTTCCGTTTAGCCATATTCATCCCTGATCACCAATACTATAACGATCACGCCTCTATTTCAAGCTCATCGCCGAGGGAGAGCCGTCCTATTTGACAACGACCAATTCGCCGACGAGGTGCGCACTGACAAGCTGGGTAACCTCATTGCCCTAAAGCGGGGAGAGGGCCAGGGGCCACATCCTCGCGTCATGCTGGCTGGGCACATGGACGAGATTGGGCTGATGATCACCGCATTCAAGGAAGGCTTCCTGCACTTCACCACGCTGGGGCTTCTCCCTCGCCGTCTCCGATGAGATAACCCGGATTATATAGCATCCGTGTGTCAGCAGTATGGCAGGGATGTTACAGTTCTGAAACAGTGTGTTACGGTTTTGAACGCTATTCGACCTCCAAGGCAAAGCAAACGCCCTCGAAACACTGAGGAATAGCCTATTGGGAACGAGGATCGCCAGGCCTGGGTCAAATGCCCAGCACCAACTTGGCGATGGTAAAGTAGATGAACAACCCCGTGGCGTCCACCAGGGTGTCCAGGGCTGGGGCTGAGGCCACCGTCGGGTCTATGCCTATCAACTCGGCGAGGAAGGGCAGGAGGGCACCAATAATGTTGGCACTCAGCACCACGGCCAAGAGGGCTGCGGCTGCCGTCATTGCCAATCCTATGTCCACCCCCCAGGTCAGAGCCCGAACCATGGTGATCGCCGCCAGGCCCACCCCCATGATCAGCCCGGTGGCCATCTCGTGCCAGATAGTGCGCAGGAAGTCCTTGAGATCGAGCTGCCTCATCGCTAGGGCGCGGATGACGATGGTGATGGTCTGAGAGCCTGTATTGCCCCCCGTGCCGATGAGCAGGGGAATGAAGATGGAGAGGACCACCCTAGAGGCCAGCGCGTCCTCGAAATGGCGCATCACCTCGCCAGTCAGCGTGTGGGTGACGAAGAGCAGCAGTAGCCAGCCAATACGCTTGCGGGCCATGGCCAGAGGGCTGACGGATAGGTAGGGCTGATCCAGAGGTCGGGAACCACCCAGCCGATGAATGTCCTCCGTGGCCTCCTCCTCCAGGACCTCCACCAGGTCGTCCACGGTGATGACGCTCAGCAGGCGATCTCCCTCGTCCACCACGGGCAGGGCCAGCAGATCGTAGCGGGACATCAGCCGGGCGCACTCCTCCTGATCGGCGTCAGCTCGGACGAAGATCACGTCCGGGTCCATGAGCTCGCCCACCGGGGAGAAGGGATGGGCTACGATGAGCTGACGCAGGCTCACCACACCACACAACACCCCCTCTCGATCCACGACGAAAAGATAGTAGGCGGTCTCCACCTCCGGAGCCCAGGAGCGGATGGCCTCGATGGCCTGCGTGGCCGTCATGCGCGGGCGCAGGGCCAGAAACTCGGAGGTCATCAGTCCGCCGGCCGTCTTGTCGGGGTGCAGGAGCAGGGGCTGTACCTCCTCCGGCTCGGCCATCTGGTCCAGTGCGGCAGTGACGCGGTCGGGGAGGAGATCGCCCAACAGGTCCGCTGCCTCGTCGGGCTGCATCTCATCCAGGATGGGCGCGAGTGTGCTCACATCCAGCACCTCGGCCAGTTCAGCCACCTCCGCTTCCGCCATTTTCTCCAGGATATCGGCCGCGTCCTCCACACCGATCTGAGGCAGTAGCTCCTGCTGCTGCGCCGTTGGCAGTTCAGCGAAGATGTCCGCCTGGTCGGGGGGGCGCAGCGATTCGATGAGGGCGATGGCTCCCTCCAAGTCGTTGGCCGCTAGAAGGTTGTGAAGATGCGCTAGTGCCTCGGCGACGATGGGCTGTTCCATAGGTTAACCCCCTTTGATTTCGAGTTTAGATAAATGAGCGCAGAGGATCCAAGAGCAATTGACCCCTGAGTGGATGCTGCAGAGTCTGGGAAGAGGGCGGCGATGACGAAGATGATGCCCATCACCTGGGGGCGAAATATGAAAAGTCTCCGACCCTTCTTCCGTTTAGCCATATTCATCCCTGATCACCAATACTATAATGATCACGCCTCTATGTCAAGCTCATCGCCGAGGGAGGGCCGTCCTATTTGACAACGACGATTAATAAGCGTATAATAGCCTTCCATATTCCCTAAAGGACGAAACCAGGAGGTTACTGATTATGGAGGTGATACCCTTTTTGCGTGCTCTGTCGGAGGCGGCAGGTGTCTCAGGATATGAGAATAGCATCCGAGAGTTGGTAATTGAGAAGTTCAGCCAGTTCGCCGACGAGGTGCGCACTGACAAGCTGGGCAACCTCATTGCCCTAAAGCGGGGAGAGGGCCAGGGGCCACATCCTCGCGTCATGCTGGCTGGGCACATGGACGAGATCGGGCTGATGATCACCGCATTCAAGGAAGGCTTCCTGCACTTCACCACGGTGGGGGGCATCGACCCCAGGGTGCTACTGGGGCAGGAGGTGGTCGTCCACGGGCGACGCAATCTGCCGGGCATCATCAGCAGCCGCCCGCCCCATGTGCTACCTGAGGAGGAGCGAGAGAAGCCTCGTCCGACGGAGAAGCTTTTTATTGACCTCGGACTGCCTCAGGAGGAGCTTACCCAATGGGTGCAGGTGGGCGACCTGGTCACCATTCAGCGGCGCTTCACCGAGCTGAAAAATGGCTGGGCGGCGGGCAAGGCATTTGACGATCGGGCGGCGGTGACAGCCATCGCCCTCTGCCTGGCCGAGCTGGCCCGGATGCGCCACGAGTGGGATGTGTATGCGGTGGCCACAGTGCAGGAGGAGGTGGGGCTGCGGGGAGCGATCACCAGCACCTACGACATCATGCCCCAGGTGGGCATCGCCATAGATGTGGGCTTCGGCGCTGGGCCGGGTCAGCCGGAGGGAAAGACCATCGAGATGGACAAGGGGCCAGCTATCGCCTTCGGCCCCAACATCCATCCTAAGGTCCATGAGGGGCTGGTGGAAGCGGCCCAGGTGTTGGAGATCCCCCATCAGATCGAGCCCATCCCTGGCAGGAGCGGCACCGATGCCTGGGCCATGCAGATCACCCGAGAGGGGATCCCCACCGGGCTGCTCTCCATCCCTCTGCGCTACATGCACACTTCAGTGGAGACGCTGGTGATAAAGGACATCGAGCGCACTGGAAGGCTGCTGGCTGGATTCATAGGGCGGTTGGATGAGGCCTTTATCAAGGCGCTGAATGAGCAACTCCAAACAGAGGAGGCAGCGTGATTCTACAAGAACTATCCGAGGCTTTCGGTGTATCGGGGCACGAAAGCGCGGTCCGCGAAATCGTCCTGGAAGCCATCCAGGAAGATGTGGACAGCTATCAGGTGGACGCCCTGGGCAACCTCATCGCTTTTAAGAGAGCCCATTCGCAGTTCGCGATTCGCAATCCGCTCAAAGTAATGGTCTCAGCCCACATGGACGAGGTGGGGATCATGGTCACCCACGCCGATAAAAACGGGCGGTTGCACTTCGACGTCGTGGGTGGACTAGGTGCAAGGGTGCTGCTTGCCCAGCCAGTGGTTTTGGGCGATGATGGACTGTCGGGCGTGATCGGCCTCAAGCCCATTCACCTGCAGGAGAAGGAGGAGCGAAAGAAGCTTCCCAAGGTGTCGGATCTGACCATTGACATCGGGGTTGCTGAGAAGGAGGAGGCGGAGAAGGCGGTCTCTAAGGGCACCTATGGTGCTTTCGCCACCCCCTTCACCGAGCTGGGCGGTGAACTACGAACGGTGAAGGGCAAGGCTTTCGACGACCGAGCGGGATGCGCAGTGCTGATCGAGTTGCTGAAGGCGGACTATCCCTTCGATCTGTGGGCCGCCTTCACCGTGCAGGAAGAGCTGGGGCTGCGGGGAGCGCGGGTGGCTGGCTTTCGAGTGGATCCCGACGTAGCCTTCGTGTTGGAGGGCACTGTCTGCGACGATCTGCCCAAGGAGAGGGATGAGAGCCCCACGACGGAGCTGGGCAAGGGGCCAGCTATCACTATCCGCGACCGTTCGGTGGTGTGCGATCCCCGGTTGATCAAGCATCTGGTGGAGGTAGCCAAGGCAGAGGATATCCCCTATCAATTCAAGCAGCCGGGGATAGGAGGAACCGACGCGGGGGCGATCCACCTGGTCAAGGAGGGGGTACCCTCAGTCGTGGTCTCAGTCCCCAGTCGTTACATACATTCTCCGGTGAGCCTGTTGAGCCTGGTTGACTTCGAGAACACGGTGCGGTTGATGCAGGCGGCGCTCTCGCGCCTGCCGGAAAGCTGGACTTAGACGATCACCCGCAGCCCCTGGGGGATGACCTCCATCTCCAGCCGGTGGGCTGCGGTGCAGAGGATCTCCCCATCCGCGTGGGCCACCAGATCATCCTCCGAGGTGATGACCACTCGCGTCGCGTGATCCATCGTGATCTTCGGCTCGTGGATGTGCGTGCCCTGTATGGCCTTGGGTAGGAAATCGAGGATTTTGAGGCGGCTCATCTCATCGGCCAGGAAGACGTCAAAGAGGCCATCATCCACCTCGGCTTGAGGGGTGAGCAGGAAGCCGCCGGCGTAGCGTCGACCATTGGATACGGAGATGAGCAGCGCTGGCTGGGTGTGCACCTCCTGGCCGTTGTTAATGGTCAGGGTGGGAATTTGATAGTGGAGGAGCAGGGTCTTGAGCAGGGCCCAGAAGTATAGGGCAAAGCCTCGCAGCCTCTTGATCTTGGTGCTCTCAACGGCCACCTGGGCATCGAAGCCGATCCCCACCCCATTGCCGAAATAGCGGTCTGGAAGGCCATCCACATGAACGAAGCCCAGGTCAATCACCCTGGTCTGCCCGGCGGCCAGATGTCCCACAGCAGCCTCCACATCCAGCGGGATGCCCACTCCGTAGGCGAAATCGTTCCCTGAGCCTACTGGAAGAACGCCCAGCGTCCCGGCTGGACCTGTCTTTTGAGCCTGCATCAGCCCATTGATCACCTCCTGGCTGGTGCCGTCCCCGCCCACAGCTACCACTGTCTCACAGCCAGCCTCAGCCGCCGCTTGCGCCAACTCGATGGCCTCCCCTGGATAGCTGGTGTACTTCACGTCAAAGTCCAGCCCTCTCTCAGCCAGCAGGGGTAGGACCGCATCCGCCCTCTGGCGCGCCTTCCCCCGTGCGGCCGCTGGATTGACGATGACCTTCATTTTAGCCATTGGTTTCCCTCACTCCTCTCCTGTGGTTTTTCCATCCTGACCGGCCTCCACCACGGCAGTGGTTAATGCCCAGCTAACCAGCCCCCAGGAGCCACCCGACAGGATTATAGCCATAGCCAGTCCTCGCCAGGAGAAGGGCTCGAAGGCGCCTCGCACCAGCCCGATGGCGGCCAGGATGGCGCCGAGAAGACCGCAGAAGATTCCCACCTTCATTGGCAAGTTGATCATCTCCCATATTTTTCGCCAGCAGGGCAACCGCAGAGAGTCGCCCCTACGATCGCTATCCATCCCTGTTTCCCTTTCCAGGCCCCTCACTCCGCAGGCCGCAGATCCTGCACGTTGAGCTGCAGTCTGCGCTCTCCGTTCCACACGTTGACCTCGATGGTGTAGACTACATCCACTCGGTCATCCAGCCTGCCGGCCCAGTTACCCAACCCGAAGCCGATCCCTCCCCATACCGCCCTTCCGTCGGATAACAGCATCTTTAGGTGACGTCCCTCCTTGCCCACGGCTCGGGCCCTGCGCAACTGGACCTTACGGCTGAGGAAGAGAGGAGGGGGATTGCCCTCGCCGCAGGGTTCCATCTTTTCCACCAGCGCCTGGGTAGCCCAGTCCATCTCCCTCAGCTCCACCTCTAGGTCGATATCCAACTTGGGCACCAAGTCCACATCCTTCAACTCCCGCTGGGCGATTGTCAGGAGCTGCTCGCGGAAGGCAGGCAGGTTTTTGTTGCGGATGGTGAACCCACCGGCCATGCGGTGGCCGCCGTGTCGCTCCAGCAGATGCTCGCACTCATCGAAGGCGCGGGTGATGTGGAACTCGAGGATGCTCCGCGCCGAGCCCCGGCTGAGACCTTCGTTCAACCCCACCACCACTGCCGGTCGGTAGAACTCCTCGACCAGGCGGCTGGCCACCAGCCCTACGACTCCAGGGTGAAAGCTCTCATGGGCTGCAAAAAGCAGGGGAGGGAGGGGCTTAGCCACCACCTGCTCTCGGGCCTGCTCCAACATATCCTCCGTCAGTCGCCTCCGCTCTCGATTGATTACCTCCAACCTCTCCGCCAGAGCTTTGGCCTCCTCCAGCGAGGGGCTGGTAAGCAGCTGATAGCTGAGCATGGCCGTGTCCAGCCGGCCGGCGGCATTCAATCGGGGGCCGAGGATGAAACTGATTGAGTTGGCCGTGACCTCCCCAGGCTGCACTCCGGCCTGGCTCATCAGCGCCTGCAGGCCTGCCCGTTGAGGCTCGTTGAGCCGTTCCAGTCCTCCTTTGGCCAGCGTCCGGTTCTCGTCTGTCAGCGGCACAATGTCCGCCACCGTGCCCAAAGCCACCAGGTCCAACAGATCCTCCTCCTGAAGTGCGACCGGTCCTCCGAGGGGAGTTCTGGCATTGGCCCGCAGCAGAGCTCGGGCCAGCTGAAAGGCCACACCCACTCCGGCCAGCTCTTCGAATGGGTAGGGGCAATCGGGCTGTCTGGGATTGATCACTGCCAGTGCGGGCGGGAGCTCAGGCCCCAGGTGGTGATGGTCAGTAACGATGATATCCAAGCCGCGCCGTGCCTGCTCAATCTGAGGTGCAGCTCGAATGCCGCAGTCAACGGTTACCAGCACACGCACCCCCTGCCGATAGAGGTTTCGCAGGGCCTCCAGTTGCAGCCCGTACCCCTCCTCCACCCGATGAGGGATGTAGGGCTGCACTTGAGCCCCCAAAGCGTGCAGCGTCTGCACCAGAAGGGCCGTGGCCGTCACCCCATCCACGTCGAAATCGCCAAACACAGCGATAGGCTCATCGTCGCGGATAGCCCGCCGCAATCGTGTAACCGCCCTGGCGACGCCCTTCATCCGAAAGGGGTTGGACTCCAACTCGCCTCCTTGCAGGAAGGATCGAGCCGCGCCCGGGTCGGTGATGCCCCGATTATAGAGAAGTTGGGCCAAAAGGGGTGAGGGATGGGGGAAACGCTCTAAGAGAGAGGGGGAAATAGGTGGCTTCACCCGCCAGCGTTGGGCCTGAGCCTGCAATGGACTTCGTCCTTTCGTCTGGGCTGAGCACAGAGATCCAATCTCAGGAGAGCGTGAGTATGCTAGCACAATCAGGGGGGATAGTCAATTGGAGGAAGTCCTGAGGCCCGAAAAGGCTCTTCCTTTTCAACGAGGTGATGCAGGAGAATCTGGCGGGCATCCGGGTGGTCAAAGCCTTCGTGCGCAGGCATCACGAGCGGACGCGCTTCGAGGCCGCCAACGCGGATCTGGTCGATCAGGCGATCCTCGCGGCCCGCACGGTCGCCGTGATGAGGCCCTTCGTCATGCTGACCCTGAACCTGGGGGTGATAGGCGTGCTGTGGTTCGGCGGCATTCAGGTGAGCCAGGGCGCCATGCAGGTTGGCAGATCATCGCCTTCGTCAACTATCTGCTGCGCACCCTATTTTCGCTGCTCATGGTCAGCATGCTGGTGATCCAGATGGCGCGGGCTAAGGCCTCGGCGGATAGGATCGAGGAGGTACTGGAGAGCGAGCCCTCGGTGCAGAACCGGCCCGCCGCGGTGCGCGATTTTGCACCTCGAGGCTGGGTGACATTTGAGGAGGTCACCTTCGGCTACGATGGCGCTAGCGGCG
This sequence comes from Chloroflexota bacterium, assembly GCA_034718215.1. Classification (GTDB taxonomy): domain Bacteria; phylum Chloroflexota; class Anaerolineae; order JAYEMR01; family JAYEMR01; genus JAYEMR01. Next base: position 32,723 of record JAYEMR010000108.1, read on the forward strand.
ACCCCGTGCTGGAGGACGTCAGCTTCACCGCCGAGCCGGGGCAGACGGTGGCCCTGCTGGGCACCACGGGCGCGGGCAAGTCGAGCTTGGTCCACTTCATCCCGCGTTTCTATGATGCGACTGAGGGGTGCGTGAAGATCGATGGCGTCGACGTACGCGACGTGGATAAGGACACTCTGCGCAGACAGATAGGCATCGCCCTGCAGGAGACGGTGCTCTTCAGCGGCACCATCCGCGATAACATCCGCTACGGGCGTCCCGACGCCACCGACGAGGAGGTGATCGGGGCCGCAGCCAGTTCAAGGAACAACACCACCCAGTGCCTGAACCGACGACCTGATTAACGAATCGATGCCAGTCGCAACGGCGGCCTCTACCAGGTGGCCTGAGCATAGGCGGTGAGAATCAAGGGCCCACGTTCTCAAGAAATACCACAAACCCCTTGCCGCCAAGGGCATTATCAGGCTGTGGATCCCAAGGCTTGGAGAGAATATCGAGCAGGCCGTTGCCGGTGACGTCGCCGACCACCGCCGCGTGACCGCCGAGGTTGGCGTCGAGGATGACGTGCGCCTGCCACATCCCGCCCTTGCCGTCGAGATTCTCCCAGATGTAGTAGCGCGGCGGGCGCTTCCCCCCGACCGCCTCCATCTCGCAGGAGAACACATCAAAATCCCCATCTGCGTCCAGGTCGCCCACATACAGCGAGTGGTAGGCACCCCGTGCCTCGGCTGTGTTGCAGTGCACACCGTCCTCTGTCACATACTCCTCACTGTGCTTAATGCTTCGATAGCGTTGCCCAACAGATTGTAGCCGCCCTACCGTCAGGCAGGAGAGCTAACTCAGCGCTCGAAGGGCCTCCTGGATTCGAGCCTGAGCATCGGCCAACTGCCGGCTGAGAGTGTCCCTCTCCTGCTCCAGCTCCGCAACGCGCTCTTGGACCTCGGTCAACTGTCGGCTGAGGGCGGCGTTCTCCCTCTCTAGCTCAGCGATGCGTGCCAGAAGCTCCTCTCGCTCGCTCGGGGGAGCCTCGGCCTGCTCCCTGAGATAGTTGGCCAGGAGGCTCACCATTTCGCCGCTGAGATCAAAGGTATCCCACGTAGGATCCAACGTCCCCAAGCAGAAGATAGTGGCCCCAGCTACATAGTCATCCTCTTGAAGGTTCTGATCGTACCATATAAGCTGATCCAGGTAGTCCTGGGCATCGGTGAAGCTGCGCCATCCACCCTGAGCACCTGGGTCCCAGTGAGCAGCCCCGCTGTCAATGCCGCATTCGGTGATGAGGAACCTCGGCGGATTTTCCAGATGCTTGGAGATCGCATCCCAAGCCTGGCGATACCGCAGTGTGAACCAACCGGTGTCGGGTGGATTGAAGCCCCTGGGATCGTCCAAGCGCGGCGCGCAGTACTCGTGGACGCCGACGTAGTCGGCTACACGAAGCGCGTCCAACATCTCCGGCCTTTCCCAATCGGCGATCTCCGGAACGCCCACGCTCCAGGAGCCAGCTACATACTTCAGCCCCTCCTCATGGACCAGCTCGGCCATCCGCCTGTCGAAGCGGCAGAGGGAGGACAGCCTGCTTCGGGAGAGCTCGTTATAGCCCTCCACTGCATCGTAGAACCGCGCCGCGCTGGAATCACGGTACCAACTCGCCAGCTCCTCGGCCTCACCCTCTGGGTCATCCAGCGGCTGATTCTCGCAGAATTTGCGGCCGATCAGCAGCAGCTCCGGGTACTCGGCCTTTATCTCCCGCCAGAAGGCGGCGTCATGATGCACCGTCTTCACCACCACTGGGCGCGCGTCCAGGATGAAGTCGCGCATGGTGTCGGCCTCGGTGATGAAATTGATGTGAACACCTAGCTTGCTCGGCATTTATAGCCTCCCTCCTATTGTCATGCCCGCACCTGATCGGGCACAGGTGGACAGGAATAGGGAACACACTACGTCAGTGAGAGTTAACTCGGGGATACTACGGGCAACGTCTCCGCCGCCCGAGGTAAGATGTGCACCTTCGCATCGGGCCCGTGGCGGCTCAAAGCCTCCTCCAGCGCCTCCTGCACTGTGGCGAAGGGCACGTACCCCAGGGCCTCTGTCTCCTGAGCTGATATCCCATCGGAGACCAGGCTGATCTGTCGGCCGGCGCGCACCCTGGCCCAGGCAATGGCCAGTGCCGCGGCGACCCCGTCCTCGATTCCTCCCTCCCGAACTTTGGCGTCTATCTCCTCCGGGCTCCAGGCGGTGAACTCCAGCATCTCCGAGTGCATAACCGAAACTCCCTCGGGGCAGGGGGACACCACTATGATAGTTCCCCCCGGCTGGACCGCCATGTCCGCCGGATAGAGGGCCTTGTGCGACTGCCAGAACTCGATCTCGGCGGGGAAGGCCCCAGAGACCGCTATATCCGCCCGCGTGTCGAAGGGGCAGGCGTGCACCTCTCGGCAGGTCTCAACGCCAGCGCGGAAGGCCTGCCTCTGGTCGCCGAACACGACGCGCACCGTCTTCCCCTCCTCATTGAGCACCACATTCAGGATGGCCGTCAGCCCCGCCTGCCCGGCAACCTCCTCCATCTCAGCCCGCACCTCGTTCTCCACCTCCCCCAGCAAAGAAGGGCGCTGACGGACGCCTAGCAGATGGGTAGCGGCCGTCGTCTCAGCGCCGGAGACCCCCGGCTGGATGATCTTGGCCCCGCCGGAGAAACCGCAGAGGTGGTGAGGCATGATGGAGCCCACCCCGATTACACAGTCCGCCTCCCACACGGTACGGTTTATGAGGATGGGCGTCCCCCGATCCGTGACACCCAGGTCCACTAGGCGGTCGATATCGTGGCAGTCGTGGTTCTCTATGGCGATGCGCTCCACGACCTCCTCGCCGTACTTAGTCCTGCACTCCGCCTCGCTCATCGGCCGGTGAGTCCCCAGGGCGATGATCAGAGTGATCTGATCATCAGCGACCCCAGCGGCATTTAGCTCCTCCAGAAGCGGGGGCAGGAGAAGGTGCGTTGGGGTTAGGCGAGTGATGTCGTCGGCGATGAGGGCCACCCGTCGGGCGCCGTGAGCCAGCTCTCTCAGAGGAGGGACGCCGATAGGATGCTCCAAGCCCCGCCGCACCTCAGCGGCGACGTCTGAGCAGGGAGTCGTGGGCTGAGGCTCCAGCACCAGGCCCAGGTTTCGACGATCCACCTCCACCCTCAGCACTATCTCCCCGTAGGGAATCTCGATAGATATAGCTTTGGACATAGCGTCTCCTTTTCTCAAGTCGATTCAGGATCAGGAGTAGATTATAGCACATCTGTGGCCAGGGCCAAGATGTAGGGAAGGAGATTTGGCAATCAACGGCGAAACGGGTATAATAATCCCTCAGGTTCAGTTTGAAGGCTCCTGTCCACCTGTCCCTCGCCTGCGCAGACAGGAGCCGATCACCTGTACCCGATCAGGTGCGGGCAGGCACGGGTGCCGACAGGCAGTAAAGGAGAAGAGATGATTAAGCGCCAGACTCAGCAGTTTGATTATTGGAAGGAGTTTTCGGTCACAGAAGGTAGCCTGGAGCATCTATATGAGTTGTTCCTCGAGGGGGAGGAGCCACACACCAGCGAGGAGCTAGCTCTGGCCCTCATCCGGAGCCGTTACCGCGAGGAGGAGGATCGCCTGCGCCAGAAATTGTCGAGCGGCGAGATCTTTCAGCCACGGAACTCATACCCTGAGGGTACGCAGCTTATTTTCCCAGCCCTAGGCTATGAGCTGGCCACCGTCGTCGGCAAGCGACCGGGCCACAGCGTGCGGTACGGTGATTTCACAGTTATTCAGGCCCAGTTCGCTGAGGGAGGGCCGACGCGCGAGTTCGCCTCGGAGCTTGAAGCCTCCCATCCCCTCAACCTTGAGAAGGAGGGGGATATCCTGGCCAGCGGTGATCTGCTTTCACCCAAGGAGCTGTACTCCGCTCGAGGGGACGCAGTGGCCTCAACCCTGGAGGAGACGCTGGCTGAGAGCGAGGATTTCGTCCACTGGAATGATGAGTGGTACCTCCGGGAGCTCATGCCCGATCTAAATGAGGGACATCGAAACATCGTGGAGGCGGTTATTGAGGTGGAGGGCGAGCCCATGGAGGCGGAGGGGCTCCTGCCCAAGTTGGATCTCTCGGATGAGTTCAAGCCTAGGGCCCAGGTCTTTGCCCTCAATTATTCCCTGGCCCACGATGAACGCTTCGAGGATGTGGGGCCAGCGGGCCAGGTCCGCTGGTTCCTGAGGCGCATGGAGCCGGAGGAGGTCCATGAGAAACCTCCCCGCCTTCGCTGCCAGAGGGAGTCCTACGATCCTACTGTGATCCGGCCGGATATGCTGGATTGGGTGCAAGAGTTCGCTGATGAGTTGATTGAGCCAGAGCTGCAGCCGACTTGGGAACCGGAGCAGGAGGAGACGACGCTGGTGCTCACCTACCCCCACCGCAGAGCGGGCACCCTTCCCCTGACGCCTCAGACCACCCCCTTCTTCCCTCAGAAGGAGGATGGCCCAGTGCATATCTATTTCCGCCATCCGCAGAGCAAAACGCGCTGGCCGGGCTGGGTCGTGGCTCAGGAGGGCTACGTGTATGGCCTGAGGCAATGGTACGATGAGGCCTCCATCCCCGCTGGGACTTATATCACACTGAGGCGCGGGGCTGACCCTTTGGAAGTGCTGATCGAGTGTCAACAGCGGCGCCTGAGGGAGTGGGTACGGGTAGCCCAAGTTCGGGATGGGAAGCTGACCTTCGAAATGCAGTCCCGCTCCGTTTCCTGGGAATATGATGACTTGATGCTCATATCCGAGGCCCATCCTTCACCTGTGCCTGATCAGGTGCAGGCAAAGATAGATCGTGTGTGGCAGCGGGCGGAGGAGGAGCGCAGGTCCATTTTCACCATCCTCTGCGAGATATTCCCTGAGCTGTCCAAACTCAATCCGCAGGGTACGGTACACGTCAAAACGCTCTACGCGGCGGTGAATGTGATACGCCGCTTCTCGCCAGGCCCCATCTTGGCCGAGCTGTCCACACGGGCATGTTTCCTTCCCGTGGGCGACGGTTATTGGAGCTACCATGAAGAACACCTGTGCCTGATCAGGTGCAGGCAAAGGTAGTATGGAGATAAATACCATGCCTACATCCCTAAATGACGATCCGGAGGCTCAGATAAGCATACTGCGATCTACGGTAGAGACCAAGTTTCACATAGACACGGAGTGGTGGGAGGAGCAGGGACGCAACCTGCGCTTTCACCTATATGATCGCCTATGTCCCGATTGCAAGGAACTCTACTCCTCCTACAATGAGGTGGAGGAGGTGGATTGGGTAGATGATGAGACCGCGGAGGTAACCCGAGTGAATGCTCTGTGGCATGCCCTAAGCACCTGTTGCAGCAACAGGCCCGATTACATCACCGAGGAAACACCTTTCATTGAGGCCATCTTTCGAGTTTTCCTATCCAATGGCAACACCCCTCTCACCCCCCTCGAACTGCATGAACGCCTCAACCCCCGTCCGCCAAAGGTCATCCTCCGACTGCTGACCGGGGATCGGATCTACAACGGCATCAGGCCTTGTCCCTCCTAACCTTGAGCCTGACGCTACAGCTAGCGGCTGCGGAAGGCCGTGCACCCGTGCCTGATCGGGTACAGGCAAACACCTGCCCCTGTAGCTCAGCGGACAGAGCACCTGCCTTCTAAGCAGGGTGCCGGGGGTTCGAATCCCTCCAGGGGCACTGGACTAGGAGGTCGATGCAAGTGGGATGGGCCTGAATTACCGGTGACCTGTCTGCCACAGGCAGGAAAGTTATGCGGGACTGCCTATAACACTGAGCATCTCCTCAGGATTGCCCGCCATTTCTTCCATCGCCTCCTGCCTGCACCTGATCAGGCACAGGTGGTCGCTCCAGGGAATCTCCGCTGTGCCAAAACACATCGAGCGCTCGTGGCCCTTGCCGGTGACCAGCACCAGATCGCCACCTGATGCGGCTTATCGGTTCATCCCTGCCTGTGGCAGACAGGAGAGTGGCGAGGAGCATCGGCAGTGGCTTCAGCTCCCGCTTCAATGGGTCGAGGACCAGTCCAAGTGCCTCCAGGGTGAACGCCCCCAGGAGTGTGTGGTCGCCCTTTTCACCAAAGATGACATCAGCCCCGCCTACCCTTTCACCATACCGGAAGAAAGCAAAGCCCTTCTTGCGGACGACCTTAGTGCCATTGGCCAGTCGGAATTCCTCTTCCGCTATTGGTTTAATACCGAGCTTCTGCAAAATAGGGATGGGGACCACCGAATAGACGGCCCCAGAATCAATCAGAAAATCCACCTTCTCCGTCACCTCAGGATTAGCCGGGTTTCCAACTTCAATTTCCAACACCGTCAGTCCCATCGCTTCCTCCTTCTCTGAAAGCAACCAGGTATCTGACCCAATCATACTACATTGAGGCCACTTTGTCAACGGCACAGCACCTCTCTCAGCGCTTCCCTCACCGCCTCCTGGTCGCTCCAGGGATACTCCGTCGTGCCAAAACACATGGAGCGCTCGTGACCCTTGCCAGTCACCAGTACCAGGTCGCCCGGGCGGGCGCGCTCGATGGCGAAACGGATCGCCTCCCCTCGATCCTCGATCCGCCAGTAGCTCTCCCCCTCCACTGCCCCTTCACTCTCGCAGCCAGCAGCGATCTGCTCAATGATCTCCTCCAGCGGCTCGGTGCGGGGGTCCTCGGCGGTGAGCACGGCGAAATCAGCCAGCCGGGCGGCGATCTCCCCCATCATGGGCCGCTTCCCCACGTCGCGCAGCCCCGCGCAGCCGAAGACTACCCACACCCGCCCCTCGGCCAGCCCGCGCACGGTCCTCAGCGCCTGCTCCAGCGCGGCCGGCGTGTGGGCGAAGTCCACGATCACGGTGAAGGGCTGCCCACCTGTGGCCGACAGGCTACAATCAATGCGCTCCATGCGGCCGGAAATGCCCCCCAGCGCCCTGATGCCAGCCTGCATGGCCTCCACGGGCGCCTCCAGGGCTATCCCCACCGCGATGGCCGCCAGGCAGTTGTACACGTTGTAGCGCCCGATGAGAGGGATATGGACCGGGAAGTCTCCCACCGGGGTGTGTGCGGTGAAGGCGAGCGCCTGGGGCGAGGGGCGGATATCCGAGGCGGTGATGTCAGCGGGATGAGCCAGAGCGCCTGTACCCTTCAGGGTGCCTGTACCCTTTAGGGTATAAGAGAGGTGGCGGTTAGCGGGGATGGCGCGCAGATAATCGTAGGAGGGATCGTCGGCGTTGAGCACGGCGGTCTTGGGCAGGCCCGGCTTTTGGCGGGCGGAGGCCAGCCCTCGGAAGAGCATGGCCTTCGCCTCCCTGTATTTCTCGAATGTCCCGTGGGCATAGAGATGCTCGTGGGTGATGTTGGTCACGACCGCTATATCGAAATCGCAGGCCGTGACCCGATGCTGGGCCAGCCCCTCGGAGGTGGCCTCCAGCACGGCGTGGGTTGTGCCCGCGGCCACCATCTCCACCAGGTAGCGCTGCACGTCGGGGGCATCGGGCGTGGTGGTGTGCAGCCCGGTATCGTGAACTGTGTCACCGAGGACCGCGTTCACGGTGGAGATCATCCCCGTCCTGTAGCCTGCGGCGCGGAGGATGTGGTAGATCAGGTTGACGGTGGTGGTCTTGCCATCTGTTCCGGTCACGCCGATCATGGCCATCTGACGGGCGGGGAAATTGTGCCAGGCGGCGCTCAGGTGAGCCAACGCCTCCCGGCCGGAGGGGACGACGATGAGGGGCACTTTTTGATGCACTCGATGGCCCAGAGTTAAACTCTGGGCCATCGAGGCCATCGAGTGTTCCACCACGACTGCCGCCGCTCCCCGCTGGATCGCGTCGGGGATAAAATCGTGTCCATCCACCTGAACACCCTCGTAGGCCACGAATAGATTCCCCGCCCTCACCTCCCGCGAATCCTCGGTGATGCCGGTGATGAGCGCCCCCGGATCGCCGTGGAGCGTGGCCTGCGGAAGCGCGGGGAGCAGTTCTCTCAGCGGGCGACCTGTTGCCTCGTTCACTCGTCTCTCCGTCAACTCATCCGCTCCAGGTTGGCAAAGCTGACCAGCAGTCGCTTGACCCCCACCTCCTCGAAGGCCACGGTGACCTCCTCTTCGCCGCCTGAGATCTCGCTCTCGACGACTATCCCGTCGCCAAAGGTTGGATGGTGCACCCGATCCCCTGAGCGGAACTGAGCAGCCACAGGCTTCTTGGCTTCCTCCCAGTGGGTCTGACCCTGGCCTCGACGGCTCTCCTGATCCTCCCGACGCTCTTCAACCAACTCTGAGGGGATGTCGGACAGGAAGCGGGAGGGGATGCGCACATCGCTATCGCCCCAGAAGGCGCGGCGGAAGGTGTACAGCAGGTACAGCCGCTCCTTGGCCCGGGTGATTCCCACGTAGCACAGCCGGCGCTCCTCCTCCAACTGCTCTGGGTCATCCAGTGAGCGGGAGTGGGGCAGCAGCCCTTCCTCCATGCCCACGATGAATACCACAGGGAACTCCAGCCCCTTGGCCATGTGCAAGGTCAAGAGGGTCGGCGCCTCTTCTTGCTCCTCCAAGTTGTCCACACCCGACACCAGCGCCACCTCCTGCAGAAAGGTAGCCAACCCCTCCTCCGGCGGGAGGTCCCCATAAGCTTGGGCCACCGAGCGCAGCTCCATCACATTGGCCCATCGCTCCTCACCCCTCTCCTCATCAGCGTGGATGTAGGCCTGATAGCCTGTGCGCTCCAGCACTAGGTTGAAGAGCTGGGGCAACGGAAGGCTGGTTCGGGCATTGACCAGCTCGCCCCACAGGGCGCCGAAGTCAGCCAGCACGTGGCGCGCCCTCGTGCTCAGCGGTGCCTCGATCTCCTGGTCTCCGAGGAGCTGCAGGGCATCGTACGTGGCCAGACCCTCCAACATCCGCCATCTCTCCAGCGCCTGGCGAGTCTTGGGGCCGATGCCACGAGGGGGAACGTTGAGGACACGCTCCAGGCTTATCCCATCGTAGGGATTGTGAATGATGTGCAGATAGGCCAGCAGATCCTTGATCTCCCGACGGGCGTAGAATCGGGTGGCGCCCACCAGGTGATAGGGCAGCCCCCGCCGGATGAAAGCATCCTCCAGGGCCCGGGACTGAGCGTTGGTTCGATACATCACCGCGCAATCGCCGGGGTTATGGCCCTCCAAGGTGAGGCGAGCTATCTCCTCCACCACGAACTGAGCCTCCTCATCCTCGTCGTACAGCTCCTTGACCACGATGGGTGATCCAGTGCCCTCCTCGGTGTATAGCACCTTGGGGTGGCGATTGGGGCTGGGGGCGATGACGGCATTGGCCACATCCAGCACCGTCTGCGTAGAGCGGTAGTTGCGCTCCAGCAGGATGACCCTAGCCTCCGGGTAATCGCGCTCGAAGCGGTGGACATTGCGGTAGTCCGCGCCTCGAAAGCGATAGATGGACTGATCGGGGTCGCCCACTACGAACACATTGCGGTAGCGGCCTCCCAGCAGCTTCACCAGCTCATACTGGGCCATGTTGGTGTCCTGCCACTCATCCACCAGGATGTATTGGTAGCGTTCCTGGTAGCGGGCCAGGATCTCATCGTGTTCCCGGTAGAGGTGAACAGTGTCCATAAGCAGGTCGTCGAAGTCTCGGGCATCATTATCCCCTAGGATCTTCTGGTACTTGAGGTAAACTCGGTGGGCCACTTCCTGCCAGTAGGTGCGAGGCTGATACTCATCAGGGTTGATGAGATCATTTTTGGCGTGGGAGATGGTCGAGTGCAGCGGTCGAGGCCGGTACTGCTTCTCATCCAGGTTAAGCTCCTCCAGAGCCTGCCCGATGATCGCTAATTGGTCATCGGAATCGTAGATGACGTAATCTCGGCTGAGTGGAGTATATTTCGCCTCGCGGCGTAGGATACGGGCGCAGGTGGCGTGGAAGGTGCCCAGGGTGAGTTGGTGGGAAGGCCCCTCGCTCAACAGCGATTCCAGGCGCTCTTTCATCTCCCGAGCCGCCCTGTTGGTGAAGGTCACAGCTAGGATGTGCCAGGGAGGCACATCGTGCTCGCGGACCAGATAGGCCACCCGGCAGGTAAGCACCCTTGTCTTGCCCGAGCCTGGCCCGGCCAACACCAGCACCGGCCCCTCAATCGCTTTCACCGCCTTCCACTGGGCGGGGTTTAGGTCTTGTAGCCAGTCCAATAGAGAAACTCCTTCAAAAACGTGGAGCGGAGAGCGTAGAGCGTGGAGTGATCAGCTGCCTCTATCTCTATGCTCCATGCTTCACACCTGAGGCCCTACGCCCTTGGGTCTCCACTCATGTGGTTTGGCCATCATTAGCGTAAGCTGCCTGCAGATGTGGTCATAGTGATCTGCCAGTTCCTTGTGAAGCGCGCTGGAAATGTAGCCAAAATGCAGCGCAAAATCCAACCAAACGAGCGTTTCGGCTGCTTCCGTATCAGCATCGCTCAGCCTGCTGACGAAGCTTTTGGGATAGCGCCTTTTGCGCCAGGCTTCAGCGATGTTAGCGCAAACGGAGCGCGATGAACGCCGGATTTGATCAGTCAGGCTGTAGCGTTCCTCGTTGGGAAACGACTTCGTCAATTCGTGGATCTGGATTGCTGACTCAAAAGCAAGCCGGTATACGCGCAGTTCACGATGGTCTTTCACTGGCATTTTCCCTCCCAGGCAAATCGCTTCACGCTCCACAGTCTATA
>JAYEMR010000109.1:0-10685 GCA_034718215.1 Chloroflexota bacterium
GTTACTATCTCTCCCTGGGGATGGCGCTGGCGACCCTTTTCGGCCTGGGAGTTTTCTTGGGGAAGGTATCCAGGGAAAATATAGTGGTCTCCGGTATGAAAATGATCATCGCGGGGGTGATCTCCATGCTATTGAGTTATCTGTTGGAGGGGATATAGCTCCGAGGGGATCACGGCTTAGAATCACAACTTCGGCATCGCCGGGGATTCGTTGGGCCCATCCGAGGGGGAGATCACCCACATCAATCTAAACGGCCAAATCGTGAGGGGCTGCGCCATCGGCGCTGGCCCCTTCGTCAGGTCGTAGGCTCGGATGCTACTAATGAGCGAAGAGAGAGGTATGGTATAATGATAGGAGGCAAAGCATGATTCCTCAGGATTTCCCTGGCAAAGGTAAAGTAGCGGTGCTCAGGACTCACCCTGATACGGTCCTGGAGGATTACCGGGAGCTTATGCGCTTGGCCGGCTACGAGGATGCGCTCCCGAAGGAGAAAGAGACCATCCTCAAGATCAATATCTCCTGGCAGACCTGGTATCCCGCCTGCTCCACCACCCCCTGGCAGCTGGAGGGAGTGATCCAGGCGCTGCAAGACGCCGGTTATGAAAACCTGATCGCCGGCCATAACGACACTGTCGTCGTGGATGCCCACGAGGGCGAGCGAAACAACAAGCACAAGTACATCGTGGATAAGTACAACTTGCGCAATGTCCATCTCTACGAGCCGCAGTATCGCTGGGTGCGCTATGAGCCTCAGCGGCCCTTCCTAGCGCTGGATAAAGTTTACCCTGAGGGAGTATACATCCCGGAGATCCTCATCGGGCGAAATATTATTCAGTTGCCGACGGTGAAAACCCACGTCTTCACCACCATCACTGGTGCGATGAAGAACGCCTTCGGGGGGCTGCTTTCGAGGAATCGTCACTGGGCTCACGCTCGGATCCATGAGGTGGTGGTGGACCTGCTGCAGATCCAGCAGGAGATCCACACCGGCCTCTTCGCGGTGATGGACGGCACATTCGCCGGCGACGGGCCGGGCCCACGAGCGATGCGCTGGCACGAGAAGAACGTCATCCTGGCCTCCGCCGATCAAGTGGCCATAGACGCCATCTCCGCTTACCTGCAGGGGTTCACCCCACTCTCCATCCCCTTCATCCACCTGGCCCACGAGCGAGGGCTGGGGATAGGCGATCCGGAGGAGATCGAGATCGTGGGCGAGGATCGGGAATGGGTGATGAACCAGGATTGGAACTTCGTCCAGGAGGACACCTTCGCCAGCTGGGGGCAGAAGATGATCTACCATGGGCCGCTTAAGCCCCTAGAGTATCTGCTCCTGCATACGCCGCTGGTGCCCTGGGCCTACTTCGCCTCTCGACTGTACCACGATGTCTACTGGTATCCCTTCGTGGGGCGGAAGCGGGTGGAGAGGGCATTGGCCACCAAGTGGGGAAGGCTCTTTCGAGAGTATGGCGATGGCGAGGTAGTTATGCCTGGGGTAGACCCGGTGATTACGACGATAGCTGCTGGAGGGCTGGCAGCGTTAGCGGCAGGAATCTACTGCTTATGGCGCAAGATAGACACATGAAGGCCGATCTGCACGTCCACACCTGTTATTCCCCCGACTCGCTCACTCCCCCGGAGGAGGTGATCGAGGTCGCTCGCCGACGTGGACTGGATAGAGTCGCCATCACCGATCACGACCGGTTGGAGGGGGCCCTCAAGCTGCGGGAGATGGCACCAGAGCTGGTGATCGTGGGAGAAGAGATCCGCACCACGAGGGGAGAACTGCTTGGCTTTTTCCTGGAGGAGGAGATCCCAGGCGGGCTTTCGCCTGAGGAGGCCATCGCCCGTGTCAGAGATCAGGAGGGCGTCGTGGGTATCCCCCATCCCTTTGACCAGGTGCGGCGTGAGGCTATGGTAAGGGAAACACTGACCCGCATCCAAGGCCGGTTAGATTGTGTGGAGGTCTTCAACGCCCGCTGCCCCTTGGCGGTGGACAACCGACGGGCGGCAGCCTGGGCGGCCAAGATGGATCTTCCTGGCACGGCGGGGAGCGACGCCCATAACGCTATGAGTATCGGCCGGGCCTGGGTGGAGATGCCTCCCTTCACTGGCCGCGAGGACTTTCTGGAGAAACTAGCTCAAGGCCGGGTCCAAGGGCGCCTGAGTCCCCTGTGGGTGCACCTCTTCTCCACCTGGGCCAAGATACGCAAGTTCCTTTCACCCCGCAATTGAAAAACGCACGTATGGAAACGTGCCCTACAAGATATGGTGGAAGAGGAGGCTTTATCTTTGATATGTTGTAGGTCGACTTTCCACAGTCGATATTTTTTCTGGATATCAGTCTCTGGTCTCATATGGAGAGAGATATGAAAGCGATTCGCCTGTACGGTCCGCACAATCTGCGTTTGGATGAGGTACCACCGCCGGAGATCACCCCGCAGCAGGTGCTCATACGCATTGAGGCCTGCGGCATCTGCCCCAGCGACGTGCGCTGGTGGGCCGGAAGTCGTCCCATCCCTGAGCGGATGAAACTCCCCCGCATTCCGGGCCACGAGTGGGTGGGGGAGATCGTGGATGTGGGATCAGAGGTCAGCGAATACCAAGTGGGGGACCGCGTGGCGGCCTACGGCCAAGTGGTGTGCGGCATGTGCGAGAACTGCCAGCGTGGTATCTTCAACTACTGCCTCAATCGCCAGTGGGCCATTGAGGGCGGCTTCTCCCAGTATGGCCGCGCCTCGGCCCAGGGGCTCCTCCCCATTCCCGAAGGACTCAGCTACGAGGAAGCCTCCTTCACCGAGCCCCTCTCATGCTGTATCAACGGCACCTGGCGCAGCGATATCCAGCTGGGGGAAGATGTGGTGGTGGTCGGCGCGGGTCCCATCGGACTGCTACACGTGCAGCTGGCGCGCTTGCAGGGGGCAAGGGTCATCGCCACCGACCTGATCCCCGAGAGGCTGGAGGTAGCGAAGGAGGTGGGCGCGCACGAGGTGGTGAACGCCGCCCAGGAAGACGCCGTGGAGCAGGTAAAGGAGCTCACCCAAGGACGGGGAGCTGATGCGGTCATTGTGGCCACAGGCGCCCGGGCCGCGATGGAGCAAGGGCTGCAGATGGCGGCCCTGCACGGCAACGTCAACCTCTTCGCCGGAAGCTACCCCCCTCCGGAGGTCCCCCTGAACCCCAACCTGATCCACTACAAGGAGCTGACCCTCACCGGCAGCCATCACTTCACTCCCTTCACCTTCCAGAGGGCGCTCAAACTGCTGGAGTACGGCATGATCCAGGTGGAGCCTCTCATCAGCCATCGGCTACCACTGGACCGAACCCCGGAGGGGTTCGAAATCGTAGTCGGACAGAAGGGGCTCAAGGTTGTCATCTTCCCTCAGATGTAGAGTTGGGCGGAGGGCCGATCCCCAGGAGAGATCCTCGGCCAGTCGAGAGCAGCGCCCACCGACAGGGCGAGAGAGACGCTGGCATCCATTGAACAATCACTACCTACTACAGGGAGAATAAGATGAAAGCAGCGATGTTCTACGGCGGCAAAGACATCCGGGTGGAGGAAGTGCCGGACCCCACCCCCAACCCCGGCGAGGTGCTGATCGAGGTCAAAGCGGCGGGCATCTGCGGCAGCGATCTGCACGGCTATCGCGAGCGCCTAGAACGACCCTGGTTCCCCTATCCCCACACCGCCGGCCACGAGCTGGATGGGGTGGTGGCCGCGCTGGGGCCTGGAGTGAGCAAGCTGAAGGTCGGCGATCGGGTGGGGATCGAGCCCCTGCACCTGATTGGCTGCGGCGAGTGCCGCTGGTGCCGAGAGGGACATTACGAAGCCTGCCCCAAGCGGGGCATGGTGGACGGGGTTCGACGCCATTCCAGCGGTTTTGCCGAGCTGGACGTGGCCCCGGAGGAGAACTGTTATCCTCTGCCCGATGAGCTGTCCATCGAGGCCGCGTCCATCCTCGATGTCTATTCCTGCGCCGTCCACGCCGTGCACCGCGTTCCGGTCAAGCACAACTACAGCGTCGTCGTGGTCGGCACAGGCCCTATCGGTCTCTCCGTTGCGGAGGCTTACAAGGCCCTGGGAGCTAGGCAGGTGATCGTGGTCGGACGTCGCGATGCCATCCTGGCCCAAGCTCAGGAGATCGTCGCCGACGAGGTGATCAACAACACCAAGGTGGATCCCGTGGAGGCGGTGAAGGAGCTCACGGATGGAGAGGGGGCCAATGTGGTGATCGAGGCCGTCGGCGGGCGGGCGCCCACCTTCGCCGATGACGTGCACATGGTGGCCCCCAACGGCACATTGGGCGTCATCGGCAGCTTCACCGAGCCCCAGACCTTGGACGCTCGGGAAGCCATGGGCAAGCAGATACAGATCACCTGGATCAACAGCTACGGTGCCTGGGAGGGTGTGCCGGAGTTCCAGATCGCCATGGACATGATGACCTCCGGCCAGTTCCATCCCCTGAAGCTAATCACCCACCGCTTTCCGCTGGATGAGGTCGCAGAGGGGTTCGACGCTGCGGCGAACAAGGCCGAATCAGGGGCGATCAAGGTGATCATCCTCCCCTGAGAGGTCAATCGGAAGCCTGAGGTTGAAATGAAGCAGTATCTTCTGGGGCTGGATCAGGGGACGACCACCTGCCGCGCTGTGCTTTATGACCTGGAGGCGCATGTCCTGGGAGAGGCTTACCGCGAGGTTCATCCCCGTCATCCCCATCCCACCTGGGCGGAGGTGGACCCAGAGGACTGGTGGCGGGCCACCGCGTCCGTGATCCGTGAGGCGCTGGAGGGGGCGAGGGTGGATGCCCGGCAAATCGTGAGCATCGGCCTCTGCGCTCTTCTCCACGCTGCTGTGCCTGTAGATAGGGAGGGGCAACCTCTGGCGCGGGCCATGCTGTGGATGGACCAGCGCTGCCAGCCTCAGGTGGAGTGGATGATCCAGGAGCATGGGGCTGAGATCGAAGCGGTCATGGGGACTGGCAGGCGGCCCAGCACCACCGTAACCGCACCCAAGCTGCGCTGGTGGCTGGAGAACCGGCCGGAGATCATCCGGCGGACCTACAAGTTCCTGTGGCCTAAAGATTTCATTCGCTACCGGCTTACGGGGACTATGGCCAGCGATCCCACCGATGCTGGGGGAGCCTTCCTGCTGCACCCGGAGCGACGCTGGGCGACGGAGATAATGAACATCATCGGCGTGCCTGCTGAGAAGCTGCCACCTATGCTGGAGCCCTACAAGGTGGCCGGGCAGGTCACTTCCCAGGCCGCTCAGGAGACGGGCCTGGCCGAGGGGACACCTGTGGTGGCAGGCTGTGGGGACACGCTGGCCACTCTCATCGGGGCCAACGCCAACCAGCCAGGCCGGGGCTGCCTCTACATCGGCACCGCCGCCTGGCTGAACCTGGGCTCCTTCAGCCGCTATTTCGCCCCTCCGCAGGCGCGGTCCTCGGGCCAGCGGCGGTGGAGCTTCGGGGCAGCGGCGACCACCGGCGCGACAGTGAAGTGGTTTCGCGATCTGGTAAGCGGCTACCCTGAGGGAGGTGGGGTGCGAGAGCTGCTGGATTACGAACCACTCTTCGAGGAGGCGGCGACGGTGGAGCCGGGGGCGGATGGCCTCATCTTCCTGCCTCACCTCATGGGCGAGCGGGGACTGAATAACCCCTACGCCAAGGGGGTCCTGTTCGGGCTGACCCTGGCGCATGGGCGGCACCACCTGATGCGGGCGATTCTGGAGGGATCGGCCTACTTCCTGCGCCAGCTTATCGAACGAGGCGGGGAGCCGCTGGAGGAGATGGTGGTTGTGGGCGGGGGAGCCAAGAGTCCCCTGTGGCGGCAGATCTTCGCCGATGTGACCGGCGTGCGGGTCATCTCGCCGCGCATCCTGGAGACGGGTGCGCTGGGCGCGGCGATCCTGGCTGGGGTGGGGATAGGGATCTATCCTGACGTCGCCGAGGCAGCGGAACGGCTGGTGGAGATCGTCAGCGACCATCCCCCCAACCCTCGCTGGCAGGAGCGGTACGAGGCGATGTACCGCATCTACCGTGAGCTAGAGGATCGGGTCGCACCCCTCTACCCTCAGGTGCCGGTGAGGTGAACGAGACATGGCAGGTGGCCCGCATGCGACGTGGACTGGAGGATGGACATACTCTCGAATGGAGGAAAGAGCATGGCTATTGTACGCATCGGCTTGGCGGGCTGCGGCAGCGTCGCGCAGCGGGGGCTGCTGCCCCACCTGGCCCAGGAGGATATCCGTCAGTGGTGCGAACTGACGGCGGTGATGGACCCCGTGCCGGGGCGGGCGGAGGCGACGGCGGAGAAGTTCGGGGCCAAGCTGTGGTTTGAGGACTACGATGAGATGCTGGCTTCAGACATAGACGCCGTGGTGATCGCATCTCCTATCGGTGTGCACTACGAGCAGGCTATGAAAGCCATCGCCGCGGGCAAACATCTGCACCTCAACAAGACCATGACCACGACTAGAGCCGAAGCCGACGAGCTGATTGAGGCCGCGAGGGAGGCGGGAGTGAAGGTGGTGGCATCGCCGGGGCGCGCTCATCGGCCAGGGACCAAACGGGTTAAGGAGATCGTGGAAAGCGGGGAGATAGGCCGCGTCTACTGGGCCGAGGTCGGCACCGCCGGCGGAGGCCATGAGTTTGAGTCCTTCCGCACCGGCGACGACGTCCTGTCCAACGTCAACCCTGCCTGGTACTATAAGCGACCGGGCGGTGGACCTATGTACGATATGACGGTCTACGCCCTGCACACCATCACCGGCATCCTGGGTCCCGTCAAGCGCGTCACAGGCATGTCGGGCATCGGCCTCAAGGAGCGGTTCTTCAAGGACCAGCGGATCGAGGTGGAGATGGACGACAACACCCATCTGCTCCTCGATTTCGGTGACAGTGTCTTCTGCCTGGTGTTCGGCAGCAACAGCTTCGGCGGCCCAGCTCGTCCCTTCTCCCTGCCCTTCATCTCCGGAAGCGAGGGGGCTATCGCCATGACCCGCGACGATCGGGAGGTCAAATTGCAGGTCTGGGGGCGGGACATCGAGGATGGCCACCGAGTGGAGAATCCAGGCCGCGATATGCCCTTCGTCTTCGGCCCGCACCTGGAGCTGCCTGAGTCGCACGTTTACTCGGACATCATGCACATGGTGGACTGCGTGCTCTACGATAAGGAGCCGGCCGTCAGCGCCGAGCACGCCCGCCACGTCATCGAGATCATTGAGCTGGGCTACAAGGCCGCCGAGACGGGCCAGACCCAGGATATGACCACCACCTTCACCCCGCGCGAGCTGACTGTCAGCGCCGAGTGAGGCCCGCTCTCCCGCAGGCTGGCGAACAGAGTGTGAGTTCAAGGTGGACGACGAGTGGAGCTGGAGTTGGATGAGCACACACAAACTGGATCTGTCCCTTGAGATCGCGGGAGTGCGTTTTTCCAATCCCCTCATCCTGGCCTCCGGTATCTGGGGCACCAGCGCCGACCTTTTGGTGCGCGCCGCACGCGCTGGAGCTGGCGGGGTGACGGCCAAGTCCTGTGGGTTGGAGCCCCGGCCCGGCCATCCCAACCCCACGCTGCTGGACTGGGGGCATGGCCTCATCAACGCCCTGGGGCTTCCTAACCCCGGGGCGGAAGCGGAGGTGACAATCTTGCGGGAGGCCAAGGCTCAGCTCCAATCGCTGGGGGTGCCCCTCATCGCCTCCATCTTCGCTGACAGGATTGAGAACTTCGCTCGCGTGGCTGAGATAGTTTCGCGGGCCGAGCCGGACCTCATTGAGGTCAACATCTCCTGCCCCAACGTGGCCGATGAGTTTGGTTTGCCCTTCGCCGCCTCAAGGGAGAGCGCAGCTGCCGTCACTCAAGCGGTGAAGGAGGGAAGCGAGATCCCAATCAGTCTCAAGCTGACCCCCAATGTGCCGGACATCGGCTCCATCGCCCAAGCTGCGGTCGAGGCGGGAGCGGATGCTGTAACCGCCGTCAACACCATGCCAGGGATGGTGATCGATGCCTCATCGGGCCAACCTATTCTAGCCAACCGTGTGGGCGGCATCTCCGGCCCGGCCCTTAAGCCCATCGCCCTGCGCTGTGTGTACCAGATCGCCCGCCGCGTTGATGTCCCCATCATCGGCACTGGCGGCGTGCTCACCGGCACCGACGCGGCGGAGATGCTCATGGCTGGGGCTACGGCGGTAGGGATCGGCTCGGCCCTGCACTACCGAGGAGAGAACGCCCTCTCCCTCATCCACCAAGAGCTAGAGGAGTTTATGTCGGTTCACGATTATATCTGTCTGGAGGATCTGCGCGGCCTAGCCCATCAGGAGCCGAGCTATCCGCTGGGCCCCAGCACGCCTCCCATCCCGTGCCCGCGCCTGATCGGGTACAGGTGAGTTTCTCCCTCCCCCGTCCAGCCTGTATTCGGGCCATTGAGATTGAGAACGCCCGAACCAAGACCTTCGTGCTCGATGCGGCCGTCGAGGCTACGCCGGGGCAGTTCGTGATGCTGTGGCTGCCTCGGCTGGACGAGAAGCCCTTCAGCTTGGTGGGAGACGACCCGCTGACCGTCACCATAACGCGGGTGGGCCCCTTCACCCAAGCGGTGCACGAGCTGCGGGTCGGCGACCGGCTGTGGTGGCGAGGGCCACTGGGACATGGGTTTCAGATCGAGGGGCAGCGGTTGCTCCTGGTGGGTGGGGGATATGGTGCGGCGCCCCTTGTGTTCCTGGCCAGGCGGGCTGTGGCCCTCGGCTGCGAGGTGACCGCGGCCCTTGGGGCCTCCACCGCTGATGAATTGCTGCTGGGGGACAGTTTTTATGACCTGGGAGTGGAGGTGCTCATTACCACGGAGGATGGCTCAACAGGCCAGAGAGGGGTGGTCACCGACCTGGTGGAGACGCTGCTTGCCAAGGAGCAGGCTGACTTCCTCTACGGCTGCGGGCCAGAGGGGATGCTCACGAGCTTGGAGGAGCTGGGGAGGCGATACGGGATCCCCACCCAACTGAGCTGGGAGGCCTACATACGATGTGGAATGGGGTTGTGCGGATCGTGCGAACGTGATGGAAAGCTGGTCTGTCAAGACGGACCAGTGTTCACGGTGGATTTGGAGGCCTGATTTGCCTAAATGGCCAATTGAGGATATAATAAAAAGGGCTAGGGGGAAGTGTCGGAACTGGTAGACGAGCGTGATTTAGGATCACGTGCAGCAATGCGTGCGAGTTCAAATCTCGCCTTCCCCACACTCTCAGGTGACGTACACGCCATCAGCTATCGGCCAAACACGCGGGAGTAGCTCAGTTGGTAGAGCGCTACCTTGCCAAGGTAGTTGTCGTGGGTTCAAGTCCCATCTCCCGCTTATGCTATGCACAGGCGCTAGAATGCACAGGACGCCACCGAAAGTGGCGTCCTGTTTTTTGTGTGCCAGGCATGTCGGGTATCTTTGATTTTCAGCATAGCAAAACAGATATGTCGCGATAAGCATCTTACCAATCCAAATTTGGGGCGCAGGGCCATCCACCACAGGCAAATTCGAGCAACGAAAGCCGCGACGGAACTTACCACGCCGCAGAGCGACGTGGTTTCTCGGCTCATGAAAATGAATGGCGTCGATTTTCCTGCCTGTGGCAGACAGGCAACTGGAACGCCTCGACCGCCCGCCGGGTGACCTCCGTGGCGATGGTTTGCCAGTGGGGGTACACGGCCAACAGCGCATCGGCCAGGCGGTCGTAGTTGCCTGTCCTGGCCAAGGAGCGCTTCCGGGTCGGCTATCCCCAACAGGAGGTGCAGCCCACTATCATCCACCCATTCGTCCATCCGGCTCAAGGGACGAGGCGACAACAGGCGGTTGATGACCAGCACGGCGATCACCGTGCCATCGGCCTGTCCCGTGGACAGACACGGGGAGATGTCTCCATGCCGAGGGCAATAGCAGTTCACGATCTCCACCAGGCCGATGCGTTCCACGTAGGTCAACAGAAGATTGAGACTTGATAGGTCACCTTTTCCTCACACTGCTCTCGCACGGCCAGGAGTTGCTGCACGTCGTCCGGGTAGGCGTGGCTCAGTCGCTCCACTTGTTCTTCGCTGGGGGTGGCAATTTGGGGCTCAGGCAGAGCACTGTGTTGCCAATCCCGTACCCGCCACACCAGCCCCAGGGGAACATATGCCACCCTGCCTCGCCATCCCCCGACGCCCGAGCCGGCCAAGACCGCATGCGGACCAGACGGGCATCGAACTTGCGCAGGTCACCCCCGAAAGCGGTAGGTGGCTCCCACCCAGCCGGGGTTCAATCTCTCCACGGGCACGGCCCGCCAGAGAGTGCCGTCGGCGTGGTAGAAGAACACCACGCTTCCTGCTGCTTGGGGGTCGTTGACGTGCACCACGATAGCTTCACCATCCTGGAGCGTGAAGAGGACGCAGTCCTCGAACACTGACATCTCGACCAGGACCGGCGTGCTGGGCGGCATTGCCGGACAGGGATTGAGAAGGGGTATTTCCCACTTGTTCAGGGGCTGGCGGCCGAGGGGCGCAGATAGCGGCGGTAGATCCACAGCTTGAAATGCGCGGTACGACCCTTGGCTGATTTGAAGCCCTGACGCACGGTTTCCACCCGCCGCACCATGCGCACTGTCGTCTCCGCTAGAGAATTGCGCTGGACTTCGGGGTCATCAATGAAGGTGATCATCTGCCGGAAG
>JAYEMR010000110.1:0-10587 GCA_034718215.1 Chloroflexota bacterium
GGGCACTAGAACGATCGCCTGGAGGCCGGCGGCCAGCGTCTCCTGCAGGGCGTGGAGGTAAAGCTCCGTCTTGCCGCTGCCAGTGACTCCGTGCAGGAGGTACACTGGCGGCTGAGCGGGAGGTGTGCGCCGCTCGAAGAGCTCCCTCAGCCCAGCCCGGATCTTATCCCAGGCTGCCTCCTGCTCCGGGGTGAGCCGGGGAGAGGCAGTGAGTACGAACTCCCTGCCCTCCAGCGGATCGCGCCACACTTCCCGCTCCTCGATCCAGAAGGAGTCGAGAGCTTTCGGAGATAGACCCTCCATCTGGCCTAACTTCTCCTCCATCGCCTCGCGGAGAGGGCTCAATTGAAGCAGGACCCTGGGCCGCTCCCTCCAACGGCGGATGAAGCCTTTCTCCTCCAGGGCCTGGATCACTGATGAGGAGCACCTCACCTCCGCCTGCAGCTTATCCACCTCCGCTGCACCTGGACTATCGCGCAGATAGGCCAGGACTGCCGACTGCTTGGGCGCTCGGCTGAGGTCCTCAGCTAGAACCCTTTCGATCTCCCGAGGGGAGAGGGCGGTATCAATGAGCCGGCGGGAGGGGAGGACTGCGACCCATCCCTTCTCCTCCAAAGCCCGCACGACCCCCCTCGAGCAGTCAGCGGCCCGACAGAGGGAGCCTAGGGACAGGAGAGGGTCGTCGCTGCCAGCCAGTACCCTCAAGGCCCCTAGCTGCTTGGGCGCTCGGCTGAGATCGGGGAGCGGCGCTTCGATCTCTCGCCCATCAACTGTCAGACACGCGACGGGGATGGTCTTAGCTCGCACCG
Source organism: Chloroflexota bacterium (assembly GCA_034718215.1). Lineage (GTDB taxonomy): Bacteria > Chloroflexota > Anaerolineae > JAYEMR01 > JAYEMR01 > JAYEMR01. Next base: position 810 of record JAYEMR010000110.1, read on the forward strand.
AGGGCGGGGCCAGCGTCCATCGTTTGGTCACCAGCTCCCGCGCGACCAACTCCTCCAAGGCATCCTCCCAGTCAGGTAGGTCCACCGCTCGGCCTAGGGCCCGCCGTTCCTGAGGGCCATGCTCCTCCAAATAGCTCAAGAGGGCTCTCTCCGTCGCCGACAACTCCTCTGGGGAGGAGGCATCCTCCGCCGGCTCAACGATGAGCTGTGCCTTGCGGAAGAGGCCCGGGGGAAGCATCTGGCGCAGACAATCGAGGAGAGGGGCCAGGTAGTAGCCGCTCATCCAGCGGGCCAGCTCGATCTGAGGGGAGGAGAGTACAGGTTCAGGATCCAGCAGGGCCTCGATGTCGCGAGTCTCGGCCACAGGGGAGCTTTCGCTCAGCCCCACGATGATGCCCTGCAGCACCCTAGGGCCGAAGCCCACCCGCACCATGTGTCCCGCCTTCAGATGGCCCTGCAATGACGTAGGGATGGAGTAGTGGAAGGTGGAGCCCAGGGGATCGTAGGCTCCTTGGGCTGGCGCCTTCTCCTGACGGCGTCGGATGGTTTTACCCTCCCGACGCAGGTTGATATTGACCACCACCTCCGCGTAGCGAGCGCTCATCTCTCTCACCAAGCCAGAAATCAGAAGTGAGAATACAGAAGTAAGAACGGCTGATTCATTTCACGGAAAAATTCGGTTTACACTTTGTATTCCTGCCCGGCGACTTCATCGTCGGGCGGATCCCATCTCATCGCCGGTCTGCACGCGGGCGGATGGCGCGAAAAGTGTCAACCTATTTCTGCCCGCACCTATGGGCACAGGTGAGTCTACCGAAGGGAATCGATCCCCAAGTTGCTGATAGGAGATTGCTTCGCCTTCGGCTCGCAATGACACGGCGGTGGGTGTCATTCCGTTCTGCCATCCGCCTTTAATAGCGCTGCAGCCATGTACCCTACCACCCGGGATCGGTCGCCGGTAACGTCGCCGGAGTTAGCGTAGTGCAGCACATGCGCCTGGCTGGCTCCCAGCTCCTGGGCGGCGAGCATCATAGAGATGACCGGCCCTCCGCCGCAGGCCTCGGAGCGGCGGGCGGCCAGGTCCTCCGACAGGCCTCGGGGATCGAAGGCTCCCACCCGCTCCTGCACCCGCTGGTCAAGCTGCACTGCCTGGTCGTAGGAATGGAAGTGAGAGAGGTCGGTAGTGGCCACCAGCAGGGCCTTCTCCCCGCTCAGAAGGGAGGCCAGGGCCGAGGCCAGGCTCTGGCAGGAGCTCCAGTCCTGATCGCCCATCATGATGGGCAGCAATCGGAACTCGCCCAACATATACTGCAGGAAGGGAAGCTGGATCTCCAGAGAGTGCTCTTGATCGCGCCGCACGCGGGTGAGTTCCAGCTCCTCCCCCAGTGCCTTCACCAGCTCTGTGTCCACCGGCATCAATCCCATGGGGGTCTCGTAATAGGAATAGCTGGTGACCATGTAGGTGCCCAATCGCACGCGGTGGAGGGGGGAGATGAGGGCCACCAGGTTGAAATCCAGATCCTCCAGCTGCTTATAGGCATAGGCTGCCACCTGGCCGGAGTAGGCGTAGCCAGCGTGGGGGGCGATGAGCCCCACCAGCTCCCCCTCCAGCTCCGTCGGCTCCACATTGTCCAGATATCGTTCGACGATGGATCGCAGCTCCTCCGGCTGGCTGGGATACCAGCTCCCAGCGATGACCGAGGACCTTACTTGGGAACGATCAACTCCATTCATCATCAACCTCCGCATCTATGACACTTCACATCCGCCAACCGCTGGGGGATGCAACCTTCGGTTGTCCTGATTATAATAGGAGTATCTGAAGGATGAAGTCGCCCAGCTAGTGAGACAGCGCCTGATGAATCAGGCTTTTCTGCCGCTGAATATCTGCGCAATTAGGGCTCACCTGTACCCGATTAGGTGCGGGCACCTGTACCCGATTAGGTGCGGGCACCTGTACCCGATTAGGTGCGGGCACCTGTACCCGCCGCTCCTTCTTTCGAGCGAGTGGATTATCGAAGCTCACCGGCTGTCTCCCTTCTTCAATCAACCGCCGCAGCTCTTCGACATCCTCCGGCTTGGGATGTGGAGGTGCATCTATTGCCGCCAACACCGCTCGTGGGGAACCAAGCGCTGCTTCCAAAGGGGTCACCAGTACCTCCGTCCCTTCCGCAAGCGCGGTTCCTTCCTCAAGCACGACCGTCCTGTCCTTCACCACGCCTCTATAGGTTGTTCCCGTCACACCTGAATGTCCTTTGGAGTCAGGGAAGGATAGCTTTTCAAGATTTCTTCCCGGCTGACCCCGGCAGCCAGATTATCCAAGATCACGGAGACCATAATGCGCGTTCCTTTGATACACGCTCTCCCGTGGCAGATCCTGGGATCGACAGAAATACGTTCAGACAGATTCATGATTGTTATCACCTCAACGTTTCACTCACAGACGCTTCACGATCTCACGCGTGTATTCCGGGAAGTAGCGGCTGATCACCGTGAGATCGAAGGAGCTCAGGATCGACTCCTTGGGCTCGCGTTCCAGGAGGAAGCGGAAAGATTCCTCCACCAACTCCTCGGGGCTGGCTTTGCCCCTGGCCAACCGTTGATAGTCGGCCTTTCGGAGAGTCACTCGGTGACGAGTCTCCCCCTTCCCCTCCCTTACGATCACTTGGAACTCGTAGCTATCGTCCTGCTCCGTTCCCTTCACCTCGATGCTCATTGCGCTTCTCCTATCCTCTGAAAATCTGAACAACATTTTCACCAGAAGACCTTGTACAAGCAGCAGGCCAGGATTCCGAGCACGGCCAACTTTACGTTGATTATATCGTGAAGGGGGATTGCTGTCCAGCGGCTTCTAATGCCCCCCAATCCGTTTTCCAGGTTGGATTGCTGATCGAACTTGTTACTGCTATACTCAAGCCACATCTGCGGAGGCAGGGAGGTGCATGTGAAACTCTGGGAGGGACGATTCACTCAAGAGACCGATGAGTTGATGGAGCGTTTCAACCGCTCCTTCGATTTCGACCGCCGGCTGTACGCCGCCGACATCCAGGGCAGCATGGCCTACGCCAAAGCCCTGGCCCGGGCCGGGATCGTCACCGCCGATGAGCGGGACCTGCTGCTCGATGGGCTGTCACAGGTGAGGGACGAGTTCGAGGAGGGCACGTTTCAACCCGCTCCGAGTGACGAGGACATCCACACCGCCGTCGAACGTCGCTTGCGGGAGCTCATCGGGCCTGTGGCCGGGAAGCTACACACTGGCCGTTCGCGGAATGACCAGGTGGTCACCGACGTCCGCATCTACCTCATGGAACACCTCGACCGACTGGATGGCCTGCTGACCGGGCTGCAGGGAGCTATCGTCGAGCAGGCAGAGGATCAACTCGATCTCCTCATGCCCGGCTACACTCACCTCCAGCGAGCGCAGCCGGTGCGCTTCAGCCACTGGATGCTGTCTTACTTTTGGATGCTCCAGCGCGACAGGGAGCGGCTGCACGATGCCCGACGGAGGATCCCCGTCTGTCCCCTCGGCTCCGGCGCACTGGCTGGCCACTCCTTGGGCATTGACCGCGAGTTCCTGGCCCGCGAACTGGGGTTCCAGGCCATATCTGAGAACTCTATTGACGCCGTCTCCGACCGCGATTTCATACTGGAGGTGCTGAGCGGAGGGGCGATCCTGGGCATGCATCTCAGCCGTCTGGCCGAGGATATAACCCTGTACGCTAGCGCTGAGTTTGGATTTGTGGAGCTTAACGAGGCCTATTCCACTGGCTCCAGCTTGATGCCCCAGAAGAAGAACCCTGACTCGGCGGAGCTGATGCGGGGCAAGGCGGGTCGGCTGGTAGGCAACCTGGTCTCGCTGCTGGTGACAGCCAAGGGACTCCCCGCCGCCTACGACAAAGACCTGCAGGAGGACAAGGAGCCTCTCTTCGACACACTGGATGCGCTGGAGCTTATGCTGCCCGTGGCGGCGGGGATGATCCGCACCATGCGCGTCAACCCTGGCCGCATGCGTGCCGCCCTCGACGACTCCCTGCTGGCCACCGACCTGGCCGACTATCTGGTGCGCAAAGGTGTTCCCTTTCGTCGAGCGCATAACATCGTCGGGCGGGCGGTGCGCTATGGGATCGAGGAGGGCAAATCCCTGCGCGAGCTGTCGTCGGCGGAGTGGCGGAGGCTCTCTCCGCTGTTCGAGGCCGATGTGGTGGATGTCTTCGACTTCGAGCGCTCCGTGGAGCAGAAGAGTTCACCAGGCGGCACGGCTCGTTCCGCCGTCGAGGCTCAGATCGCAGGGGCGCGGGAGCTGATGGCAACCTGAGGATTTGTGCCTGAGCATCGTCTGTTTACGGCGGTGCGGGAGACTCTAAAGTCCGGGGAATTCCGAGCGCTGTCCTTGATCTGAAGGGGGAACTTCGTGAATAGCCTGCCCGTGGGCAAGCTGGAACTGGAGTACTTGGCCCAGCTTTTATCCAAATACATCCAGGAGGACAATCGGGTCCTCGCTGGGCCTGGGATCGGCGAGGATGCGACGGTGATCGACTTCGGCGATCGCTACCTGGTGGCTAAGACCGATCCCATCACCTTCGCTACCGATGAGATCGGCTGGTACGCCGTCCACGTCAACGCCAACGACATCGCCACCGCCGGGGCGGAGCCAAAATGGCTCCTGGTCACCCTGCTATTGCCCGAGGGCCAGGCGGACAGGGCGCTGGTGGAGAAGATATTCAGCCAGCTATCCGAGGCCTGCAAGCAGATTGGCGTCTCACTCTGTGGGGGGCACACAGAGGTGACCTACAATTTAGATCGGCCTATCGTGGTGGGACAGATGTTGGGCGAGGTGGCTCCCGACCGGTTGGTCACTTCCTCTGGGGCGCGGACAGGCGATGTGATAATATTGACTAAGGGTGTGGCTGTGGAAGGGACAGCCATCATCGCTCGGGAGAAGGCTCCGGAGTTAGCTGATGAATACTCGGCCGAGTTCTTGGATCGCTGCCGGAACTTCCTGCGCGATCCAGGTATCAGCATCCTTCGAGAGGCCCGCATCGCCGTCCGCACCGCCCGGGTCCAGGCCATGCACGATCCCACCGAAGGGGGGCTGGCCACTGGGTTGTGGGAGTTGGCTCAGGCCTCGGGGGTAGGGCTGCGCATAGAGAGGGCTGCCATCCCCATCCTGCCGGAGACGGCGGCCCTGTGTTCCCACTACGAATTAAATCCCCTGGGTATCATCGCCTCCGGCTCGCTGCTACTAGCACTGGCTCCCGAGGATGCGCAGTCAGTGATAGCTGCCCTGAGATCGGAGGGCATCCCCGCTGCCGTGATCGGTGAGGCGGTTCCTCGCGAGGAGGGGCTGACCTTAATTATGGACGGCAAGGCTCAGGAGCTTTCCCGCTTCGAGCCAGACGAGATCGCGCGCCTCTTTGCCTAGCCGGGCTCTTCCTCCTCTAACCCAAACAGCTCCTCGGCCCCGGGGCGGTGCAGATGACACCGTCCGCAGCCCACGTAGGGGTCCTCCACTTCCTCCAGTGTCTCCAGACAGAAAGCTGTCACCTCCACCCGACGCCAGAAGAAGAAGTGTCGAACGATCCGTCCCTCCAGCACCATGTTGGGGCAGTTGTTGGCCCGAAGAATGCCCGGCACAGGGCAAGTTTTGCACAGCGAGGGATCCCACCGCTCCTCCTGCTGATTGCCCTTGAGCAGCCTGCACTCCTGCGTTGAGCGTCCGCGGTGGAAGTCCTCATAATAGTATTTGCACTCTTGTCCGTAGGGGGTGATCATAGGGTATTCAATCTCCGGTCACTGCTCTACAACTATCACTCTCTGTAGATTCCGCTCCAGGGGTGGGCGAATGATGCCTTTCTCGGTGATGACTCCCGTCACGTACCGGTGAGGCGTCACGTCAAAGGCCGGGTTATAAACCTCCACTCCTTCTGGAGCGATGCGCATCCCGCTTATGTGTGTTACCTCACGGGCCTCTCTTTCTTCTATGGGGATGTCATCGCCAGTGGGCACGGAGAGGTCAATGGTCGAGGTGGGCGCTGCGACGTAGAGGGGTATGCCATTCTCCTGCGATGTGACGGCCAGCTTGTAGGTGCCTATCTTGTTAGCCACGTCCCCGTTGGCCGCTATCCGATCAGCTCCCACCACTACCAGATCGATCTGCCCGGTGCGCATCAGGTGGCCGGCTGCGTTATCGGCGATGAGGGTCATGGGAATGCCCTCTCGCGTCAGTTCCCAGGCCGTGAGGCGCGCCCCTTGCAGCCGGGGGCGGGTCTCATCCACGAATACCCGAGTTACCTTGCCCTGATCATGGGCTGCCCGCACGACACCCAGCGCGGTGCCATAATCCACAGTGGCCAAAGAGCCGGCATTGCAGTGAGTGAGGATCCTAGCCCCTTTAGGCACCACCTCCGCGCCATGAGTCCCGATCAGCTTATTGGTCTCCACATCCTCATCGGCCAGGGCCTGCGCCTCGTGTAGCAGGGCATCGGTGATTGAGCTCACGTCCGCGCCGGCGGTCATCTGCTGAGCGCGGCGCAGCATGCGCTCCACAGCCCAGGAGAGGTTAACCGCCGTGGGGCGCGTGGCTCGCAGAAGCTGCGCTGCCTGCTGCAAATCACCCAGCAGCTCGGCGGGGCTGCTAGCTGAGCTGTTCCGAGCTGCGAGGGCCATTCCGAAGGCCGCTGCAGCGCCGATGGCTGGCGCCCCGCGGATGTACATCTCCCGAATGGCGCGAGCTACGCCCTGATAGTCGCAGAAAGACTGGATGATATACTCCTGTGGCAACCGACGCTGATCAATCAGCTTGACGCACCCTTGATCCCATTCAACAGTTCGCATGGAAACTCCTCCCAATCACTCAGTCTATGGGCCGAACCATCGCGGTTCGAGCGAAGGACAATGTCAATTGAGGCCTGGAGCCTCAGTATGCCCCCTTGCCAGAGAGCCATTTAGGCACCGTGCGCAGTAGGATCTTGGCATCCAGCGCTGGCGACCAGTTCTCGACGTAGTAAATGTCCAAGAGTACCATCTCGTCGAAAGGGAGCTCGCTTCGGCCACTCACCTGCCACAGCCCGGTGATACCTGGATGGGCAGCCAGCCGCTTCATGTGCCAGTCCTCATATTGGGCCACCTCGGCCGGAGTGGGGGGGCGAGGCCCAACCAAGCTCATCTCCCCTCGCAGCACGTTGTAAAGCTGGGGCAGCTCATCTAGGCTCCAGCGGCGCAGCACGCGCCCCACCGACGTCAGGCGCGGGTCCTCTTGGATCTTGAAGATAGGACCACTCGCCTCATTGAGATCAGCCAGCTCCCCTTTCTCCTCCTCGGCTCCCTCTCGCATGGAGCGGAACTTATAAATGGTGAAACTCCGCCCCGCACGACCCACCCGAGTCTGGGTGAAGAGCACCGGGCCGGGTGAGTCGAGCTTGATGGCTAAGCCAATGAGGGGGAAAAGAGGAGAGAAGAGGATCAGCCCTGCCAGAGCCACGATAAGATCCAGCGAGCGTTTGAAGGCCCTCTGCCAGACGCCGATCTTCGGCTCTCGGAGGCCGATCACGGGAACGCCACCTATGTTATCCACATCAACCCGAGATAGGGAGAGCTGGAAAAGATCAGGGACGATGCGGGCCCGAACCTGCTCCCGCTCACATTGATCTACGATGGCCAGGATCTTGCGGTGGTAAGTCCAGGGCAGGGTGATGAACACCTCATCAACTTCTTCCTCCTGGATGAGATGGGAGAGTTTGGGGATTCCCCCCAGCGCGTGGAAGCGGCCGATATCTGTGCTGCCTCGCTGCGGGTCATCATCCACAAAGCCCACTATCTGGTAGCCCAGTTCAGGTTGGGCCACAATGTGACGCATCAGCGTGCGTCCGATCTCCCCTGCTCCTACGATGAGAACCCTTTCCACGCCGATCCCCTTGCGGCGCAGATGGGCCCACAGCCAGGCTTTTCCCAATCGGCTCAGGCTCAAAAGCAAGACGATGAGCGCTCCGGCGTAAAAAAAGATGAGGCGTGAGTAGGATAGGGGGCGATAGAAATAGGCGATGAAAACCAGGAAAACTATGCCGGTGGTGGTCCCGTTGAGGAGGGTGTAGGCTTTGTCGAACCAGGAGGCCCCTCGCCGCTGGCGATATATCCCCCCTCCCCAATAGATGATCAGCAGCAGGAGGGTCAGCAGGATGGCTAGGGGGAGATAGCGCCGAAAAGGGATGTCATAAGCCGCGTCCACCGCTCGGAACCACTGCATTTCGTAGCGGATCCAGTAGGCCAGGGCGAAGGCGATGTTTATGAGCAGGACATCCATCAGCAGCAGGCCGATGGTGACCAGCTTACGGTAGCGTTTGAACATTGGCAGTCCCTGCTAGGGCGCAGCGATAAGTTTGGACGGTCTCCTCCGCAGCCCATCCCCAGGTGAAACGACGTGCCCGATCCAGACCTCTTTCCGCCAGCTCCCTCCGCAGCTCAGGCTGGCTCATAACCCGGGCCAATTCGTGAGCCCAGAGCTCTTCATCCCGAGGATCGAGCAGCAGCCCAGCATCGCCCACCACCTCCGGCAGCGAGGCGGCGTTAGATGACAGGACCGGCGTGCCGCAGGCCATGGACTCCAGCGGCGGCAGGCCGAAACCTTCGTGCAGGGAGGGATAGAGGAGGCAAGTCGCGGCATTGTACCACAGGGGCAGCTCCTCGAAGGGTACATACCCTGGGAAGTGCACGCTGTCTTCTAACCCCAGCTCCTCCCGCTGAGAGAAGAGCCTCTCCCACATCCACCCCTTGCCTCCAGCCAGGATCAGGGGCGGTGGATCCTCTCCAGCGGCGCGAAGTCGGTCGTAAGCGCGCAGGAGCAGGCCCAGGTTCTTGCGCGGCTCCAACGTCCCCACATGCAGAAAGAAACGCTCCGGCAGCCCTTTCTCCCGCCGGAACGCCGATACCTCCTCAGCCGGCAGGGGATGGAAGCCCTCATCCACCCCACAGTATATCACCTCAATGCGCTCCGGTGGGATTCCCAGCCAGCGGATGATGTCGGCCTTGGTGTGCTCAGAGATAGCGATGATCCGCCGGGCTCGACGGATCGAGAGTTGAGTGAGAAGACGCAGATAGAGCCGATTTCCGGGGCGAAAGGTCTCAGGACAGCGCAGGAAGCTGAGGTCAAAAATAGTCACCACGAAGGGACAGGGGCTCGCCAGCGGGCCGACGAAGGCCATGGCGTGCAGTAGGTCTATCCCCCTCCGATACAGGGCCCAAGGCTGGAGGAGCTGCTCCCACAGGATGCGCACCGGCGGACGGGCCGTCGGCAGCCGGGAGACCTGGAGGCGCAGGGCGGCAGGAGGCCGATAGCGGCGCTCACCCAGAAAGGCTGTGTAGAGCAGCGACGAATCCGCGCTGGGCAGATGGTCAAGCAGATGGCGGATGTAGACATGCGCCCCCGCTCCCCGATAACTGCTCTCCAGGGAGAGCAAGTGAGCGTTCAACCCGATGTGATAGCCTTCCCTCATGGCATCCATTATAGCATGGATGAAGAAGGCAACAAGTAATGCTAATTGTCGATTCAAGCGCCGTATATTATAATAGGGCCAGTCGGGGGCGAGCATTCTATGAGGTTCAGGGGCGTCCCCGCCCCCTTTTGTCAGGTAAATGCCTTCGGCGGGGACGCCTCGGCCCTCATGCCTGTCCACCATCCAAACTTCGTAGGTGGGAAGCCCACCTGTGAGTGCGGTTTCATTGGAGAACGCATTCACACCAATCCGGAGCACAACATCCACCATCCATCACCTAACTGACGAGG
>JAYEMR010000111.1:0-42865 GCA_034718215.1 Chloroflexota bacterium
TCATCCACCAACTGCCAATGCTCCTGCAGCAACTTCTCGTCCTGCCATCGGCCTTGGCCGACAAACTGCTGCATAGCCTGAATGTTGCCGCCTTCCAAGGCCATTGCCATCGGCTGAATCGCCTTACCTTCAATGGGCAACATCAGACCTTGCGGATACTTGTGCCCCCAGTGGGCCTGCTCAGTCCGATAGTAGAGATCGGCAAACTCAGCATGGTAGTCTACCAGTTCGTCTGCCAATGCCTCGATCTCCTCCGGCGTCAGGTCCAGCTGTGGTGGCGCTTCATCAATCTCGTCGATCTTAAGTTCGTTGATATCCATTGTTCCCCTGCCTTTCGCAGGGTATTATACCACAAAAAGTCATGTTGTAGTACTAGTGTCTTTGCTCCAGTCAGTGTATTGTTCAAAGCTGCAAAGGGTATTGACCATATCTGTGAGCCGCCTTGTATAGGGCTACGATGTTATGGGCCGGGATATCCGGTTGGAGGTGGTTGGCTGGTGCTAGGACATACCCACCTCCCGGGGCGAGGGCCCGTATTCGCTCTCGTACCTCCGCCTCGACGCGAGCTTCATCGCCCTGGAGTGCCTGCTTGATGTCTATCGCGCCCCAGAAGGTCAACTGGTCTCCGTACTTCTCCTTGATCTGAGCCATATCCACCCCGGGCAGCGGTTCCAGGCAGTGAAAGATATCCACCCCTGCCTCGATTAGGCTGGTGAGAAAAGGCTCCATGCGACCGTCTGAATGGAAGAGGATGTGGCAGTGTGGCGCGGCGGCGTTGACAAGGTCAATGAGCCTCTGCCACCTGGCCGTGAATACCCTGTCGAACAGGGATGGTGAGATGAGAGGGTCCTGGGCAGCGTAGTCGTCGCCAGGCAGTTCCATAATGTCCAGATACTCGCCGGCTGTGTCCAGATATATCTCTAACAGCCGCTCCAGCACCTTTCCTATCTTGTTGAGCAGCAGAGCTACGAATGCCTCGTCGGTCAGCAGGTCTATCATAAACTGGGTCGTCCCTCGCATCTGGCAGGCGCGCTCAAAGAGGCCGTAAGAGTCAACAGCACGCCCTACTACAGCATAGTCTGTCTCCGTGTGGAGGGTGCGAGCCTGTTCGCGCAGCTCGTCGCGCCTTATGAGTCTTTCGACATCAGGCCAGGCATATTCCTCCAGGTCTTCAACTGTTGCCTGGGCAAGAGGATGTCCTGTCGCCGTTAGGTAGATATCAGCCTGCTCCCAACCCACTCCCCAGGCGTCAAGGCCACCATGAGCCGGCGGCCCACCCAGGTCGGTGAAGCCCAGCCAGACGTAGCGCACATCAGTGTCCAGAGCCTCGAGGACGCGGTCATCGTAGTGGTTGACGCTGTGTCCGCGCCGCGATCGGAAGGGTGAGACCGGGGTGCCCAATCCCAGGTGGTCAAGGAGCCCATAGTAGAGCGGATCCGTAATCCCATAGGCGCTTCCCCACAGAGCTGTGGGAACTCGATCTGGCTCTTGGTGGCGAATGGCCGTCAGCACACGCTCCCGGTGATTCACTGAAGCTTATCTCCTCTCTGCCTTGGCTATTTGCTCATCGGCCCAGAGGGCAGCCCCCACCAGGCCAGCGTCCGTGCCGAGCTGGGCCGGCACGATCTGCACTTGATCTAGGGGTGTCACATGGACGCGCTCGCGCACCGTGCGGCGGATGGGCTCAAAAAGAAGCTCGCCAGCCTGGGCCACCCCACCCCCAATGATCACCATCTGGGGGCTGAGGATGGTAATCAGATTTGCCACCCCAATGCCAAGGTAGAAGCCAGTTCGCTCGTAGATGTCCCGTGCGACCGGATCGCCCTCCTTGGCTGCGCGGGCGATGAGCTCGGGGTTCACCTGGTTCAGATCATACTCCACCATCTCGGCGATGCGGGTGGTGACTCCCTGAGCGATGGCCTTGAGAGCCATGGCAGTGATGGCCGGCCCGCTGGCGAAGGCCTCCAGACAGCCCCGGCTACCACAGCCACAGGGCGGCCCATAGGGATCGATGATCTGGTGCCCCACCTCACCGGCTGTCCCCCCGATCCCCAGGTGTAGTTGTCCATCGATCACTATCCCCCCACCGATGCCGGTGCCGACGGCCAGACAGACGATATCGTCCAGATCACGGCCTGCACCGAAGGTCTTCTCGCCCAGGGTGAAGGCCCGCACGTCATTGAGGAGAGAGGTTGGCAGTCCCACCTTGGCCTCGATGGCCGCTTTGAGGGGCACCTGAGGCCAGGTGCCGGGCAGATTAGGGAGGAAAAGAGTGAGCCCTCGCTCCATGTCCAGCACACCGGGTACGCCTATGCCCACCCCGCCGATCTGCTCCCTGGCCAAACCGGCTGCAGCCATGACGGTTTCGATGAGCTCAGCCATACGGGCGATCACCGCCTCAGGCCCCTCTTTAGCCAGAGTTGAAACCTCATGTCGGCCAAGAACCCGCCCCGACGCTGTGTCCACAGCGGCAGCCGCCAAAGTTTTCCCACCCAGATCAACGCCAATGTGGTGGATCAAATCCATGGTTTATCCTACGACAGTCTTGGCCGTCCTTCCTCCCCCGGCCGGGACAGGCATCTGCAGACCCTGCACGTAGACGTTCACCGCCCTCGCCTTATGTCCTAGCCCTGGCCTCGGGGGTGAGGGCAGGCGTTGGAGAGGGTGATCACCATCACCACCTCCCCTTCCCTGCCGGCCCAATCGAAGGCCTCCCTCAGCGCTCCCATCACCGCCTCCTCCTCGCCCCAGACCACGGTGCTCATCGCCCCGCGCTCCACCTCCAACCCATGCTCATCAAAGATGCGCCAGGCGGCCCGGATGGCCGGTCCCAGTTCTAGCTGGCGCAGCGGATATAGGCTTACCTGGGCTGAGATCTCAGCCATTCTCCTCTCCTTTCAGTTCCAGCAGCATCCCCACGAATCCACCCCAGAGCAGGCGGGCGTCGGCGTTAGGCCAGGGATGATGAAGGAGGGTCGTGCGCCAGACGAGCCCCTGTAGGCGCACGCCCAGCGCCCTCCGTGCCAGTTGTCTCAGCTCTCCCACGGTGAAGAAATGGGCTTGGTCGTAGATGGTCGGCTCCCGAAGTGACCGCCAGCGCCGCCTCAGGGCCAGGAGGCTGTAGCGGTTGAGCACCCCCAAAAGCACCCCACGGCGGGCCACTCGGCCCGCCTCAGCCAATAATCGTTCCGGTTGAGCGACGAACTCCAAGGTGGTGATGAGAGCCACCACATCAAAAGCGAGGTCGGGGAAGGGCAGCGTCAGGCCATCGCCCACAAGATAGGGACACCGACCTGGGGCATTCAGCCGTTGGGCTTGGACCAGCATAGCCGAGGAGAGATCCACCCCCACAGCCCACGAGCCCTCCCCCGCCAGCCAGCGGGTGAAGTGACCAGTGCCGCATCCCACCTCCAGCGCCGACCTGACCTCGGGCAGCCTCTCAAGAAGTTTGTCCAGGAGCGCCTTCTCCAACCTGTCGGCCCGCCGCCCCTTCGGGGTCTCGTACCAGGACTCGTATCCCTCGGCGATGGTCTCGAAGTCCATCTAAGCTTGGAGAGCGCGCTCGCCTAACGCTGCTTCGAGCGCCGCCTGAGCGTGCAGCCGCGCGGTGTCGAAGAGGGGCAGCTCGCAGTCCTCCTGCTGGATCAGGATTGGAATCTCCGTGCAGCCTAAGATCACCCCCTGGGCACCACGATCCTCTAACTCGTCTATGATCTCCAGGTATGCCTCTTTCGACTCCCGCTGAATTCGACCGCGGGTCAGCTCCTCGTAGATGATGCGGTTGACCTCCTCCTGCGACTCCGGCGAGGGCACCAACGCGGTCAGCCCCTGGGCCGCCAGCCGCTGGCGGTAAAATGGATGCTGCATGGTGACCCGAGTGCCCAGCAGGCCCACCTTGGTCAGCTTCCGGTCCAGGATGGCCTCGGCGGTCACGTCAATGATGTGCAAAAGGGGGGTGGGCGATCCCACCTGGGCGGCCTCAAAGGCGATGTGCATGGTGTTGGTAGCGATCAGGGCGAAATCAGCTCCAGCATCGTGCAGCCGCCGGGCGGCCTCGCCCAGTGCGGCCCCCGCCTCGTACCAGGCCTCCCTCTCCGTCCAACTTTGGCAGTCGCCGAAGGGGACGCTATAGATGAGGATGGGCGGATAGTCCAGGTCATCGTAGCGGGCCTGGTAGGCTCGGTGGATGTGCTCGTAATAGACGATGGTGCTCTCGTGGCTCATTCCGCCGATGATGCCAATCGTCTTACGCATAGAAATCCTCCTTGGCTCCTTCCCGGCTGATCTGCTATGCAAGTTTTGTAAATACGATAAACAAGGCAAGCCCAACACCAGCTAGGAAGGCGAGAGTGGAATGTACTTTTTCGTACCCTCTTGCTTCAGGTAGGAGGTGGGAAGCGGAAACGTAGAGTAGTACACCAGCAACGAATCCCAGCATCAACCCAAGTTCTGAGCCCTTGATTCCCCTGACAAAAGGATAAACTATAAATGCTCCTATAGGGGTGGTAAGACCTGCTATTATGAAAGCATATAGTCCGCAGATTCTTTCGTTTATACCCCCTTCCATCAGAACAAGATAAGTTATAACACCTTCAGCGAATTCGTGCACCACTAGTCCGGTACCTGCGAGAATACCAGTCAAAACTGAAGCCTGGAAGGTTACTGCATAGACAATCCCATCAACAAAAGAATGAATTCCTATCCCTTCTGCTGCTGTAATACCAAACGCTGCCTCCTTTTTACTTGTATAGTGCTTTACCAATCTATTAGAGAAAAACATAAATAAAAAACCAATCAAAGCAACAAACCCTGCATAAAAGTTTTTCTGTATTGCCTTGGGCAAGGCCAGCATTAAGGGAGTTGAGACCAATATCCCGGCAGCAAAACACATGAAGTAGGTTTTTGATTTTTCAGCCCACTCTCTATACCTGATAATAGCCCAAATCCCTAAGCTATTTACCAAAGCTGAGGAGATGGCAAACCCCGCTATCCACATAAAAGTGCTGGAAAATCCAAACATATTCACGATTCCCTCCTTGGCTCTCCTAGCTATCGGGAGAGCGACCACCCATCTTACTCCTATGTATACCACAGCCCGCTGATATTGTCAAGCCCCGGAGCACCCGTAGGTCCTCAAGTTCCTAACACCCAAAAGCGTCGAAGCTTTTCGCATTCTCTATCGCCCCCGTTATCTCACAGAGGGTACCTGCTTGAGCCTATGCCCTGCCCGAGGCACCAAAGACATCCAGATAATGCATGCAACGCTCCTGAAAAGCCTCTCTCACCTTGTTGATGATGCTGAAGTAGGATGCATCCTCAGCTTTGGCCGCCTCGATCATGCGGGCGCCAGCGGTCACGGCCAAGTCAGTGAAGATGTTGACCTTGCAGATGCCCTCAGAGATCGCCGCGCGAAATTGCTCATCGGAGAGCCCCGAGCCACCATGCAATACCAGGGGTATATCAACGCGATCTCTGATCTCTTGAAGCAGGTCCAGATCCAGATTTGGCTCGCCCTCGTATAGGCCGTGGGCCGTGCCGATGGCAACGGCCAGGAAATCCACGCCGGTCTCGGCGACAAAATGCTCCACCGCATCGGGATCTGTGAATCCCTTGCGCTGTGCGCCAAAGCGCTGATATTCAGTGCCCCGGCCCACGTGGCCCAGCTCCGCCTCAACAGAAGCCCCCATCGCATGCGCGGCCCGCACGACAAAACGGGTGTTGGCGATATTCTCCTCCAACGGCAACTCGGAACCATCGTACATGACATCCGAGAAGCCGAAAGAGAGCGCTTTCATGCAGTATTCAACACTGTGCCCATGGTCCAGCATCAGCGAAACAGGTACTCTCGCCTCCGCGGCCCTGGAGAGGATGTAGCCTACAAATGGTTGGCCATTCGGCCTATCCAACGTCCTGGAGCCGACCCCTACTATGCCCGGAGCCTGTTTCTCCTCCAGGGCCGTAAAGATCCCGTCGGTGCCCAACATCTCGAAGGTATCAAAAAGGGGTAAAGCGTAATGTCCCTGCTGTGCTCTCTTGAGCTCATCCAGAATCGACACTAAAGGCATGTTCAATGACTCCTATTCAAGTTTGGCTCCCCGAACAAAGGAGAGCGCTGAGAACGAGTGGACCCAAGTTTTACGCCGCGCCCTCGAAGGTTCAGGCGACGATAACCGGCTCGATGTCCAGGAACTTGCAGGCTTGAGCGAGCGCTTTCGTCTGGTCACCGTGTATCATGCTGGCATGGTGAACGAAGCCCTCCTCGATCAGGGTGCGGTACAGCTTCTCGTGATCCTCGACCTCGACCCATGACCATGTGCCTGCCAGTTCCTCGTCGGAGGGGATGATCTCCCCCGTGGCGATCAGCATCTTCCACTGGTCGTCGTACTCGACCAAGCGACAGAAGGTGACCGTGCCCGGCTTGATCTGGAACTGAGCCAGTCCTGCCATGGGGTCATGTTCTTCGATGGGCAGCTCGCCCTTCATATCACGCCGCGAGCGAAGGGCCGTCTTCTCACGGTCCTGGGCCAGACACAGCGGCGCGTTGCCGCAGTGCCACGCCAGCAGCCAATCGGGGTTCTCTCGGTGCTGGATCGTCCAGTCGATGAAGTGGGGCACCTTCTCGCCCAACGCAGCCTGGTAGTTGACCAGCATGGCGAGCGCGCCAAGTACGTCGGCCTCACACGCGGTAGGCAGCCCCTTCTCCGTCAACCGGCCATACACGCTGCACACGGAGATCCCCATGACACGTTGTATCGACGGCCAGCATTGCATCGCCATCGCCGAAAGGTGGTTGGCCTCCCCGAACTTGGCCAGCGCCAGCTCGAGCTTGGCAGCCTTGAGCAGGTACGCGTCGCTTACAGTGATCTCAGCAAACCCCTCCCTGACCTCGGCGATGATGTCCTGCACGCGTGTGTCATCGTCCGCGTAGCTCTGTGCTTGATCTGTGATGTCGACCAGGTTACTGTAGATCACATTCTGCCCGAACTTGCGGATCAACGCCGCCTCGTCATAGCCCACCGTCTCGAACGTCTGCGGGCGCACGCCCACTTGACCGAGCCTTGCTCCCCTGAGCCCCTTCACCACTGCTACCGCGCGCACGAAGTCCTGCACCTCGTCCTGAAGCTCTGGCTCGTCCGGGAAGAAGAGGCCAGCGTAGTGGAAGGGGATCTTGCGGCGATAGAGACCCGACGCCATGGAAAGGTTGCCGCAGTAGGAATCCGATACCCGGGCTAGACTGGCATCATCCTGGGCGGGGGGTTCCTTGGTGGCGTACAAAAGCACGGGCACCCCCAGCTTTTCGGCGATCTTGGACGCTGAGCGCTCGTCGCCAAAGTCCAGAGGACAGAGGATCAAGCCGTCAACTTTCTGGTCTAGAAAGTATTCGGCTACCGCCTCGGCCTCGTCCAGACCTGAGACCATGCCGTGCGGCGTGAGGCCCCTGTCAGGGTCGACCGTCTCGCCGTCAGGCGCAGGCTGAGGCACGACGACCTTCAACCCCTCCACCTGGGCGAATGTGGCCAGGCTGTCGTCGCGCATCTTCTGGCACCACGGCGTGTATCGGAAGCGATAGGAGGGCACAAAGCCAATCTTCACCGTTACCTTATCTGTCATGTCACTCTCCTCGTAGATTATGGGCGAATTGCGGCCAATGGTCAACCGTCATCCGCCGGCTTCGACAACCTGCTTCATCTTCTCCAGCCCTGTCTGCGCGACTTCGAGGGCGCCAGCCCTTTGATACGCCTCGTTGAACAGCTCCAGCGACAGCGTGCCGGCGTACTCGATCTCGCGCAGTGCCTCCATGATCATGCGATAAGGAGCGAGGCCATCACCGGGATAGACCCGTTCCCTGTCTGTGAGCCGCGTTACATCTTGGGACTCAGGATAGTCATTCAGGTGGATCAGTCCCAGCTGAGCCCCATCGAGCTTGCGAAGGAGCTCGAAGTTGCTGCCGCCCTTGGCCATGTGAAACACATCTGCCAAAATAGCGGTATCTGGATCATCCACCAGGCTCAGGACCTCCATCGCGTCGTCCAGCGAATGCAGGACCTTGGAGTGGCCCCAGAACTCCAGCAGGGGCTTCACCCCGACCTGCTGGGCGATCTGCAGCAGATCCCCGTAGCAATCAGCGATGTGGTTCAGCGAGATATCCTCCCGATCCGTGATCCCCATGGGCGGCGCAGCCACGCATGGACAAGCAAGCTCGCGTGCCATGCGCAGCACCCTTCGAGCCTCCTCAAGCGCTTCCTCGCGCGCATCATCATCCGGATGGGCCCAAGAGAAGAAGGCGATGAGGTTCGGAACCTCGAGGCCGTTCTGCTCCAAGGAATTCCTCAGTTCGGCGAGCGTCCCTCCCCCTTCCAGATAGGCTTCAATCTCGGAAACCCACAGCTCGATGCCTTGATAGCCAGCTTGGGTCACTACATCGATCTCCCGCAGCACATCAAGTCCACACTCATGAATAGTGCTGGTATTAAGGCAGTATGTGAATCCACCGGGCTTACTCACTGATCCTCCTCTCCAGGTCATTCGGTTCAAATCCTGCAGCTGATCACTTGATCCTCATCCGCTGACTCTGCGGCGGTTTCGATGATCGCCACAGCCCGCCGCGCCTGCTCTGGTTTGACCACCAGTTCAGCATCTCTCAGCAGGTGATCGGCGATATTCTGATAATAGGCCGGCCAGTTTCCAGGGATGGTCTCAAAGACCCTGGTTTCCATGCCGGCTTCGGTCTCGATTCTGACCTCCGCCCGTTCGTCGGGCGGCAGAGGCAGGCCCGAATTGACCTGACCTTGATTGAGAGCTCTCTCCTGTGGATCCAGTCCCAGCTTCCGAAAAGCGCCCCTGGTGCCTCTGACGTACCATCTTGGCCGGGGAAGGGCCGAGATGAAGCCCGTCTCGACAAGGTAACGAACGCCGTTGTCGAAAGTCATACAGCAACGCGCTGACGTCTCCACATCAATCTTGGGCTCCGTGTACAGCATGTCGCAGTACACAGACACAACTGGTGAGTCGATCAGCTGCAGCGCCTGGTCTATAAGGTGCGCACCCCAGTCGCGGAGGCTGCCGCCCCCATGTCTGCGCTGACTGCGCCAGCGATCAGGTCGTGGGTGCCTCCAGCCAACCACCCTCGATTCCACCACCAATAGGTCGCCCAGCAGTCCGTCGGCCACTGCCCGTTTAAGCGTCAGGTACCCACAATCCCAGCGTCGATTGTGGAAGACGCTCAGCATACGCCCATTGCGGCGAGAAGCTTCTATCATGCTGTCCGCTTCCGACGTGTCCAGACACATGATCTTCTCGCTCACGACGTGCTTGCCGGCGTCGAGGCAGTGGATCGCCAGCTCCTTGTGGGTATCGTGAGGCGTTGCTAGGACGACGAGTTGGACCTCGTCGTCCTTCAGGAGTTCGTCGAGTGACGGATAGGTCTTGACATCCAGGTCCTGCGCCGCCTGTTGACGACGCTGAGGATCCCGCGTCGAAACCGCATAGAGTTCCAATCCCTCAGTAGCCCCAATCAGCTGGGCATGGAACACACGCCCAGCGTAGCCGTATCCAACTATTGCCGTCTTGATGCTCTGCATTATTCACCTCCTCACATAACCCAGGAGAGCCGAGCCCACCGCCGAGTACGGCGAAAACGCTCAACTCTATCAGAGGTTCAGTCAGCCCTCCAAGGTGAGCCAGCTCCTGTCTGCCGAACAGGCAGGTAAGTCCCCCTCGGACATCCGCCCCTCCAAGAACCGTCGAGTCTGGGCCAGATTGGGGATCCCCGTTCGACCGCCCAGCTTCGTGCACTTGAGGGCTGCCACTGCCGAGGAGAAGAGCATCAATCGGCGGGGCGTCCACCCTCGCGCGACGCCGTAGGCGAAAGCGCCGTGGAAGACATCCCCTGCCCCGGTTGTGTCAACTGCTTCCACCTCAAAAGCTGGTATTTCCTCAATCTTCCCGTTGGCCAGGTAGATAGCTCCCTGCGGGCCCATGGTGATGGCAACCATCCGCGCTCCGAATCCACTAAGCGCCTTCAACGCCTCTGGCCCGGCCGAGCCAGCGATCTCCTCGGCAGCATGTCGGGGCACCACCAGGTAATCGATGAGCTCCAGGAGCTCCTCGTTGCCAGCGATATGGCCGATGTCACCGCAGGTGGGCACGCCCTTCTCGCGGGCTCGTGAGAGCCCCTTGAGCGCCCAAGGCTTCCAGAACCCATCCACCAGCAGCGAGTCAGCCGAGTCAATGCGTGACCAGTCGCGCTCAACCTCCAGCCAGCTCGGCTGCCAGTCTGAGCCTGGTGACAGAAAGACTCGCTCTCCGGTGCGCCCATCCACCAGCACGAAGTTGAAGGGGCTGGCATGACCGGCAAGACGAACTATCTGGCTCAGATCAACGCCCTCTTGTAGCAGTTCCTCCTCGATGAGCCGGCCATGGTGATCCTCTCCGACCACGTTCCACAGCTCCGCGCGCCCGCCCAGCCGGGCTACGGCGACCATGGCTGTGGCTACTAACCCACCGCCCTGCATCTTGAAGTCCTCCAGCCGACAGCCGCGGTGCACTGTGCGAAGATCGGGCACCCGCAGCAGGTAATCCAAACAAGCCAGACCAATACCGATCACTTTGACCATGATACCAGTCCCCTGTTCTTCTTCACCCAAGGCTTGAGTCGGTTCTCTGCTAACTTCTGGCGCACGGCCTCACGTTACAACCCGCAGTTCGACCAGTTTGTCGCCCAAGAGTTGTAGCGTCCAGCATTTCCGGCCCGCTCACTACGTACCAGCGCCATCAGAACCGCTTCTCCCCTCTGGTCCAGTTTCCCTTGATCAGCTCAGCCAGGGGCGCGACAGGGCGAAAAGCAGTGTCAGCGCCCCGCCCAGCGCGAGGGCCAGGTCCACCAACAGCAAGCTTCGGCGAATGTGGGCGTATTCCCTCGCCTCGCGTTGACGCTGAGGATCAAGCTGGGAACTGCTCATCTCGTCGTCAAGGGGCACGCGAGCGTTGGCTCTGCCCGCCGACGAAGAAAAAGGCGGCAGCGATTATGCTCAAAAGGATGCCGGGAACTATGTAATTGATCACCACCTCCAATGGCTGTCCATGACCTGTGATCTGGCCGGCAGCCCGTACGAACTCAAACAGGGCGAAGAGCGCGCTCAATCCCCCCAAGATAAAGGGGATCAAAGTCAGCCCCGAAAACCCCCTCGTGCTCTCAGCAGGGGAGACGGGTTCCGTCGCCTCCTCAACCGGTCGGGCGGACTCAACTGGTGACTCCGGAGACTCATCGGGCTGCAATCTCTCGATCACCCCTATTTTGGTCTCTTCATAAGGTTCTGGATGGCTCGCGCTCTGATCCTCTACATAGTCAGCTACTGCCCTCTGGATAACCTGAGAGGTGGTGATCCGCTGCTCCTTAGCCAACTGCTGAATCTCAAGGAGCAGATCTTCCTCTAGCAAAACTGTTGTGCGTTTCATACTACCCCCTTAGATCTTCTCTCTGCATTACCTTAGCGTGATTTCTACCCCAAAATACGGCACACACCGCCAAATACACCGCTCCAGCGAAGATCAATCCGGCAGCGCTGAGGATCATGGGTACGAAACCCAAGGTCTGAGCCAGCGTGCCCCCCGCTGTCGAGCCCAAGATCATGCCCAGCCCTCCCGCGGAGTTGAACAAACCCGACGCTCGCCCCCGCTTCGCCTTCGAGCGCACCTCAGTGGCGTAGGTCATAGCCGTAGCCGTGTAGGCAGAGTAGGCAAAACCTCGAGTGAGCTGAACCATCACTATCCAGGGCATCATCGGCCCAAGCACATACCCCAAAAAGACCGCCGTCCAGGCCAGGAAACCCAGGCTGAGCATCGGCAGCCGCCCGAGGCGGTCCGACATCCACCCCGCCACGATCATGAGCGGGAACTCTGAGGTGGAGGCGGTGGCCCACAGGCGGCTCATCACCGTCCGGCTGTAGCCCAGCTCCTCCACCATGTAGTTGGCCCACACGGCATAGACGGCGCTGGTGACCAGAGACCACAGAAAAGCCGAGACCAACAGAGGCATCATCGGCAAGCGCCTGTTCAACCCCTCCTCCGTGGCTGGATCGGCCTGTGCCACCTCCGATTGGGCCGCGGGTTGGGCCTCAGCCTCGCGCCGGGAGGAGGCGGCCTCCTGGATGGTGAAGGAGAGGAAAAAGGCGAGAGCGGCCAGCCCCCCCGCCAGTCCAAAGGGCACACGCAGGCCCACATGGTCGGCGATGGAGCCGGAGACGAAGGCCATCAGTCCAAAGCCCAGCGAGGCCAAACCTCGGTAGGTGCCCATGCTCTTGCCGCGCCCACGCCGGCGCTCCAGAAGATCCCCCATCAGGGCCAAGCTGGTGGTGCCATAAGCCGACTGAGCGATGGCTCCCGTGATGCGCAGGGGGAAGAGGTAGAGGTAGTTGGGCACAAGGGCCGTTAACCCCAACGAGATGGCGATGCCAATCAAGCCGATCATCATGAAGCGCTTCCGCTGAGCCATCCGATCTGATATGTGCCCCCACAGGTAGCTGAAGGCGAGGCTGGTCATTGAGCCCACCGTGCCCAGCACCCCGATCACGGCATAGCTGGCCCCCAGTGACCTCACGTACAGGGAGTTCACGGGGCCTGTGACACCACGCGACATGAAGAGCAGGAACACGATGATGGTCAATAGAATCACGCTGTTCATCCCCCTGCCTCCCTTCTCCCACCTGTACCAGGTACTGGCAATCCTGGGAGCATATCTCATACCAAGGCCTGAGCTTTGATGCGCTTGAGCATCCTCATAACATCGTTGGTTCCTCGGCCGAAGTAGTCGTGGAGCTTGAGGTACTCGGCGAAGAGCTGGTCGTAGGTGGCTTCGTGGGCCGGGATAGGGCGGTAGACTACCTCCTGCAGGCCAGCCATGTGTTTCGCTGCCTCGAAGATGGTCTCGTAGCCGCCTGCTTCGGATCCGGCGGCTACGGCGGCGAACATGGCCGATCCGACGGAGCCGGCTTGCGCGGTGCGGGCAACTTTTATCTCCCGTCCCGCCACGTCGGCGTAGATCTGCATGAGCAGCTTATTCCGATCCGGCAGCCCACCGCAGGCCACGATCTCATCCACCGCCACGCCGGCCTCCTCAAGGGCCTCGATGATGACCCGCGTGCCGTAGGCCGTGGCCTCAATGAGCGCTCGATAGATATCCTCCGGCTTGGTGGCCAGCGTGGCCCCCACCAGCAGCCCCGTCAGGTCCGCATCCACCAGCACCGAGCGGTTGCCATTCCACCAATCTAAGGCCAGCAGCCCATGCTCCCCCGGCTGCTGCTGAGCGGCCTTCTCCTCCAACAGTTGGTGGAAGTTCATTTCCCGGGCCTCGGCCTCCCGCTGATACCTAGCGGGGACGCAGTTGTCCACGAACCAGGCGAAGTGGTCGCCCACGCAGGACTGCCCGGCCTCGAAGCCGAAGAATCCGGGGATGATGCCATCCTCCACCACGCCGCACATCCCCTCCACCCGCTGCTCCTCCTCGCCCAGGACCATGTGGCAGTTGGAGGTGCCCATGATGATCACCATCCGTCCCGGCTCGGTGACCGTGGCGGCGGGGACTGAGACGTGGGCGTCCACATTGCCCACCGGCACCGCCGTGCCGGCCCGGAGCCCAGTGAGGGCCGCCATATCCTCGGTAAGGCCCCCTGCCCGCTGGCCCAGAGGGTAGACATCGCGGGACAGCTTCTCGTCCACCACGTCTCGTAGCCGAGGGTCGAGGGCGGCAAAAAACTCATCGTCTGGGTAGCCCTCCCGCTTGCTCCAGATGGCTTTGTAGCCCGCGGTGCAGGAGTTGCGTCGCTCATGGCCCGTTAGCTGCAGCACGATCCAATCGGCCCCTTCGATGAAGCGGTCGGTGGCCTGGTAGACCTCAGGGGCCTGGTTCAGTGTCTCCCAGATCTTGGGGAAGAGCCACTCGGAGGAGATCTTCCCCCCATAGCGACTTAGCCACGTCTCGCCTCGCTGTCGGGCGATCTCGTTGAGTCGATTGGCCTCCGGCTGGGCGGCGTGGTGCTTCCATATCTTGACCCAGGCGTGAGGGCTCTCCCGCCACTTCTCCTTCGTGCAAAGCGGGGTGCCCTCTTGGTCAATGGGCATCATAGTACAGGCGGTGAAGTCAGTGCCCACGCCGATCACATCAGCTGGATCCACCCCACTCTCCCTCAGCACGGCGGGGATGGTAGTGCCCAGCACCTCTATGTAGTCAGCCGGATTCTGCAGGGCGAAATCAGGAGGCAGTTGGATGTCGGTGCCTGGCAGCGCTGCATCTATCACCCCATCTGGGTAGGGATGCACCGAGGTAGCGATCTCCGCCCCATCGTCCACGCGCACCAGCACCGCGCGCCCCGACTCCGTGCCAAAATCAACGCCGATAGTGTATTTTGTCTCACTCATGAGTGTCCCTCCCTTGGGAGCGACTCAAGTATCGGTTCCATTGTCGCCCCCCAGCGCTCAATGACCTCGACTTTCCCATTGAGCGCGCGGATGCAATCCGGCAGATCGCAGACCTGCAGGATGCCTCGGATGAAATTGGCGGCCGGCCATGCGACCAGCGGCGTCTGCGTCCATTCCAAGAAGGAGTTCGGCACGCCCTGGAGCGTGACCGACGCCACCTGATCGTGGAACAGTGCCGCAAGCAGGGCCAAGATCGCTCCCTGACCGCGCCCGTACAGATGGATCTGTTCAGCCCCCTCGTGGGCCAGCAGATCAATCACCGAGAGCACGTCATGCACCCGGCGGCCCAGGTAGCTCCGCCCCAGCATCAGCCCGTAGGCGTGGAACATATAGTCCATGCCATAAGGCTGGAAAAAGCCATCTCGCTCCTCCTCCGGCAGCGACTCGCCCAGGCCGCGCACATCCAGCGCGTACAATGGCAGATCTTCCTTGAGCGACCCCGCCCATTCGTCCTCGGCCAGATCTGCCTCAGCGGAGACGTGCGGCAGGTACAATCGTATCTCCGAGTCCACATCAAGGGTGAAGGGATGCACAGGGGCGGCGAGCACCTTACGCAGGATAGCGCGGATAGGCCCCTCGGTCTCCACCGCAAAGCGGGCGATCACCTCCTCCCCACGAACCGGGCGCAGCACGCGATAGTGAGGGATGAGACGCTGGTCGGACAGCGACAGCAGCTGCCGCAGCCTCCCCCTCAGCGCCTCTCCATCGAGCGGCTCGCGCTGGGATTCCAGCTCGCGGGCTTGGGAAGCGATCATCTCATAGATCGGCATCGCCCCTGCATCCACGACCTGTCCGTTGGGCGTGGCGAAAAGCTCCTCCTCAGGCAGCTCCTCCACCTCATCCACCTGGACCACAGGGACCTCCGCGTGCTTGCAGAAGAACTCGACCATCGCCTGCTGGTTGTGGATCGAGTAGCCGTGGCCCTGAGGGCCGATGAAGAGATCGGCTGCGTCAGAGGCGTTCAGCAACTCGTAGAAGGCCCGCACGTCCTCGTACGCCTCCCGCAGGCCGCGCCGGTCGAAGTAGTCGTAGGTCTGGCCCAGCAGCAGGACCGGCTTGGGAGCGCTGGCGATCAGGAAATCGGCCATCTCCAGCCCGGCGCCGATCACGCCCGGAGGGCACTGCTCGGCGTCGGCGGGGAGCTCGTTCTCCAGATTGTGCAGGAAGGTGGTGACGAAGCAGCTTGGCGCCGCCATCGTGAAGCGGTCCTCCACGGCCCACAGCCAGGTCGTCATCGTGCCGCCGCCCGAGTTGCCCGTCAGGCCGACGCGCGTTGGATCCACCTCCGGGCGGCCCAGCAGGTAGTCGAGGGCCCGAATGCCATCCCATGCTCGCCAGAAGCCGAAGAACTCGCCCAACAGCTCAAGCTGCTTGCCCATCATGTTGTGAGCGCGGGTGCCCCAGCCCACCTGCTCACGGACGCCTGAGTTGCGGTATTGATCGCGCTCACCCTGGCTAAAGGGGTCGTAGATGAGCACGACGAACCCGGCGTGGGCCAACCGTTGGCAGAAGCCCTGATACAGATCGCACGCCTTGCCCGGCTCGCTGTGTCCACAGGTGCCGAGCACGCAGGGCGCTGGCTCCTGAAGGTTCCGGGGAAGGTACAGATTAGCCGTCACCAGGCAACCGGGACGGCTCTCGAAGGTGATCTTTTCGATGCGAAACGCGGAACGCCCGATCACGCCGGTCACGCGGGCGTTGAGCGGGGTCTTGGATGGCCGCGGCAAGAAGGCACGGTTGATCGCATCGCTCACCCGCTGCCGATAGGCCGACGCCTGCTCAGGCGTCTCGATGGCCTCCAACCTCGCCCTGCGTTGGCGTCGTATCCGTCGGACCCTGTCCACGTAATCGTCCAACACCATGTGTTGATAGCCATTTCGAGTCATGTCCATCACCCCTTATCCAGCTGGTAATTACCCCCATCTCACCTGTACCAGGTACTGGCAGATTTGAGGGCTGAGGCGTCCTCGCCGAAGCCCTTCCATGGCCAGCATACCCCTCGGCGGGGACGCCTTGGTCCTCTCGTTGCTCACCGGCCATTCACCGCGGATGGCCCACCGGGACCAGGTACAGCGGCTCCTGGTCGGCGGGCAGCCCCAGGGCAGCTTGAACTTGGTCGTCGTAGAAGGCCCCCACCGGCACACCGCCCAGATTCAAGGCCACGGCCTGCAGGAGCAGGTTCTCACAGGCATGGCCCGCCTCCAGCTTGACGTACCGCTCGGCGCGGGAGCCGTACTTGCGCTCTGTGCGCTCGTAGAGGGCGGCGATGACGAAGACCGCCGGCGCCTCGCGCACCCAATCCTGCTCAAGGGCAGCCCTCCACAGCGCCTGCCGCACGTCCGATGAGGACATTTTCTCAACACGGTGTCCCTGGAGCAGGTAGTGGTACACTCCCTCTGCGGTGGCCACGTACAACTCCAGCGGGTACAGCGCCCCCGCCGAGGGCGCCGTCCGCCCGCCCCAGTCAGCGGTGATTCCCTGGGCCGCCCACAGGAGCTGGCCGATCTCCTCCCAGCCCAGGGGCTCCTCGGTGTACTCCCTCACCGAGCGACGGCGGCTCAACGCCTCCTCCAGTGAGATGTCGCTTTTCAGGCGCGGCGCGGGAAGTCGCATCTTCTCCCCCAATGGCTCCACTTGAGGGCTGAGGGACACTCGGCAGCAGCCAGCTGCCAGAGCCACAATCCCTGAGATGCACAGGAGATCCCGGCGGGATAGCCTCCGTTTCCTCATCCTCAGCTAACAGCTCCAGCCTGTCACCACGCCACGAGGGACTTGAGGTAGCCGGCAAAGCGGGGGACGGCCAGCAGAGGCTCCTCCTCCGCCTCGTACTCGATGGACAGGTACCCCTTGTAGCCCTTTTCCCGAAGGATACGGAGGATGCGTGGGTAATCGAGCAGGAAGCGCTGGCCCGAGGGATCGCGCCCCTGGGTCTTGGCGTGGCTGGTCACAGCGTAGGGAAGGGTCTCGGCGATCTCGCGGTATGGGTCCGCGCGGTAGTTGCCCAGGTCGAGGTTCACCTGCAGCCAGTCGCTTCCCACCTCCTCTACAATATGCTTGACCCGCTCAGAGGTGGAGGTGATCCCCCCATGGTTCTCCAGGGCCAGGACTACCCCCTTCTCCTCGGCGTATTCCGCCGCCTCCTTCAGTCCCTCGATGCACCAGGAGGAGGCCTCCTCCTCGGTGTGCCCCTCAGGCACTCGCCCGCCGAAGACGCGCAGGCAGGGCGCGCCCAGAGTTACCGAGATATCGACCCATTCCCTGGCCAGCGCAACCTGCTCCGCGCGCTCCTGATCAGGCAGGGCGAAGGAGCCGCCGATGGCTGTGCCGGAGATGTCCAGCCCATAGGATAGGGCCAGCCGCTTGAGCTGTTTGAGGTACCCCACCTCGGTGGTGGGGAAGTAGTAGGAGGTGAGCTCCACCCCATCCAGTCCCATCTCGTACCCTTTGCGGATGAAATCCTCCAGGGACATCTCCCCATCTTGTAGATATTGTCGAAACGAATAGGCCGCACAACTGATCTTCATGTCTTCTCTCCTCTCAACTCTATCAGCATCTGCGCCAACCGAGTGGGCAGTTCCATCCGATTGGCCCGCGTCACCTCGATGAGCCGGACATCCTCTCGCTGGCGGATCGATTTCATGAAGGGAGGGCCACCCCGGCCGATGGTGCCCAGCACCGGAGCCGGGCCCTCCAGCGCCCGCTGCACCGCCTCTCGAAAGGCACGGGAGAAGCACTCCATCTTGCCGATCTCGTCCACGACGATCAGGTCGGCCTGGGGCGCAGCCAGGGTGGGCAGGGCCACCCGCTCGAAGCTCTCCACATCCACCCCATAGCGGCTGACTCGATAGGGGCTGGTGAAGCCCACCTCGGCCAGCCTGCCCCTCTGCCCATCGAGTGTCACCACTTGGAAACCCACCCGTCGTCTGCCCTCTCTCATCTCCTGGCTGTAGAATCCGTGGACTTTCCAGCCCTCCAGTTGCTCCACCACCCGGCGGATGACCGTCGTTTTGCCCACGCCAGGCCGCCCCGTCAGCAGAATGTTCTCTCTCATCAGCTCACCAACCTCGCCCCCGGCAGCACATCTAGGTCCCAACCTGAGCGCTCACCGGCCCGGAAGCGAACCGTGCCGGCGGCAGCGATCATAGCCGCGTTGTCGGTACAGAGGATGGGAGGGGGGTAAAGCACCGGCGTCCCCGCGCGCTCGCGCACTACCTGCCGCAGCATCTGATTGGCCGAGACCCCACCCGCCAGCAGGACCTGTCGGGCTCCGAATTCCCGCGCCGCAGCGACTGACTTCTCAGCCAGGACATCCACCACCGCCAACTGGAAACTGGCAGCGAGATCGGCCACCGGCAGTTCCTCGCCCTCCCGCTCCAGCTTCCGCACCAGCCGCAGTACAGCCGTCTTCAATCCACTGAAGGAGAAATCCCAGGACTCCTGGAGCCAGGCTCGAGGCAGGTCGAAGGCCATCGAATCTCCTCTTCGCGCCTCGCGCTCGATAGCCGGCCCGCCGGGATACTCCAGCCCCAGCAGCCGCCCCACCTTGTCGAAGGCCTCACCTGCCGCGTCGTCCAGCGTGCCGCCCAGCCGATGGTAGTCGTGGTGGCCATTCACCAGCACCAGCTCGGTGTGCCCGCCGGAGACGATCAGGCACACGAAGGGAAAGCGAACGTCGGGCGGCTCCCCATCCACAGCCAGCCAGTTGGAGTAAATGTGTCCCTCCAGATGGTTCACGCCCAAAAGAGGCAATCCCAGACCCAAAGCCAGCCCCTTGGCGGTGTTCATCCCCACCAGCAGCGATCCTGCCAGCCCCGGCCCATGGGTCACGGCGATGCCATCCAGATCCTCCCAGCCGACCTCCGCCTCAGTCATCGCCCTCTGGATCACGGGTAGGATGGCGCGGATGTGTTCCCGGGAGGCCATCTCGGGGAACACACCGCCGTATTTGCGGTGGATCTCAATCTGGGAAGCGATCACGTTGGAGCGGATGAAACATCCCTCCTCCACCACCGCCGCTGCGGTTTCATCGCACGAGGTCTCAATGCCTAGGATGAGAATGGAACACTCCTCACATGAACGATCTTTCACCAGCCACCCTCGCTCGCCTGCTATTATATCAACACCCTTTTCATCTTCCAAAAGAGTCTGTTTGACGCTTTGCAAACCCTACAGAACAGTAGGCAGACGATTTGAGAGTGGTCTTTCTCGGTGCTTCGGGGGCAGCAAGCCCAGTTTATCGGGTGCTGCTCCCTCCTGCCTGAGCACCCGTGCCTGCCCGCACCTGATCGAGTACAGGTGATCGGGTACAGGCAGACAGGACAGGCAGGCAGGGGACAGGCGAAACGTCTGAGCGCATTTGACACCCTTTCTCAACCGTGGTATCATACAGAGTAGCTCATCATACCCAAATTATACTCCAGTCCGGGGCGACTGTCAAAGCAACGGCCGCACGTCTGGCTGGACGTTTTCTAGGAGAAACTGATATGGCTACTGAAGTGATCCTGCCCAAGATGGGGCAGACAATGGAGGAGGGAACCATACTGGAGTGGTACAAGGCAGAGGGCCAGGAGGTGGATGAAGGCGAGCCCCTCTTCCAGGTGGAATCTGACAAGGCAGTGTTCGACATTGAGTCCCCCGCCAGCGGCACGCTGCGTCAAGTCTGGTTCCCCAGTGGGGCTACAGTTTCCGTGCTGGCCCCCGTTGCCATAATCGGCTCGCCTGAGGAGGATCTGAGCGGCTATAAGCCACCTGCGGCTGCTAAGGTGCCTGAAGCGCCGCTCCCCTTCGCTCTAGCGCCGGAAGAGCCTTCTGCTCCGCCTCCCAGCAGGGCCGGGGGACGGGTTCCTGCCTCCCCCCGCGCGCGACGACTGGCTCGCGAAAAGGGGATCGAATTGGCACGAGTGACCGGCACCGGCCCCCAGGGAAGCATCGTGGAACAGGATGTGCTGGACTATCTGAAGGCTCACCCCGAAGGTCGCGGGCAACCACGCACCACACCGACTGCGCGAAAATTGGCCGCCCAAGAGGGAGTAGAGTTGACTGAACTGACCGGCACCGGCCCCGGCGGTCGTGTGACACGGGCCGATGTGAGGGCCTCTCTGGCGGAAGGAGTAGCCGCAACCGTAGGCGAGGTGGTCCCACTGACAGGGACGCGTAAGCTCATCGCTCAGCGTATGGCTGAGAGCGCGCGAACCACAGCTCGGCTGACCCTCACCACCGAGGCGGATGTCACGGAGCTCGTGGGGTTGGTGAAGCGATTTCGCGAGCTTCTGGAGGGCCAGGATGCGATCCCCGGCTACAATGACCTGTTCCTTAAGGCCGTAGCCCAGGCGCTTCAGGATCATCCTTACCTCAACGCCCGCTGGGGAGAGGAGGGGATAGAGCTGTTGAGCGAGATCAACATCGGGCTGGCGGTGGACACGGAGAGGGGGTTGGTGGTGCCTGTGATAGAGGATGTACCCAGCAAGGGGCTGCGCGAGATCGCCCGCGAGCGGCGTGATCTGACCGACCGCGCTTTGGCGGATGAGCTCCTGCCCGATGACCTGACGGGCGGCACCTTCACCATCACCAACCTGGGCATGTTCGAGATCGACGCCTTCGCTCCCCTAATCAACCTGCCCGAGTGCGCTATCCTGGGGGCGGGGCGCATCCGGGCCAAGCCCGCCCTCCACCGGGGGGAGATCTGCGCCCGGCAGATGATGGCCCTCAGCCTGACATTCGATCACCGTGTCGTGGATGGCGCCCCGGCGGCCCGCTTCCTGCAGCAGGTGAAGCGTCTGATCGAACAGCCATCACTTTTACTCTTGTAGAGATAGAGAGCTAAAGTAAACAAGGAGGCATGAGATGGAGAAGAGAGTCAACCCGGAAGAGAATATGGCAGCCCTGGGCATGCAGATTCCGAAGGTCATGGGCGCCTTTGTAGGATTGGATGAGGAAGCCACCAAGGATGGTGCGATCAGCGCCAAGATGAAGGAGTTGATTGCATTGGCCCTCTCAGTGGCGCTGCGGTGCGAGTACTGCATTAAGTTTCATGTACCTGCGGCGGTGAAGCAGGGGCTAGCCGCCAGGAAATTCTGGAGGCAACGGGTTTGCGATCCTGATGGCAGGTGGCCCCGCCGTAGCTTACGGGGCTATGGTTGTCCTTGAAGCCCTGGACGAGCTGGACAGCCACTGAAGATAAGAGCGAGGGGTGAACAAGCGCTTCTGCTACGGAAGAAGCCAGGCAAAATAGGAGGGAGGCCATGGTGGATGTAGCTGTCATCGGCGCGGGGTCCGGGGGCTACGTGGCCGCCCTGCGCGCCGCCCAACTGGGCGCTCAGGTGGCGCTGATCGAGCGGGATCAGCTGGGCGGGGTGTGCCTCAACCAGGGGTGCATACCCTCCAAGGCGCTGCTGCGCAGCGTGGAGGTGTACCAACTGGCGCGTAAAGCGGCCAGGTTCGGCGTCAGGGCCTCCGGGATGACGCTAGACTGGGAGGCGGCTCAGGCCCGTAAGAGCAGGGTGGTCCAAGGTCTGAGGGGTGGTGTGGGTCGGCTGTTGGACCGGGCGGGGGTGGAGGTCATCCGAGGCGAGGCGCGCTTCGTCTCGCCCGACACGGTTGTGGTGGGCAGGGATCGGATCGAGGCCCGGTATTTCATCATCGCCACCGGCTCCCATCCTGCACGCCCGCCCATCCCTGGCCTCGATCTTCCCGGCGTGCTCGATAGCCAGCAGGCCCTGGAGCTAGAGGAGCTCCCCCAGAGCATCTGCATCATCGGCGGAGGGGCCATCGGCGTTGAGTTCGCCACGCTCTTCGCCGGCGCGGGGTTGAAGGTCACGCTGGTGGAGATGCTGCCCCGATTGCTCCCCCTGCTGGATCACTCCCTGGGCCAGGGACTACAGAGGAGCCTGGAGTGGCGGCGAGTGGAGGTGCTGACCGGGACGCGGGTGACGGGCATTGAGGCGGTGGATGGCCAGTTGCAGATCACGATGACCACGGAAAGCGACGAGAGGCAGGTCCGGGCCGAGAGGGCGCTGTGCGCCGTGGGGCGGCGGCCCAACGTGGAGGGCTTTGGCTTGGACGCGGCGGGGGTGCGCTATAATGGCTCGGGCATCGCGGTGGATGAGCGGATGCGCACCAACGTGCCCACCGTCTACGCCATCGGCGACGTGGCTCAGGGGAGGTGGCAGCTCGCCCACGTCGCCTCCCACGAGGGCATCGTCGCCGCGGAGAACGTCTGCGGCCAGGACGCTCGGATGCGCTACCACGCCGTCCCGGCCTGTGTGTTCTCCTCGCCTGAGGTGGCCAGCGTGGGGCTGAGCGAGGAGGAGGCGCGGGAACAGGGGTACGATGTGCAGGTCGGCGCCTTCGACTTGAGCGGCAATGGTAAGGCGCTGGCCTACGGTCAGCCGGAGGGGTTTGTCAAGGTCGTGGCCGAGGGGGAGGTGGGCCAGGTGTTGGGCGTGCACGCCGTTGGCCCCCACGTCAGCGAGCTGATCTCGGAGGGGGCGATGGCCATTACCCTGGAGGCCACTCTGGAGGAGTTCGCCTCCACCATCCATCCCCACCCCACGGTCAGCGAGGCGCTGGCAGAGGCGGCGTTGGCGGTGGAGGGAAGGGCGATCCACTCATCCCGGCACCTACTACTACACCGTTGATTACGTGGAGCGCAGCGATGGTGCATCGTCGGTGGCCCTGGGCCCGGTGTCCGACGAGGGGCGGCGCAGGACCTACGAGGAGTACGTCGAGAAGTTCGGGCGGGACAATGCCATCCGGCTGATGGTTGAAAGGTGATGTGTCATGGGAAAAACAACAGAGACCCTGGAGCGCCCTTCTGCCTGTCCCCCGCCTGTGCGGACAGGTGCCTGCGCCCAGTGCCTCCTGCCTGCGCAGACAGGGGACAGGCGCCTACCTGCGGGGGCAGGAGACAGGACCCGATCCCTTACAGGACAGGCAGGCACGGGTGAGCAGATGGCTGTGCAAGAGCCTCGCTGGGCCACAGAGATAGCACAACTTTGGTCGCCCCAGGGCCAGTGGACGGAGGAGGAGTACTTCTCCCTGCCGGACACTAATCGGCTGGTCGAGCTTTCAGAAGGAGAGTTGATCATGCCACCTCATCCGACATATAGTCACCAAGTCGCTGTAGGTGAATTGTACACTGCCCTTCGGAGCTTTGTGCATCAGCATGGCCTGGGGACTGTCCTGCTTGCGCCCTTGCCAGTGCGACTGTGGCCTGGTAAGATCCGAGAGCCAGATATCTTTTTCATATCCCAGGAGCACAGCGATCGCATCGGCGAACAGGCATGTGGCCCACCGGACCTGGTCGTGGAAGTGCTCTCCCCGGCTACCTGGCGCACGGACAGGCGGGAGAAGATGGTGGAATATGCTCAGGCTGGCATTCAAGAATGCTGGATTGTGGACCCGGACGAATGCACCGTCGAGGTCTTCGTCCTCCGTGAAGGGGCATATGTGTTTCTGGGCAAGTGGGGCGCTGATCAAACAGCTCGTTCCGAGAAGCTCCCTGGTTTCGAGATCTCTGTGGACGCGATTTTCTTCCATAACGGTGATTAAGCGCCTGCGGGTCATAATCTGCGGGCGCAGCACCCGAGATCGGGTGTAGGACAAGTGGAAACTCTTTGAGCAAAAGCCTGTTTAGACAATGAAAGGAGCGAAACGATGAAGGTTGGAGTTTTAGCTGTACTTTTCGGCGGAATGGAGTTCGAGGAGGCCCTGGACTACATCAAGTCCGTGGGCTGCGGGACGGTGGAGATCGGCTGCGGAGGCTACCCCGGCGACGCCCACTGCAAACCGGCGGAGCTCATCCAGGATGACGACGCGGTCAAAGCTTTCCAGGAGGCGGTGACCAGCCGAGGGCTGGAGATCAGCGCCTTGAGCTGCCATGGAAACCCCATCCACCCCAACCCCGAGATCGCTCAGGCGCATCACGAGGACTTCGAGAACACGGTGCTCCTGGCGGAGAAGCTGGGCCTGGACACGGTCATCACCTTCTCCGGCTGCCCAGGAGGAGGTCCAGAGGACAAGACCCCCAACTGGGTCACCTGCCCCTGGCCGCCCGACTACTCTCAGGTGGTGAAATGGCAGTGGGAGGAGAAACTGATCCCCTACTGGCAGGAGACGGCCTCCTGGGCCGCTGAGCATGGGGTGACCAAGATAGCTTTAGAGATGCACCCCGGCTTCTGCGTGTACAACCCGGAGACGCTGCTCAAGCTGCGGGAGGCGGTGGGATCCTCCATCGGGGCCAATTTCGACCCCAGCCACCTCTTCTGGCAGGGGATAGACCCGGTGTACGCCATCCGGGAGATCGGAGAGGCGGGGGCGATGTTCCACTTCCACGCCAAGGATACCAAGGTGGATCCAGTGAATACCAGAGTGCACGGCGTGCTGGACACCAAGCCCTACACCGAGGAGGTCAACCGGGCGTGGATCTTCCGCACCGTGGGATACGGCCACAGTGAGGAAGTGTGGCGAGATATGATCAGCAATCTGCGGCTCATAGGCTACGACGGAGCGCTTTCCATAGAGCATGAGGACAGCCTGATGTCGGCCCGAGAGGGATTCGAGAAGGCGGTTAAGTTCCTCAAGAGGCTGGTCATCGAGGAAGAGGCCGGCGTAGCCTATTGGGCCTAGCTACTTTACCGGGAAAGGATGAGAGCTGTGGCAGAGAAATTGAAAGTAGGAGTGGCAGCAGCAGGACAGATCGCCAAGGTGCTCCACATCCACGAGTGGGAGGAATCCCCCGACTGCGAGCTCATCTCCATCTACAACGGCGACCTGAGCTTCATCCCCGACGTCATCGAGGAATATGAGCCCAAGGGGGTCAAGTTCTACGACGACTTCGACGAGTTCCTGGACAGCGGAGTGCAGGCCATCAGCGTGTGCGAGCGCAACTTCCTGCACGCGCCGCTGGCTATCAAGGCCCTCAGGACAGGAGTGCACGTGCTGTGCGAGAAGCCCATGGCCACCAACCTAGAGGACGCTCAGGCGATGATTGATGCGGGCAAGGAGGGCGGTGCACTGCTCATGATTGACCAGTCGCAGCGCTACAGCCCAGTCCATCAAAAGGCCAAAGAGGTCATCGAGAGCGGCGTCCTGGGGGAGATCTATCACATCAAGACCACCTTCGGCCACTCAGGGCCGGAGAACTGGAGCCCCACCGCCGATTGGTTCTTCAAGAAAGAGTACGCCGGTTTCGGTCCCCTGGCCGACCTGGGCGTGCACAAGGCTGATCTTATCCGCTTCCTGACCGGCAAGGAGGTCAAACGGGTGTGCGGCCTCAAGGCCACCCTAGAGAAGCAGGACACCGATGTGGAGGACAATTCGGTGGCCATCCTGGAGTTCACCGACGGCGCGATGGGCACGCTGTGCACCAGCTGGACCACCAAGGGCACGGAGGATAACTCCCTCACCGCCTTCTGCGAAAAGGGCACGCTGCGCATCAGCGTCGAGCCAGATAATCCCCTGGTAGTCTACAGCGCTGAGCTGGGAGGCAAGATCACCTTCGATGTGCCGCCCATGCAGACCAACGTGGAGGGCCAGTGGTTCCTGGGCGTGGTGCAGGACTTCGTGGACGCCATCCTGGGTCGCAAGCCCTGCCCCATCCCCGGCGAGGAGGGCTACAAGGCACTGGAGATCATCGTGGCCCTGGACCGCTCCTGTGAGACGGGTCAGTGGGTGGAACTGCCCCTGCGGTAGAAAACTGGGCCGGAGTTGCCTGTCCCAGCTTGATGGGTAACCCGGCCCAGCCTCAAAGTGGCAGGGAGGCGAAAGATGTCGAAGCCGGCTGTGGGTGCGGAATTGAAAATGAAACCTCAACTGGCGGTGGATGTGGCCCGGCTGTTCCCGCCTCAGGGAGAGTGGACCGAGGCGGCCTATCTTGCCCTGCCGGAGACCAATCACATCGTCGAGCTATCCGGGGGGGAGTTGATCATGCCGCCACCGCCATCCGTCGCTCACCAGAGAATATCAGGCCGATTGCTCTTCGCGCTGTACTCCTTCGTGCGCGACAGGGACCTGGGCACAGTGCTCTATGCCCCGACTGGGGTCAGGCTCTGGCCAGGCAAGATCCGTGAGCCGGACATCCTGTTTCTGGCTCACGAACACGCCGACCGCATCAAGGAGGACATGATCTACGGCCCACCCGATCTGGTGATAGAGGTACTCTCTCCCGGTACCGAAGAGACCGACCGCCGGGAGAAGTTCGATGAGTATGAAGAGACCGGGGTGAGCGAGTACTGGCTCGTTGATCCGACGGCCTCAAATGTCACAGTTTGTGCTCTGACTGAGGGAGCGTACGAGCTTCAGGGGACATTTGACTCTGGGGAGGTAGCTCGCTCAGCACTTATGAAGGGATTCGATATCGCGGTGGATGAGATATTCAGAC
The DNA here is from genome assembly GCA_034718215.1 of Chloroflexota bacterium. Taxonomy (GTDB): domain Bacteria; phylum Chloroflexota; class Anaerolineae; order JAYEMR01; family JAYEMR01; genus JAYEMR01. Next base: position 26,855 of record JAYEMR010000111.1, read on the forward strand.
GCTAATTTATAGGGGCGTAGCAGAGCCCATCATGAAATGAATGGAGAAGCCATGAAAAGAGCATTGATCGTACAGGGCGGCTGGGAGGGACACAAGCCGAGGGAGGTTGCCAATCTCCTGGCCCAGACGCTCCGAGAGAACGTGTTCCAGGTGGAGGTCTCCGACACCCTCGACGCTTTCAAGGATAAGGACTTGGAGGAAGTGGATCTGATCGTTCCCATCTGGACCATGGGGCACATTGAGCTCGATCAGCTGAGCCCATTTCTGGAGGCGGTGAGGGGGGGCACGGGGATTGCTGGGGTGCACGGAGGCATGGCCGATGCTTTCCGCGATCAGCCGGGATACCAGTACATGGTCGGCGGCCAGTGGGTGGCTCATCCGGGCGGCGACGGGGTCACCTACGAGGTGAACATCACCGATGTCCCCAGTCCCATCACCGAGGGCATCGAGGACTTCACCGTGACCTCGGAGCAATACTACATGCACGTGGACCCAGGCAACACCGTCCTGGCCACCACCCGCTTCGCCTGCACAGGCGGCGATGTGGTGATGCCGGTGGTTTGGACGAAGACCTACGGTCAAGGGCGGGTTTTCTACTGCTCGCTCGGCCACTCGGCAGAAATCGTCCGGCAGCCGGAGGTCCTCACCATGGTGACCCGAGGGATGATCTGGGCGGCGAAAGGAAGGGTTGAAAGTTAGAACTTGCAACTTTCAACTTGTAACCTGCAACTTCTCATTGGAGGTCATCAAAGCATGGATAAGCTGCGCGCTGGCATCATTGGCTGCGGCCGCATCGTGGAGGAAGGGCACGCGCGGGCCTTTCAGGAGAACAGCGATCGCGTGGAAGTCGTGGCCTTGGCCGACCCCTCCCCGGAGCGGCTGAGGGTCATCGGCAAGCTGCTGGATGTGCCCGAGAAGAATCGCTTCGCCGACTACAAAGAGATGCTGGCTCGAACGGAGCTCGATTTGGTGGACCTGGCGCTTCCTCACTTCCTACACGAGGAGGTGACGGTCTACTGTGCTCACCAAAGGGTGGACATCCTCTCAGAAAAACCCCTGTCCACCTCGCTGGAAAGTGTGGACCGCATCCTTCAGGCGGTCGAGGAGAAGGGCATGCGTCTGGGCGTTTACCACAATTACAAATGGATACCCGCCTTTGCCAAGGCCAGGGAGCTGATCGAGGGAGGTAAAATCGGCCAGCCCTTTCTCATCCGCTTCGAGCACCTGGGAGGTGGCCACTACCCCGGCGCTCAAGCGTATGACCCCAACTGGCGCACCAAAGCTTCTCGCGCCGGAGGCGGCTGCCTGCTCGACAACGGCTACCACTTCTGCTACCTAGCCGAGTGGCTGATGGGAGCGCCGGTGGAATCGGTCTACGGCCGGGTGGGGACCTTCGTCCAGCAGCAGGATGTGGATGACCTAGCCCTGTTGCTCCTCAACCACGCCAACGGCGCCGTCAGCAGCGTCCAGTTCAGCTGGGCGGTGAAGTCCGGTGGGGAGCGAGCCAGCGAGGTGTGCGGCACAGAGGGGACGCTGCGCTTCCGATGGGACGAGCAGCCCCTGGCCCTGTACGAGAACCAATTTGGGGAATGGACCCATCCAGAGCTGGACCCCAATGTGCACAGCTTCAGCGCCCTGTTGAGCGAGTTCTTGACCGCCTTTCAGACCGGGGGGCCGCTTCCGGTAAGCGGCGAGGAGGCCCGCCACAATCTGGCCATCGTCATGGCGGGGTATGAATCCAGCCGACGGGAGATGCCCGTCCACATATCGGATCCGCCACAGCTTTCGGGGCAGTAGCGGGAGCCATCTTTTCAGCAAGATAGCCATCATTGCAGGGGCACCTGGACGGGTGTCCCTTTTTCTATCGAGGTCATACCCCAATGGGCTCGTCTAAGGCTCCCTATTTGCCCTATAAGCGGATTTAGCTATCATAAGCGCAGGCGAAGCCAGTTCAGAGAGGGAGGAGAGATCATGGCGCTACAAGCACTCCCCAGAGTCCGTGAGGCACTGGGCGATGAGGGAACTGAAGAGCTCTTGCACTGGCTGGATCGACGGATTGAGGAACGAGCGGTGCCGCGAGACGAATATCGCCTGTGGGCGACAGGCCGAGAGGTCCTTTCCCGGCTTGATCTTCTGGAGGAGGATGTCTCACTGTTGCGAGATGAGCTTACCCAAACGCGGATGGAGTTCCGAGAGGATATGGGCCAACTTCGGCTGGAGATGAACGAGCGTTTCGACCGGATGAATGAGCGCTTCGATCAGATGTATGACCGGATGCTGCTACAGACGCGCTGGCTGATCGGCTCTCTGGCCCTCATTGGCACTGTAATCAGCGCCTTATTGGCCATTGGTCAATTCGTAAGGTAGATATGATAGTCATGAAATTCGGTGGCACCTCGATGGGAAACTCTGAGGTGATCAACCGAGCGGGGAAGATCATCCAGCAGAGGTTGGAGGAGGGCCAAGAGACAGTAGTCGTGGTCTCAGCTATGAGTGGGGTGACCGATTCCCTCACCCATGCCGCTCGCTCGGCCGCCTCGGGTGACGATCTGACCTTCCGTCAGATCAAACATCGCCTGCTCTCCCAACATCACCAGGCGGTAACTGAGTGCATTCAGGATAAACACCGCCAACGGGAGCTGCTCGACCAGATCGAGACTCGGCTGAGTGAGCTCGAGGCGCTCTGTCAGTCCATCTATATCCTGGGGGAGCTGACGGCGCGGGGCATGGATGCTGTGTCCTCGCTGGGCGAACGGCTCACAGCGCGCATCCTGGCCGCGCTGCTGACCGATCAGGGCTTCCCTGCGCAGGCGGTGGATGCCACGGAGCTGATCATTACCAACGACGAATTTGGAGCCGCCATCCCGCTGATGGAGAAGACACGGGACCGGGCGCGATCCCGCCTGCTGCCTCTGCTGGCCGAAGGGATCACGCCCGTTGTGACCGGCTTCATCGGAGCCACGCGCGATGGGATCACCACCACCTTAGGACGCGGCGGCAGCGATTACACCGCGGCCATCCTGGGCCAGGCCTTGAACGCGGACGAGGTGTGGATCTGGACCGATGTGGATGGCATAATGAGCGCCGATCCTCGCTTAGTGGAAGAGGCCCGCACGCTGCCCCAGATCTCCTACGCTGAGGCCGCGGAGCTGTCCTACTTTGGGGCCAAGGTCCTGCATTCCAAGACCATCATCCCCACCCAGGAAGCGGACATTCCCCTGCGCATCCTCAACACCCTCAATCCCTCTCATCCTGGCACATTAGTCTGCCGTGAGACGCTCCAAAATGAGCGAGCGGTCAAGGGGATCACCGCCATCACCGATATAGCTCTGACCACTGTGGAGGGACGGGGGATGATCGGTGTGCCTGGCATCGCAGCCAAGGTCTTCACCACCGTGGCCCGCGAAGGGGTGAATGTCCTGATGATCACCCAGTCCTCCTCGGAGCAGAACATCTGTTTTGCCATCCCCCGGACAGATGTTGAGAGGACAGTGAAGGCACTGGAGGAGGCTTTCGCCCCGGAGCTGACCCGCCGTAACGTGGACCGCATCTGGGTGCAGGAGGCAGCCATCATAGCCGCAGTGGGTGCTGGTATCCAGAATACACCTGGCGTGGCCGCTCGGCTCTTTAACGCACTGGGTAAGCACGGTATCAACTGCCTCTGCATCGCTCAAGGCTCCTCCAAGCATAACATCTCCATCGTGGTAAGTGAGTCGAAGTATGAGGCAGCAGTGCGCCACATCCATAAGGAACTCGGCTTGGACGAGGAGTGAAGCTGCGCTATCTCATTCCCGCTGATTTTCGGGAGAGGAAACAACGCCATGGTTCGGCCGGGGGTAAACTACCACGCTGCACTGCGGCGTGGTAGTTTGTTTTGGGCCAACGCCTGCGCTAGAGGTAGACAAGGGGTATGAAACACGCTATAATCCTCATAAGGAGGATATATGACTCTGTACAAAGCACCTCGTGGCACCCAGGACATCCTGCCCGATGAGCAGCCCTACTGGCAGTATGTCAGACAGCGCATCCAGGCCATCGCTCAGCTCTACGGCTATCAGCCCATGGATGTGCCCCTCTTTGAGCAGACTTCCATCTTCGTCCGAGGTGTGGGCGAGGGGACGGACATGGTGGATAAAGAGATGTACTCCTTCCGAGATCGGGGGGGAGATGAGCTGACTCTTCGTCCTGAGCTCACCGCCGGCATTGTCCGCGCCTATCTCGAGCATGGCATGCATGTGTGGCCTCAGCCGGTGAAGGTCTATTCCATCGGCCCAGCTTTCCGCTACGAGAGGCCACAGGCCGGGCGCTACAGACAGCACTACCAGCTCAGCGTGGAGGCCATCGGCGAGCAGGATCCGGCGCTCGATGCGGAAGTGATGTCTATGGCCTGGCATCTCTACGACCACCTGGGGTTTCAGGGCCTTTCCCTTCAACTCAACTCCATCGGCTGTCCCAAGTGTCGGCCGGGCTACATCCGGGCCTTGAGGGCCTACTACAACCATCACCTGGAGGAGATATGCGAGGACTGCCACCGCCGCCTGGAAGTCAATCCCCTGCGCGTGCTGGACTGCAAGGCTGAGAGCTGCCAGCCTATCATCGCTGAGGCCCCTCACAGCACCGATTTCCTCTGCCAGGAATGCCGAGAGCACTTCTCTACCCTCCTCGGTTACCTGGACCGCCTGGGCCTTCCCTACACCATCAACCACCGGTTGGTGCGGGGCCTGGACTACTACACCAAGACCGTCTTCGAGGTCTGGGCCAAGGGGATTGGGGCTCAGAACGCCGTCTGCGGTGGGGGACGGTATGATGTGCTGGCCGAATCCCTGGGAGGGGATCACGCGCCCGGTGTGGGATTCGGCTCGGGTTTGGAGCGGATCATTCTGACCATGAAGCAGCAGGATATGAAGGTGCCAGAGCTGCCCCAGCCCCAGGTCATGATCCTCTATCTAGGCCAGGAGGCCAAGGAGGCTGCGCTGCAATTGGCGAATGAGCTGCGTTTGGCTGGCATCCGAACTGAGACCTCCTTCGGTGACCGCAGCCTGCGAGCCCAGCTCCGTAACGCTGATCGCGCAGAAGTGGCCTACACTTGCATTCTGGGGGAGAGGGAGCTGCGGTCCCAACAGGTGGCGGTGAAGGACATGGCCGCTGGGGGCCAACAGGCGGTGGCCAGGGACTCCGTGGTCGACTGGCTGAAGACACATCTGGGAATGGCGTAGAGCGTGGAGGGTGGAGCGTGAAGCGCAAATACGCAATCGAAAAGGGCATCGGCGTTCTCCATCATCCCCAGATCCCAGCCTCCCGAGTCTTGGGCGCTGAGATCGCCCGCTGGCTGGAGGCGCGAGGTTATCGCGCTTGGCAGGGCTCCGGGTGGGACGAGGAGACTGTGCGAGCTCACATCGCCCGGCTCGACCTCCTGATCGTCTTGGGAGGCGATGGCACCATAATCCGCTCGGCGCGGATGGGAACCCATCACCAGGTGCCCATCCTGGGGGTCAAAATGGGACAGCTGGGGTTCCTGGCCGAGGCCCAGCCTGAGGAATGGGAGGAGAAGCTGGCGCAGGTGATGAGGGGTGAGTACTGGGTGGAGGAGAGAATGATGCTCTCCGCCAAGTTGGGGCGGGATGGCGAGCACCTGCAGAGCTTCGAGGCGTTGAATGATGTGGTGGTCAGCAGGGGCGGCCTGGCCCGCGTCATCAGCCTGGCGGCTGAGGTTAATGGAGCCCCCCTGACTACCTATCTGGGTGATGGTTTGATCGTCTCCACCGCCACTGGCTGCACGGCCTATTCCCTAGCCTGCGGCGGCCCCATACTGCCCCCTGAGCTGCGCAACATCCTGCTGGTACCCATCGCCCCTCACCTCAGCCTCGATCGGGCCATAGTCCTGGCCGACGGGGCGACGATATCCATTAATGTGTCCACTGATCACGCTGCCATTCTCACTGTGGATGGTCAATCTGCCGTGGATCTAGCTGACGGCGATCGGGTCCTGGTTCAAGCCAGCTCCCACACCGGTCTCTTCGTAAGAACTCAGGAGAGAGGTTACTTCTACCGGACTTTGATGAAGCGGCTGAGCGGTTCCTATGCTCTGAGAAACGCGGACGAGGAGGGGCAGAAGGAGGGATGAGCAGTAATGCTGGCCGAACTGACCATCCGTGACTTCGCGATCATAGATGAGCTTCACCTCACCTTAGGCCCAGCTTTCAACGTCTTGACCGGTGAGACTGGCGCCGGCAAATCCATTATCGTCGATGCGGTGAGCTTGCTCATGGGTGGATGGGCCACTAGGGAGGTCATCCGCAGCGGCGCAGACCGCGCTCTCATCGAGGGGATATTCTACTTGGAGCCAAAGCTGCAAGCTGAGGTCAATCCCCTCTTGGCCAGCGATGGACTGGAGGGCGATGACCCCTCCACCCTCAGCCTGGCCCGCGAGATCCAGCGAAAAAAACGGAATATCTGCCGGATCAACGGGCGGGCGGTGACATTGTCGGCGCTGGAGGCCGTCGGCCGGCGGCTTGTTGACATCCACGGCCAGAGCGGCCATCTCTCGCTGCTGCGGGCGCGGGAGCACATTGATTTCCTGGATCGCTACGGAGGGCTGTGGCCCCAGCGGAGGAAGCTGGCGGCCAAAGTCGAGGCGCTGCGGCAGGTGCGGGAGGAGCTGACTAATCTGAGGCGTGACGAGCGGGAGCTGGCCCGCCGAGTGGACCTTTTGGAATACCAAGTGCAGGAGATCAACGCCGCCGGGCTGGTTATGGGAGAAGAGGAGGAGCTGCGGGCGGAGCGCACCAGGCTAGCCAACGCCGAGCGACTGCTCACCCTGGCGGAGACGGCCTATCAGTCCCTCTCCTCCTCTACGGTCAGACAGGACACCGCTGAGGAGGGTCGCCCCGGCGCCTATGACCTTCTGGGGGAGACAATAAAGTCTCTCTCTCAGTTGGTGGAGATTGACCCCAGCTTGAACGAGGTGTTGCAGGCAGCGGAGGAGCTGAGCTACCGGCTGGAGGATATAATTACCACCGTGCGGGACTACAGAGAGAGTGTGGAATACAATCCCCGTCGTTTGACGCAGGTTGAGGAGCGGTTGAGCCTCGTTCAGGGCCTGAAGCGTAAGTATGGCGATTCAATTGAGGAGATCCTGGCCTTTGGGCAGCGGGCGGAGGAGGAGCTGGACTCCATCGCCCACAGCGAGGAGCGGATCGAGGAGCTGCGAGCTCAAGAAGAAAAGCTGCTGCGGGAGATAGGGGAGCTGGGAGCGGTCTTATCTGAGGCGCGTCGCCAAGCCGCCGATGGGTTGAAGGCCAAAGTGGAGAGGGAGCTGGCGGGCCTCTCGATGGGGGACGCTAGATTCGACGTTTCCATCGAGCAGCGGGAGGACGCCGAGGGTGCCTGGGCGCCGGCGCCTTTTAGGGCGACGGGCCAGCGTCTGGCCTTCGATCGCACGGGGATTGACCACGTGGAGTTCCTCATCTCACCCAACGTGGGCGAGCCGCTCAAGCCGCTGGCGAGCGTGGCCTCCGGCGGCGAGACCTCGCGGCTCATGCTGGCTCTCAAGACTGTCCTCTCCATGGCCGATGAGACTCCCACCCTCATCTTCGACGAGATTGACGCCGGCATTGGAGGGCGGGTGGGAGAGGTGGTGGGCTACAAGCTGTGGAGCCTGACCCCTGAGCATCAGGTGCTTTGCGTCACCCACCTGCCGCAGCTGGCAGCCTATGGAGACGCCCACTTCCGTGTGGCCAAGTCAGTAGTGGGCCGGCGCACCGTGGCCGGCGTCGAGCCGCTCGATGCCGAAGAGCGCATCACAGAGCTAGCGGTCATGCTCGGCGCTGACCGACCTGAGACGCGCCACAGCGCGGAGGCGATGTTGGCAGAGATAGAGCGGGAGAAGGGCGAGCGGGGCGAGAAAGCCACCCGACGATGAAGTCGTCGGGCTACGAAGCAGCGGGTGATAAATCACTCTCACCCGCACCTGCTCGGGTCCTGTCTGCCTGTACCCGCCCGCGACTGCCCGTGCGCAGGCGATCACCTGTGCCCAATCAGGTGCGGGCAGGCACGGGTGCGCAGGAAGGACAGGTGAGCCCTGGTTGCGCAGGTATTCAGCGGCAGAAAAGCCCGATTCACCTGTGCCTGATCAGGTGCAGGCATCGGGCGCTGCTCAGTAGCTGGGCGATTTCATCGCCCAGTGGTTGCTCTGCGCACACCCAGGGTAATGCGATCCCCCTCCAGCTCGAAGCTTTGGACATAGGCCCTCGGCGGCGATGGTCCCTCCACCAGGTCGAGTGAGAGTGTCTCGGCCTGGATGTAGGCCGCCTGTTCCGGGTCCTCCATGACCTCAGCCAGTTGCCCCTCCGCCTGATAGTAGGTGGTGATGCGGTCCTCGATATTGAAGTCGGCCCTCTTGCGCATGTTTTGGATGCGGCGCACCAGATCTCGGGCCAGCCCCTCCCGCTCCAGCTCCGGCGTCAGGCGAGTGTCCACAGCCACGATGATGCCTCGCTCCTCGGCCACAGCATAGCCCTCACGAGCATGGGTGCGCACCTCCACCTCCTCCGGCAGCAGCTCAATGGATTGATCCTCCACCTGGATGGCTATCGGCACCCCAGCCTCAACCCGCTGGGCCAACTGCTCAGCGTCCATGCCCGCTACTGCCTTCTGCATTTTGGGGAACAATGAGCCATACTTGGGCCCCAGCAGCTGAGGGAGCAGATGGGTCTCGTAGCTCACCAACTCTCCCGCCCGCTCCACAAAATCCAACCTTTTGACATTCAACTCATCCATTATGATCGCCGACAGCCGATCCAGGCGCTGTCGCTCGCTCTCACTGGCCAGCACCCGCGCTCGGGCCAAGGGCTGACGCAGTTTCAGGCCCGCTTGAGAGCGCGCCGAACGGCCCAGGCTGGCCGCTCGGATAGCCAGCTCCACGTCCCTCGCTAACTCCTCATCAATGAGCGATTCATCGGCCACTGGCCAGTCGTTGTGGTGCACACTCTCCGGAGCCTTCTCATCCGTGGAGCGCACCAGATTCTGATACATCGCCTCTACGAAGAAGGGTGTGAAGGGAGCCAGAACCTTGCACAGTGTGGTCAGCACCCTGTAGAGCGTGCGATAGGCGGCGTCTTTGTCCGCGTCCTGTTCGCTCTTCCAGAATCGGCGGCGGGAACGGCGCACGTACCAGTTGCTCAATTCGTCAATGAAGGCCTCGATGGGAGCGGTGGCTCCATAGACATCGTAGTCGTCAAGGTGCTCAGTGACCTTCTGTACCAGCACTTGAAGCTCGGAGAGGATCCATCTATCGAGTAATGAGTAACGCCTGCACCCGTGGCGCAGGCACAGGTGAGTCAATGGGTCAGCCTTCGTTACCCCACCCGGCTCCCAGCCGTCAATGTTGGCGTAGGTCACGAAGAAGGAGTAGACATTCCAAAGGGGGATCAGGAAGCGCCGTCGCGTCTCATCGGCCAGGGCGTAGCCGAAGCGGAGGTCTTTCTCGGGCCGGTGGGAGCAGAACATCCAGCGCATCACATCCACTCCCATGTTCTCAGCCGCCTCATCGAACCAGATGGCGTTGCCCCAGCTTTTGTGCATCTGCCGGCCATCCTCCGCCAGGAGCAGGGCGTAGGAGAAGACATTGCGGAAGGGAGCCTTACGCTCCATGATAGTGCTCATAGCCAGGAGGGAGTAGAACCAGTTTCGGAATTGAAGCAGGAAGGTCTCGCTGATTAGATCAGCGGGGAACCATTTCTCCCAGTACTGGCGGTCGCGGTGGTAATTCAAGGTGGAAAAAGCCACGATTCCCGCGTCCAGCCAGGGATTTCCCACGTCGGGAACGCGGGAGGCGGGAGTTCCGCACTTCGGGCAGCGGATCTTCACCGCATCTATCCAAGGGCGGTGAGGAGAATGCCCCTCGAACTCCTCCCAGCCCTCGACGGCCCGCTCTTTAAGTTCCTCCTTGCTGCCGATGACGGTGAAATGGCCGCACTTTGGGCACTCCCAGATGGGCAGGGCTAAGCCCCAGTAACGTTTCTTGGAGATCATCCAGTCCTGCATGTTGCGCAGCCAGTCCATCTCCCGGTCGAAGCCGAAGCTCGGAATCCAGCGGGTATTCTGCATCACCTCCATGATCTGATAGCGGAGGTTGCGCTTTTTCTCCTCCTCGGTCACCTCCTCGTAGCCCTTGTCCAGCTGATCGCCCATGTCAATGAACCACTCATCCACCAGACGAAATACCAGCTCCGTGCCGCAGCGCCAGCAGACGGGATAGCGGTGGGTGTAATCCTCCACTTTGTACAGCAGCCCCTTGCGTTCCAAGTCCTCGAAGATAGGCTCTGCGACCTCGGCCACATTTAGGCCCGTGAGCCAGTCGAACCCATTGATGAAGACTCCGGACTCGTCCAACGGCGCGAGCACAGGCAGGTCGTGTTCCTTGCTGAGCTCAAAGTCCTCAGCGCCGCAGCCAGGCGCGATGTGGACCACGCCCGTGCCCTCCTCCTCGCTCACCTCGTCCCATAGGATCACGCGATGGGGATAGGGACGCTCCTGCTCCTGGGCAACCGCCAGGGTTGCCCCTACGGCGGGTAACTCATCGAAGGGCCCATCGTAGGCCCAGTCCTCCAGCGCCCTCCCCGGCATCTCCGCCAGCACCTCGTAGTCGCCGTCCAGGATGTGTAACGTGCCCTTGCAGAGGTAGAGGATCTCATCGTTATGGCGGACCTTGACGTAGGTCAGGTCGGGGCCGACGGCGGCAGCGACGTTGGAGGTGAGGGTCCAGGGGGTGGTGGTCCACACCAGAAGCGATTCGTTTTGACGAGCTCGGAGGGGGAATCGCAAGGTGATGCTGGGGTGAGTCAGCTCCTGGTAGCCCTCGGTGACAATTTCGTGCTGGCTGATCCCAGTGCCGCAGCGGGGGCACCAGGGCATTACATCGTGGCCTTTGTAGATCCAGCCCTGTTCATGGCACTTCTTGAGGGCCTCCCAGATGTGGTAGTTGTTATCATCAGAGAAGGTGAAGTAGGATCCTCCAAGCTCGGGGGTGCCCAGCCGCCCGACGATCTGCTCCACCGTGCCGGCCACCTTGCCTCGGGTCCCCTGGACGCTGATAACCTGCTCCGGGTCTTCCTCCATCTTATCCCGTAGCCAGCGCAGGAAATCGGGGTCATTCCAGTCCATCCAATATCCCAGCCGCTGAGATTGCTCGGTCTGCACGGCAGCATATTTGAGCGCCCGCTGTTTGCAGAGGTTGACGAAGGGGCCGATGCCGTAGGCTTCGATATCGCGCTTGGACTCGAAACCCAACTCCTTTTCCACCTCCACCTCGACCCACAGCCCTTGGCAGTCGAAGCCATTCTGGTAGCGGGTGTCGTAGCCTTTCATGGCCCAGTAGCGGTGGAAGAGATCCTTGTAGGTGCGGCCCCAGGCGTGATGCGTGCCCATGGGATTGTTGGCTGTAATGGGGCCATCAATGAAGGACCAGCGCTCGTTGCCTTGGTTCAACTCCCGGCGCTTCTCAAAAGCCTCGCTTTCCTCCCACCACTTTAAGATTTCTCTTTCCTGAGCCACGAAATCAACGTGAGTTGGCACCTCTTTGAACATGCTTCTCCTCCTATTAACAACGAGCTCACAACGGACTGGAGAATCAAACAGACGAAGCCTATCCGTGCAGATGGGCTTGCCCATGCGGACGGAAAAGCCCGTTTGACAAAACGCTCATAAAGACTACAATATACACAGTATGCACAAGGGAAAGGGGAATCAAATGGCGATCTTAGCGCGTGCGATCTACAAAAAAGGGGTTCTGCATCCCAAAGAGCCGCTTGACATAGGTGAGCAAGCGGAAGTTGAGCTCCTTATCTTCCCCATCAGACAAGACACGCTGGCTGATGTGCTGGGTTTTGATCCAAGCGATACAAAAGCCCTAGCAGCCTCGGCTGAGCGCCATCGTCGGGCGATTCTACGCATGGCTGGTACTGCCAGCAGTGATGAGCCCCACGACGGCTCGGTTCATCACGATAGATACATCTACACGGCAAGCTGGCGATGACCAAAGAACTAGCCTTCGTTGATACCAGCGCATGGTTTGCCATAAAGGATGCCCAGGATCAATATCACGCAGCGGCTATAGGTTTTCTGGCCGATTTCCAGGGCGACTTTGTGACCAGCAACTTTGTGATTGATGAAACCATTACTCTGGTACTCGTGCGATTGGGGTATTGGGCTGCCTTGGGGGTAGGTGAACAGCTTTGGAAAGGCAAATTAGCACACAACGTGCGGATCACTGAAGACGACGAACGAGCTGCCTGGGAGCTCTTCAAGCGATACTCGGATAAAGGATTCTCCTTCACCGACTGCCCCAGCTTTGCGGTCATGGAGCGATTAGAGCTCCGCCGAGCCTTTGCTTTTGATGAAAATTTCTCGCAGACTGGCCAATTCTTACGCGTTCCCCGGTTGCAGGAATAACAGCGGACTACAGAACTAGATAGACTAGAATTCAACGAACTTTCAGTCAGTTAAATTCCTCGGTCCGTTGTTGGCATCCTCTGCTAGTGCCCCAGTACCTCCTCGATCTCCCCTCGTTCCTTCTCCTCAAAGGAAACGCTCCCGAAGCTGCGAACTATTTTCCGCACGCGATCCCGGCGCTGGAGCATCCGTGGCTCTCTGGCCTTCCACACCCCGGTTACCTGGTTGATCACCAGCCGGCTGTCGCCCTGCACTGTGACCTCGCATTGTTGAGGATCGGCACCCAGGGCGGTGAGCCGGCCGCGTAAGTCCTCCAAGGCATGGATCAGGGCCTCGTACTCCGCCTCGTTGTTGGTCATCCTCCCCCCGAACTCTAGGTGCACCACCTGAGGCAGCTCATCACTAAATTGGAGAGCGTAGCTTCCATAGCCGGGGCCGGGATTTACCCGGCTGCCGCCGTCAAAGAGGACCTTCGGCTGCCAAGCCTTGCCAGCACCCCCATCGCGGGAGGACAGAAGGCGCTGAAAAGGAGGCCAATCGGCTAGTTGAGCGAAGAGCCAGCGCCGGTCGTTATCAGAGAGGGCGCGGATGGATTTCCATATCTCACGGACGTCTTCCACTTATCTCCTCCACTAAAAAGCCCTCGCCCCTTAAGGGATAAGGGACGAGGGCTCTCATACTTCTACCCCCGCGGTACCACCCTCCTACCTGACGACAGACAGGATTGCCCCGTCTAGCAGGGCCACTCTGTGGGGTACGCATCCATACCCCCGTCTGGATAACGGTGGACGAGGCCGGCTGAGCTTACTTGCTGGCTGGCCGTGCTATCTGCCATTCGTCAGCGTTCAGTCAGCAGCTCTGGGAGGATTTTCGACAACAACTCGTCACCTGGCTTTCACCATCCCAGGCTCGCTGTCACGAGGTGATGTTGCTTACTCATTCCCATCATCGCTTGTATAAAAGATGATAGCGCAGTGAGAAAACCGTCAAATTCCGGTTGCATCCCCTGACTCTCGGGAAAGCTGAGCATATAAAGCCAAAAGGTTCGCCTGATGTAGCTGGGGAGCCAATCCGCCCAGGGATAAGCGTGAGAGGCCAAAGTCCTCTATCCCCCAGCTCTTCAGTTGCTCTCGCTCTCCACCATCTGCCACATGTGCGGCCACGCGATCGTGGATCTCGTGCAAGTAGGCAATCCGTTCTTCTATAATGCTGGGTATCTCACCTCGGAGTAGGACCTCGCCGTGGCCCTGGACAAGGTGATCCAGTTTCATCTCCTTCAGCCAACCAAGCGTGTCTATCATATCTTGCCAGTCACCCCATACTATGTAGGGAACTGGCATCATTATATCCCCCGCGAAGAGCAATTGATCTTCACGGATGTGGACCACGATAGAATCTGGGGTGGGACCAGGGGCATGGATTAACTCCAAAGTTCTGTCGCCTAGGTGCACGAACATGCGCCCCCTGTCAAATAGGACATTGGGCAGGCGTAGCTCCACCTCGGCCAGTTCTGGGGTCTCCTCTTTGGCCTGGCGCAGGCTCTCCTCTCCATGGCGCTCCAAATACAGCCTCGTTCCCTTCCAGGAGATGATATCCGCCTCCGAGTACAGATAGTTGCCGTACACATGATCGGCGTGATAGTGAGTATTGATGACATAAAGAACATCTTCGGAGGAGCGCTCACTTATGAAATCGCGCATAGCACGCGATTCCTGAGGAAAGGGTAGGGTATCAATTATGACCGTCCCCTCCGGAGAGAATATCGCCCCCGCAGTGACCTGAAGGTACATCTCGCTGGTGAATACGTAGATATCATTCACAACCTGCTCTCTGAACACCATCTCCCTCCTGATCACAGAGCAAGGGTATGGCTTAGCTCACTGTAAAGACAAACCACCAGGCTTCAGATACCCGATAGAAAACCCCGCCATGCCGTGTGCCAAGAGGTTTTGACCCTGTTTATAAAGTGGGGTGCTGCCCCAAGCACATACCGCTGTACTCAGGAACTAACTCCCCGATCTCATAGGTGTTAGCTCAAACCATATGGGCATCACGAACATAGCAGGGCATTTGTAGTATACCACAAAATTCCAAAGCGCGCGAGTGAGCTAAGCCACTTGAGAAAGGGTATGCTACTCGCCTGTCTGTTCTGTCTCCATCTGGCCCTGCAGTCCCTCCAGGTTGAGCATGAATGGGCTCCCCGAGGGAACCATCATCACCCGGATATTGGGTGACAGCTTCTCGATGTAGCGATAGGTGATAAGGTTCTCATTCTGAGCGATCTGTTCGTTGATGAGACGCAGTGCCTCCGCCTCGCCCTCCGCCTTGGTGATAGCCGCCTGCTTCACCCCTTCGGCCTCGATCTCCCTCCGCTCCGCCTCCCGCTCCTCCCGCTGGAGCACAAACTTCATCTGCTCCGCCTCCTGCTGGGCGACCTGCTTCTGCTCAATGGCTTTAGAGTACTCCTCGGTGAAGATGATGTTGCGGACATCGAAGGAGAGGAGTTCGAATCCCTCGCTCTCCAACTGCTCCCTCAATGCTTCGGTGATCTGCTCCTGGATCTCGGCCCGCTTTGGGCCATAGACATCGGTAACTGTGTTCTGAGAGATGTGGTGCCTCACGATGGAGCGTATGGTGGGGCGGATGAGGATCTCCATGTAGCCATTGCGAAAGTTGTTGTGGACGTAGGCTGCCTTTTCCGGATCAATGCGGTAGCGGGTTGTGGAGTCAATCCCCACCTTCAGCCCCTCTATCGTCGGCGACCAGAGGGTGTCGCTCTCCCCTCGAGATGGATTGCTGGTCATGGTGTAGGCCTGCTCCATGACCGGGTAGCGGAAGACCTGGTTGATGTAGGGGCTTACGAAATGCGTCCCTGGCCCAAGGCCCCCCGGCCGTGTGCCGGTGAAGATATTGAACACCACCCCCACCTCACCCGCATCAATGACCACCATGCTGACGCTCAGGGTGCTGACCACTGCCGCGGCGATGAGAAGAAGCACAGCCACAGGGACGGATATCTTGCTCCTCCGTCCTTGGCTCCGCTGCACCATTATGTAGCCAATGTAGGCCACCAGGCTCGCCCAAAGCAAAGCGGCGACGACTCTTAGAAAACTGGCGAAAAACATTTTCTCCCCCTCTCGATTAGCTTCCAACACTCAACCTCAATGATACCATGATTCGAGCTAAAAGCAAGCACCCTATCTCATGTGCCTTCAAACAGCTGGTGATTACCCACATCTCACCTGTACCAGGTACTGGCAGATTCGAGGCTGAGGCGTCCTCGCCGAAACTGTTCCCCTGTCCGTCGGACCCTGTCTGCCTGTACCCGATCACCTGTACCCGATCAGGTGCGGGCAGGCACGGGTGCGCAGGCAGGAGACGGGATGGCCAGCATACCCCTCGGCGGGGAAGCCTCGTTCCTCTTGTTGAAGATGTGACTTCCTATGTCAAACAGCAACTTCTCGCTGTTTGACACTCTCCCCGACCCGTGGTATATTAACACTGCGGGGAGAGGGGAAAGCGGAAGGCTGTTGTCGCTGTTCAGCGGCTGCCACGCTTTCC
>JAYEMR010000112.1:0-10579 GCA_034718215.1 Chloroflexota bacterium
TGGGCGACGGCCTGCGAGATGCGGCTGATCCCTACAAGCTGTAGAGTTCACTTCCCTGCTGAGCGTAGATGCAGGCAGGATTTTGGCTTGCGGTACATTATCTGACGATGATGTGCCGCTTTCGCTCGGATTCGACCTTCAACGTAAGCGAAGGAGAGAAATCTCCCATGGCGCAATTCAAAGTCGGTATCATCGGATGCGGCCGCCCATGGAGATCGGAGGGGGCGACCGGATTTGGGCAGGGGCACGTCCACGCAGCAGGGTATGAGGCCTCACCAGACTGCGAGCTCGTCGCCGCAGCGGACATCAAGCAGGAGAACTTGGACCTCTTTTGCGAGGAGCACAATGTCCCGCACGGCTATCTAAACCACCAGGAGATGCTGGCCCAAGAGGATCTGGACATCGTCAGCGTCTGCGTGTGGCCGGAGCTCCATGCGCCGATGGTTATCGACGCCGCCCAAGCAGGGGTCAAGGCCATCCATTGTGAGAAGCCCATAGCCCCCACCTGGGGCGAGGCTAAGAAGATGGCGGCCGTTTGCGATGAGCACAACGTCCAACTCACATTCAATCACCAGCGCCGATTTGGAAAGCCCTTTCGCAAGGCCAAGGAGCTGCTCGACAGGGGCGCCATCGGCCAGCTCACGCGTGTGGAGGCCTTTACCTCCGATCTGTTCGACTGGGGTACGCATTGGTTCGACATGATGTTCTTCTACAACGATGAGGAGCCAGTGGAGTGGGTCATCGGCCAGATTGAGGCCCGAGGTGGACATACCATCTTTGGGGTCATGGTGGAAGGACAGAGCCTGAGTTTCTTCAAGTGGCGAAATGGGGCGTACGGCCTGATGACCACCGGATATAGCGTCATCAGTCGGGAGGGGGATAGGGTGACCAGAGCCAAGGGCATGGAATGTGGTAACCGACTCATCGGCACCGAGGGCGTGATCGAAGTAGGCGTGATGGATGGCCCGGAAGTGCGCCTGCGCAATGAGGAGACAGGAGGCAGGTGGCAGGACTTTGACGTAGGAGGTGGCATTCATGGAAATGAACATGTCGTCTCGGCCATACTCGATCTGGTGGATGCGTTGAAGAGGGGACGCGAGCCGGAGCTTTCCGCGCGCAAGGCCCTCCAGGCCACGGAGTTGATCTTCGCCACCTATGAGTCGAGCCGAAAGCGCGGTAGAGTTGATCTGCCGCTGGAGATCGAGGACTCTCCCTTCCTGTCTATGCTGGAATCAGGCGCCCTGTCTTTAGAGGCATAGGTACTATCCACGCGGGATTTCTCTCCGCACCATCGGCTATAGTAGTATCCTCCCTGTGTAGCCCCCGGCCGGGCCGGCAGCGGCCGCCCAGCCTCGATGGATACGTCAGTTTCTACCTGACCGATTTCTTCAAGTACGGCGATGGAACTGGACCTGCCTCCTGTTAAACAGACCCTTGCAAATAGCACCATCGAGCTCTGCATCTTCGGCAGGGGTGACAGCGCTGAAACGGATCGGCTATGATGGCTTCATGACCCTGGAGTGCAGGATCGTTGAAGAGGACAAGGGTAAAGCATTGGTGGAAACGGCTCAGTACATTCGGAAGATCTGGGACGAGGTCTGATCTTCCAAAGCACACCAAATTAAAGGGGAGGGTGTAAAACGATGGAAGGAATACAGGTCGGATGCGGACAGATCACGTGGAGCAGAAGTACACCTGAGGAGCAGGTGTTGGCGGAGATAGCTCAGGCGGGCTACGAGGGCGCTCCCGCCAGCCCGCGGGCCGGCAGGTCGGCGGAGGAGACTGTGGAGCTCTATGCTCGGCATGGCCTTAAGCCCGTGCCTGGCTACCTCGGTGCGGCTTTTTGGCAGGAGGACCAACGGGAGCAGATCCTGGAGCAGGCCAGGCAGTTGGCCTTTTTCATGCGCCAGGTAGGCTGCACTGAGCTGTACGTCGCCGCTGGGGGATTCGACTACGTAACTGCTAGCGGACGGACGCGCAGCCAGTTGGCCGGGCATGTCAGCCCTCAGGATGCGCTCTCAGCCGATGAGTACGAGCAGTTTGCCCAGGTGCTCAACGAAGTGGGGAAGATCACACTCGCAGAAGGCGTGCGGAGCTGCTTCCATAACCATGTGGGCAGCGTGATCGAGACACGGGAGGAGATCAACCAGCTCTTCTCACTGGTGGACCGCGATCTGGTCTTCCAGGGACCGGACATCGGGCACCTGGCCTGGGGTGGTGCGGATGTGGTCCAGTTCTGCCGCGATTACGCCGACAGCATCAAGGCCATGCACCTCAAGGACATCAATCCTAATGTGATGCAGGAGGGCCGGGAGAAAGGGTGGGATTACAGAAGCTTCTCTGACCACGGTATCTTTGCCGAGCTGGGAGAGGGCTTCGTTGACTTCCCGGCGATCTTTGATATCCTAGGAGATGCTGGCTTTCAGGGCTGGGTGATCGTAGAGACCGACGTCACGCAGAAACCAACTGCGCTGGAGAGTGCAGTGATCAGCCGCAGCTACCTCAAGAGCATTGGCATCTAGCTTCGATTATCAAATCAAAGGAGAGCAACATGTTCAAGAACCTTAGCCCTGGAGCTATCGGCATCCGGGGCTGCTCGCTGTCGGATTCCATCGAGCTGGCTAGAAGAGCTGGATTCGAGGGCATTGACTTCAGCATCCGTGAGGCAGCCGCTCTGGCCGATGAGCACGGCATCGACGGTGTGCGTGGTCTGTTCGAGAATGCCGGCATTCTGCCCGGCCAATGGGGATTGCCAGTGGCCTGGAACAGGGATGATCAGTGGG
Source organism: Chloroflexota bacterium (assembly GCA_034718215.1). GTDB lineage: Bacteria > Chloroflexota > Anaerolineae > JAYEMR01 > JAYEMR01 > JAYEMR01. The sequence goes on from JAYEMR010000112.1 coordinate 2,784, forward strand.
AGAAGGATCTGGAAGGGTTGCCCAAGTTGGCCGCGCTGGGCCGGGCTCTGGGCTGCACCCGCACCGCCACCTGGTGTCCCCCAAGCTCGGATGAGCGCGAATATGAAGAGAACTTCGCCTGGCACGCGGCGCGCTTCCGCCCCATTGCCGAGGTGCTGAAAGAATACGACTGCCGGTTGGGCATCGAGTTCATCGGCCCCAAGACCTCCCGTGATAGGGGCAAGTATGAGTTCATCTACACACTGGAGGGGATGATGGAGCTGGCCGCGGCTATCGGAACCGGCAACGTGGGCCTGCTGCTGGATGCCTGGCACCTCTACACCTCAGGGGGCAGCATAGATGACCTGGACAAGGTCACCGCCGACGATGTGGTCGTAGTGCACGTCAACGATGCCCCGGCCGGCATTGCCCGCGATGAACAGATCGACAACGTCCGCCGGCTGCCCATGGAGACCGGCGTCATAGACCTGCCGGGCTTCATGGGGAAACTGGACGAGATGGGCTACGATGGCCCCATCACGCCGGAGCCCTTCAGTGAGCGCATCAACGCCATCGAGGATCCGCTGGAGGCGGCCCAGCTTGCTGCCAACTGCATGGACAGGATGTGGCGGGCGAGTGGGCTGGCCTGAGCGGACTGCCAATCGTTGTATACCATATGAACAGGGGGAACACAGAACATGACGCTCAAGATTGGACTCATAGGATGCGGCGGTATCAGCCGGGCCCATGTCGAGGGCTGGAAGACCGTCGTCGACCGCGCGGAGATCGTCGCCGTCGCCGACATATCGGGGGAGGCCGCCGAGGAGCGGGCAGCGCAGATCGGCCATCAAGTGAAAATCTATGCCGACTACAATGACCTGCTGGAGGATGAGGAGATTGATGCGGTTGACATCATGCTGCCACATCATCTGCACCACGACGCCATCGTCGCCACCGCCGAGGCGGGCAAGGATCTGATGGTTGAGAAGCCTTTATGTCTCAGCCTGGACGAGGCGGCCGGTATTGCTCAGGCTGTGAAAGGCAGCGGTATCATCATGATGGCAGCGCACAATCAGCTCTTCTTCCCCTCTGTCCTACAGGCCAAACAGATGATCGTGAAAGGTGATCTGGGGGAGATCTATATGGTCAATTCGGTCGACTGTGGTGCACACCGGAGGCCACTGAATCTGGACAAATCAGGCTGGAGCAAATCAGCTTCCCATCCCGCCGCGACTGGGTGGCGTAGTGATCCAGCAAAGATGGGCGGTGGCGAGCTGATAGATACAGGCTACCATCCGACCTATCGCCTGCTTTTCCTGGCAGGGCAGAAACCTGTCGAGGTATCCGCCCTGCTGGGCACATATCGCCTCCCCCTGAAGCGAGAGGATACAGCCAACGTGCTGGTGGGGTTTGAGAAGGGGATGACAGGCAAGATTTTCTCCAGCTGGGCGATGCGTGCCCCGGGTGCTCGTCCCACGCTTTTCAACGTGATGGGAGAGGCTGGCCAGCTCTGGGGTGAGATCGACAAGCTCTACTTCCAGCCGGTCGGTTTCCAGACCCCGGCTGTAGTGGAGTACCCCGGATGGGACTATGGCCGCTCCTTCGCCGCGGAGATCACCCACTTTGTAGACGCCATAGAGGGTGGGTTCGAGCCGTTGTACTCCGTTGCTGAGGCGACCAAGACGCTCCGTGTCATCCTCGCCGCTTACCAATCAATAGAGGAAGGGATAATCGTCAAGCTGTAGCATCGTTAAAAAACGTCAATTTGGCCCCAGTAATCGGTTGAAAGGAGTGAAGCATGCCCAAGCACGTCGTAGGTGCGCAAATGTACACGGTGAGGGAATCTCTCCAGACTCCCTCTGATGTTGTCGAGTCGCTGAAAAAGGTGGCCGACATTGGCTACACGGCGATCCAAGATGGGTTCGCTTCGATGGATCCCAAGGAGGTCGCCAAAGTGGTTCAGGACTGCGGGCTGAGGATCGTGTCAACGCACGTGAGATGGGATCGCTGTCTCAGTGAGCTGGACGACGTGATCGCTGAGTACAAGCTGTGGGACTGCGATCACCTGGTCATCCCCATGCTACCCCGCGAGTATTACAGCGTGGACGGCCTCAAGAGATTTCTCGACGAACTCGCTCCCATTGCCGAGAGGCTGGCAGCGGAAGGGATAGATCTCTCCTATCACAACCACAACCATGAACTGGCGAGGTACGGCCAGGAAACGTGGCTAGAGATGCTGTACGAACAAGCCGATCCCAAGATGCTGAAGGCGGAGCTGGACACGTACTGGATCCAGGCTGGTGGCGGAGACCCTGCTTCGTGGATCCGCAAGTGCGCGGGGCGTGAGCCACTGTTGCACCTCAAGGATATGATTGTCACGCCGGGCCGGGAGCAACGCTTTGCGGAGATTGGCGAAGGCAACTTGAACTGGCCGGCTATCCTGAAAGCGGCAGCCGAAGGAGGGGTGGAGTGGTACCTGGTCGAGCAAGATCAATGCTACGATCGGGATCCATTCGAATCGCTGGCCATCAGCTATCGGAATTTGAAGGAGATGGGGTTGAGCTGACAACTGAATTCCCAGAGGTCGGCGGGCGTGATTATCCTCAGCCGGGGAGCTTTTGCTGCAGGCTTCAGCTCCCCCGGCGCTGGAAGCCGTGGTTGGAGCCACAATCGGGGCAACGCCAAGGACAGCTTCTAGCTTTGGCTCCTGGACTTGGAGGAGGAGTTGGCTAATTACCGCAATGCCAATGAACCATCCCCAATCAACTCCCTCCTTCGTCCCCGTCAGATTCCGCCTTTCCCTCGGTCAACCCGTAGCGCGCCCGCTGCTCCTCCAGGCGCGCCAACAGTCGCACGAGGGCATGGTTGTCTACCAGGGCCACTAGGCTGATGGTGGCTAGCAGCAGAAGTGGGGGGAAGACCAGGCTGAGCAGCAGCGTCGCCCCCAGCAGCACCATCAGCAGTACGGTGAAGCCAGGGTTGACCAGAACCAGGAGAATGGCGTTCTTGAAAATCAGCAGAACCCGCTTGTCCTCCTGCTCCAGCAATAGGGGGAAGAGGTAGGGCTGAATCCCCAACCATAGCACCGTGATCCACAGGAAGAGGACGACGGGGAGGAGGGCTATCTGAGTTCCCCGCTGCCACCACATGCGGTAGAACCAGATATTAACCACCATGGTGGCTATTCCTACTATCCAGAGGCCCAGGATCTTCCAGCTTTTCAAGTAGTAGCCCTTGAATCCCTCCCAGAAGTAGGAGAACTCAATACGTTTCTCGTGGGAGATGGGATTGGTCAGGCGGTGGACTCCAGCCATCGCCGGCCCACCGGCCAGGATGGCGATCAAGGTTAGGGGAAAGAGGAGCACCCAAAACTGTCCGGCCTCCGGCCTCTGTGTCACCATGCCAAACAATCCGAAAAGGACTAGCAGGCCGGGGATAAAGCACGCGAAACAGATAAGATTAGCTCCAATCAGGGAGAACCACTCTTCCCACAGATCGAGGATCGCTCGACCGTACGCACTTAGCGCATCGCGCATTATGTATCTGTCCTTTCACCAGATTCGGATCCTCCCCAGCCCCAGCGAAGAAAGAGCCAGGGGAGCGCTCCGGTAGCTACCCCTCCCAGGATCGCATATCGCAGAAAGCGGAAGGCTTTGCCCGCCGGCAGCAGGATTTTGCTCAGGCCGTAGATCAAAAGCAGGAGGGCTAGCCCTGTGGTCAACTTTAGGGTCTGCTTCCCCGCTGAGGTCCGAGGCACGAAACGTACCCCTCTTCGCTCCCACAGCGCGCCAAGCCCTATCCCCAGCAGTGCTCCCATCGCTGCTATGGCGTAGGGAGGGAGGTTGGACGCTGCCAGGGCAATGGTGATGAGAGCCAGCGCACCGGCCTGTTCCTCATATCCTTCCCCGTCCTCTGTTTGGGCACCCGTGCCTGATCGGGTACAGGCAGACAGGAACCGCCTGCGCATGGGCCGCAGGCACAGGCGATGGACAGGGGATACTCCTCTGAGGCGCTCCCACCACCTGGCCGGTGGTCCCTCTATCGCCCAGTTGAAAAGCGCTAGGAACGCTAGGCCGATAAGGATACCTCCGGCCACATCGTGGGGATAGTGAACACCCAGATAAACACGGGAGAGGGACACGAGCGGCGGAGCCAGCCACAGGGCCGGGGCCCAGCGGCGCGGCCGGAACCGCAGGGCTAGATATCCAAATAGCGCAGTGGCGGTCTGAGCATGGCCGCTGGGGAATCCCCAACCCTCCGTGGAGGCGATCCAGCGCACCACCTCCGGATCGGGCTGGGGGCAGTGAAAGAGGGCCTTCAGGGCTTCATTGAGGTAGGTGGAGGAAAGCACCAGCAGGGCTACCCGCAGGCCCAGATCCTTATCCATACACCAAACCAGCACCGATAGGAGCAGGAGATAGAATCCCTCCATGCCCAGGAAGGTCACGCCGGTGAAGAATATATCCAGCGCGGGGTGAGAGAGGGACTGCAAGGTCATGATAACCGTCGTACCCCAGGGGAGAAGCGACATCAGGATAGCTTTCATCATTACAGCCTTTCGTTTTCTACGGGATCACCAGCTCCTGTCCTACCCAGATGAAGTTGGGATCGAAGATCCCGTCTACCGCCTGTGCCCAGTGCCTCCTGCCTGCGCACCCGTGCCTGATCGGGTACAGGCAGACAGGGGACAGGCGGGACGGGGCCCGACGGACAGGATCATTGGCCTGTACGATGGCTTCTACCGTAGTGTTGAACCGGAGCGCGATACGGAACAGGTTGTCTCCAGGGCGCACGATGTAGGTGGAGGGCTCCCGGGAAAGGCGGACGGGGACGCTCACCATGTCCATCTTCCCTGCCTGCGCAGACAGGGAACCGTCCCGGGGACTATTCCACCAAGCCTCCACCAATCCTTGCTGCCCCATGGGGGTGAAAGGCACGGTCACGGTGAAAGGAGCATAGGTGCCCCATTTAGCGTCCCAGCGCCTAAGCGTCGTAGCTTAGATACCACGACGCTATGACGCCGCTATCAAACCAATCCAAGCACCTCCAAATCAGCGGGGCCATGTTGCACACGCAGGATGGCTGGGGCCTGGTGTCGGGCTGCATCCAGGATGCGCTCTCGATGCTTGGGCAGGAGCTCCTGAGGCAGATCGTCCACGGAAAAGTAGCGCCATTCAGCGGCTTCCTCGGTGGGCTGCAGTTCGCCATCCACCTGGCGGCATTGAAAGGTCAACGCCACCTCGTTTTTGTAGGGCTTGGAGTACACCCCCACCAGCCGATCCACTTCGACGACTAACCCCGTCTCCTCCCTCACCTCCCGCACGATCCCCTCCGTCACCGTCTCGTCGTGTCGCAGGCCTCCGCCGGGCAGGTTCCAGATATCATAGTCCCTACGACGACCCAGGAGCACATGATAATCGCCTTCAAATATGAGGGCAAAGATGCTGATTATGAAGGGAGGGTGTTCCGTTGCTAGACGCATGTTACCTCCTCGCTCCCTAGCCCGACGCTTAAGTCAGCCCAGAGTACAGGTCACTCCAACACTACGAGTATCTGCCCCTTTTCCACAGTATCCGAGGGTCCCACTTGCACCCGATTCACCCGGCCATCCCTCGGGGCTCGCACCTCGTTCTCCATTTTCATGGATTCCAGGATCACCAGGACATCCCCTGCGAACACCTCTTGCCCCTCGGACACCGGGACATCGATGACCAGCCCAGGCATAGGCGCTTTGATCCCCATTCGACCCGAGGGCCTAGCCCGCGCGCGGCGACGGCGGGTGATCTGGCTTCGGAGGGCATCCTCTACCTGGACGGTGTACAGTTCTCCGAGCAGGAGCACTTGATATTTCCCCTCCTGCTCCTCAATCAACGCCTCGTAGGAGTTGTTGTCAATGAGCAGCGAGTAGAGGAAACCATCATTGATACTTTGAAGATCCACTGTATGTGTGTGGTCTCCAACGCGCACTCTCTCATCAGGCATGACCTCGATGGTAAAGGTCTGATCCTTCACAGTGACGGCGTATTTCATCTGCGCACCGCCTCCCAACGCCCTCTCCGCCTCCAATTGGACTGGGACTGGTCCTCCTGCGGCTTGATTATGCTCAAGGTACGCTGTCTCTGACGGTGGGCCAGCAACACAGCGGCGATGGCGGCCACCTCCACGTCATTTGGGTTATCCTCCTCAGCCATGGAGAACCCGGATTCCAGGAAGGTGGTATCGATTTGCCCTCCGATGAAGCGGGTGTCATTCAGGATCTGCTGATGGAAGGGGATATTAGTCCTTACCCCCATCACCCGATATTCCTCCAGCGCTCGACGCATCCTCAGCAGGGCCTCACCTCGGGTCTCTCCCCAGACCGCCAACTTGGCGATGAGCGAATCATAATAAAGGGAGATATCAAAGCCCTCATAGATACCGCTATCCACTCGCACACCCGGGCCAGTGGGCTCATGGAGCCCGGTTATGCGACCTGTGGAGGGCATGAAATCATCGTAGGGGTCCTCGGCCAGGATGCGGCATTCCAGCGCCCAACCGCGCTGCTGGATGTCCTCCTGACGGTAGCGGAGCTTGCGGCCGGAGGCGACGCGCAGTTGTTCCTTGACGATGTCCACGCCGGTGATCATCTCCGTTATCGGATGCTCCACCTGAAGCCGACAGTTCATCTCCAGAAAGTAGAAATTCCCCTCCTTATCGAGCAGGAACTCCACCGTGCCAGCGTTGGTGTAATCGGCTGTCTTGGCCACTCGCACGGCCATCTCCCCCATCCTCTGTCGCAGCTCCGGCGTGATAGCCCGAGAGGGAGCTTCTTCGATCACCTTCTGGTGCCGCCGCTGGATGGAGCACTCGCGCTCGCCAAGGTGGATGGTGTTGCCGTGATGATCAGCCAGGATCTGGAACTCGATGTGGCGGGCATCCTCCATCATCTTCTCCAGATACAACGTCCCGTCGCCGAAGGCGGCCTCGGCCTCACGTCGGGCGGCCGAGAGCACTTCGTTCAGATCCTGGAGCCGATAGAGGGTTCGCATTCCCTTGCCCCCCCCGCCGGCAGCGGGCTTGATCTTCAGAGGGGTACCAATCCGGTGGGCCGCGGCCACCAGGTCCTCATCGCTCAGCTCCTTATCGGTGCCCTTGATGATAGGTACACCTACCTCGCGCATGATGCGGCGCGCCACTGCCTTGTCACCCGCCATGGCCAGCGTCTCGGGTCTGGGGCCGACGAAGATGAGCCCCGCATCGCGGCAGGCCTGGGCGAACTCCGACTGCTCAGCCAGGAAACCGTAGCCAGGGTGGATGGCGTCGGCCCCCGAGAGCTCGGCGGCCTCGATGATGCGGTCAATGCACAGGTAGCTCTCCCTGGCCGAGGCCGGCCCGATAGGGTAAGCTTCATCGGCGTAGCGGACATGGAGGGCATTGCGATCCACATCGGAGTAGACAGCCACCGTCTGCAGGCCCAGCTCGCGGCAGGCGCGCAGGACGCGGACTGCGATCTCACCCCGGTTGGCGACTAAGACCTTCTTCACCTACGGCCCCCAATCAAGCACTTGTTCCGACTGGGCCTTGTATTGAAAATCTATCTCCTCCAGGGTGCCCGGGGGGAAGAGGGGCTGCTGACGGCTGCCGTCAGCACGCATCACCCAGACCTCCCATCTCCCTCGCCGATCGGTCAGAAAGGCGATCCACTTCCCATCGGGCGACCACTCAGGCGCCACGCTGTTCTGCGGCGCCTCGAACATGGGGCTTGCGGTCAACCGAGTGCATCCCTGGCCGTTAGGCAGAATGGTGTAGATCTCCCAGTGGTCGTTGTGGTATACCAT
>JAYEMR010000113.1:0-10458 GCA_034718215.1 Chloroflexota bacterium
GAAGGGCTCGTTAGCCCAGGGCTGGCGTCTGACTCCCTCGGCTCCCACCTCCGTCGCGGTAGCCGCTGACAGGATCGAGGCCCCGATGACCACGCCGTGGTCGGGGTTCCTGGCTACCCAGACCGGGGGCATGGTATCGCTATCTCGCCCGCCGTATGTGATCACCTCGATTTCCACACCGCGTGGATCTTCGGCGGCGGCTTCGTTGTAGTTTTCGATCTCAGTGTTCTCTATGGTACATCGGGCATTCGGATTAGAGGGCGGAATGGGATCGCCATTCTCATCTATTTCACCCTTCCACCATTCGCCCTGGAAGTTAACACCTCTCTCTGGGATCCCCTCTCCGCTCCCAACCCAGTAAGGCACGCCGTGCACGTCAATCAGCACATTCGTCCATATCACTTCTGCCCCCTCTTTCCTCAGAGCCTTCATCAAAAAGGGATCGCTCTCCCGGTCCATATCCCGGACGATCCCAAAAACCCCCTTCTCTGGGTTGATGGCCCGCAGCGTCCCATCCTCAGCGATCCACAGCTGGGCCAGGTCGTCGCCGATGAAATCCGTACCAGTCATAGCTGTCGAGGTCTTCCCGCATCCGGAGGGCGCCGCCCCAGCGAAGTAGGTCTTTCTCCCACCAGGACCCCTCAAACCGGTGATGAACATATGCTCCGACAGTTCCTCGCCTTTATAGTAATAGGTCGCCAAGTCAACTGCGAAGCGGTGATTCCCCTTCTTCAGCAGCAGAGTGTTGCCGGCGTAAGTGCAGAACATGGAGAAAGTGGTCAGCCAACTTCTATCCATGAATACTCGGGCCTTCGGCAGATCCTCCGGCCTATTGTCCCCCTCGCTGTGGACGTTAGTGAAGAACAGGCCCGCCCTTCCTGCCTCCTCGTCAAACTGTTCGTAGGTGTGCCGGTATAAAATGTCCGCTGAGTGCATGACGTAGGTTGATGTCGTGATCTCCAGTGCAGGGATGGTGGCCTTGGCACCGATAGGCCCTCTGCTGAAGAACCCGATCAGAAGGGTCTTCCCCTTCGCGATGCCCATCATGTGGCTCCTTATGTACTCGTAGGCATCACCCCTGAGGATGCTTTGAGCTAGGACGCTGGATCCCTCGCCTCTGTTCACAATATAGTATGTCCTACCAATGATCCGGGCCTGTTCCTGGGGAAGGTCGAAATGAATGGTGTGGTCTTTCATAGCCACGGGATGTTCCTCGCCTTTGGCCAGGCTCATGATCCTGATCCTTCGAACGTCTGCCTCAGATCCGGTATTCACGAAGACATCATCAGGCTTCATCATTGAGATAGCGTTTGCGATCTTCAGGATGGCCTCCTCATGGGTGATCCTGCTCAACTTGGCCACGCACTCCTGGTCGCACCGGGCTTCAAGCAGCGCTCTCGCTTCGTCCGGGGTGCTTATCCTGCCGATCTCAGCCAGGATGTCTATCCCTCTTTTCAATCTTAACATATCTCCCCCTGTCTACACTCGGCCGAGGTGGAATCCCACATCTAGCTCAGCGGCGATCTCCCGCAGCGAGGCCACGACTTTAGGGCCCAGCGAGATCCCCTCTCGCCGCTGCTTTTCAGCCATCTCGAACTCCTTCTCACCATGGATAAAGATGCGAGATTCTCCCTCAGCCTTGGCCGAGGACTTCACCCTATTTATGAAAGTGTCCATCAGGGCTTGAAAGTCAACCAGTGGCCGGAAGGCATCAACGTTCAGCGCGCCGAAGAAGTGACCTACGTTAGCCGGCAGGGGATGCCCCTCCTCATCCTTCGGGTAAATACGATCCAGATAACCCGCACCAGGAAGGACGCCACATAGGATGTCCACCAGCAGAGCCAGGCCATAGCCCTTGTGCCCTCCATACTCCTCGCCCCTGCCGCCTAGAGGCATGATCCCTCCGCCGGCTCGGTCAGCCAAGTTGCGCAGCACCTCTGCCGCAGAGGCAGTCGGCTCGCCTTGGGCGTCGATGGCCCAACCAGGCAGCAGTTCCTGATCACGCCGGTCGTACACCTCCAGCTTGCCCAGAGTGGCGACCGCGGTGGACATATCCAAAACGAAGGGGCGCTCTCGGCCGGTGGGCACGGCCACGCTGATAGGATTTGTGCCCAGGACCGGCTCTCGACCAAAGGTGGGCACCACGTAGGGGCCGGAGTTGGTCAGGGACAGGCCGATCAGATCGTGTTCTAGGGCCATCATGGCGTAGTAGCCAGCGATGCCGTAGTGATTGGAGTTGCGCACGGCAACGAGGCCCACGCCGTGATTTTCTGCCTTGGCAATGGCCATGCGCATGGCTCGCACGCCGATGGGCTGTCCCAGCCCCCCACCGCCATCCACAAGGGCGGTCACCGAGGTCTCATTGAGGGTTTTGATCTCTGGGTGAGCGCGTATGACCCCCCGGCGCAGGCCTTCCACATAGCGCCGCATCCGAGCTACACCGTGGGAATCTATACCCCGCAGATTGGCCGTCACCAGGACCTCAGCGGTGATCTCCGCATCCTCAGGAGGCACCCCCATGGCCTCGAAGACGCGTCGACAGAAGTTTGTCAGCGGCTGGGCCTGCACCACCAACGAATGTTCAGCCCGCTGAATCACATCTCATTCCATTCTTGAGAGGGCCTGCTCCACTGCTCAGATAGCAAAAAGGAGGGCCTGTTCATTATCCCTCCTCATCGTCCTGATGGATAGATCCTGTGTAAGGTTCGGTTGGTGTGAGCCGCGCCCACAGCACTACCACCAACGGACACCGTTAAACCGGAGGACCTCAATAAAGCGCTGCCTTATGACATCGGCTTCACCCTGTGTTACGTGACACTCTACTACTGACTCGGTATGTTTTGATCAGGGGTACGGTAACAACTGCAGCCGACTAATGAAATGATAATCTCGCTGGTTCTTCGAGATGAGCGGTCGATTCAGCGCAATGGCTGTGGCGGCAATCAACGCATCGGGTATGGCTAATCCATGACTCAATCGATACTGGCGCAAGAGGTCAGCCGCTGCGTCGGATATCCGCTCATTGAGTTTGAGAACTTGGAACCGTTGCAGAAAGCTCTCCGTATGCCGCAGTTGGATAATCACGCTTACCGCCACGCTGACTTGCCGGGCGGTGTCTATCAGAATGTCGGTGTCAACGATGGTGAGCGTGTTCACTGACCACGCTCCCATTCCCGGCGGCGTAGATCGCGCACCCAAGCAGTACTGTCCTGCACGTCTTCACGCTCGCGCCACATGCCTATGAACGGCTCATCAGCCAACTGGATATGCTCGGTTTTCTTGGTAATCTGCCAGGTTGGGTAGTGCGTTTTCAGAAAGGCCACAAAGTCAACGACCTGTTGCTGCGCCTCTGGTGGCAGGGATGCAATTTCCTGAGCGATACTCCTTGCCGTTTCCATAATCTTAACCTCATTTCCCCTTTTTCCCACCCCAGGTAGTCCCCTTTGCCTTACTATTCCTCACTAACACGCAAGCGGTGACCACCTCACACTTTCCCAAGACCACGAATCCGTACCATCTATCTGTATTATATCATATTTCGGCTGATGGGCAAAAAAATAAACCAGCGATCTCTCCAGGCTCAGGAGTTCACCAGAGCGGCGATAGCTTCCTCCATTTACGCTTTCTCAAACAGCGCTTGATTCTCTCTATAAAGCCACTCTCTAATTTCCCCTTCGCCCAGATAGAACCGCACATCTCCGATCCTCAGGCTGCATACCTCCTTCAGGCCGGCTAGAGGGGTGCGGATCACCAGTTCCTGCCTGCTATGATCATAGATCTGTATGATACCCAGCCCAAGCGTTAATCCCTCCTCATCCTGAAAGGCCAGGAGCTGGCCGCGGGAGGCCCTTCCCAGCCCGAAGATGGCGATGTGGGGGAGAAGGCGAAGGGAGAGCTTCAGGGATTCAGCTCTATCAAAGTAGCGAAGCCAGCGTCGATGCCGATGGCGGATGCGGGCCTCGCGAGGCTTGATAACAGCTTGAGGGACAGCGGGCAGTTCAAAAACTTGAAGGCGCTGGCGATGGCGCCAGGGACGAAGGATTGGCTCCAGCTCGCTCCCCTGGCGTAGGCCGACGAGTGCTGTAGGCTCCAGCAGCTCTATGATGGAATTCTTGAGCGCCACCCCGCCAGCCGTGGAGTCCACCAGGCCGGTAGTGTCCACGATGATCGTGCTCACCCCCAGGGCCTCAGCCCGACGCTGCAGCTTGTGAGTCCCCACCACCATGGGGAGCATATGCCCCCGAGGTGAGATGTGGCCCACGAAGTAGGTGAAGAACCTCCAATCCTCGCCCTCCTGTGAGGGCACAACAGCCAGGTTCAGGGTGGTAGGGAGGCCCAGCGTGCCCTGTCCCACGTCACAATCCAGGTAGCCCAGGCAGTCCTCGTCTGCGAAGAGCTCGCGGAGGAGGTATTTGGCGAAGGTGGATTTCCCGCTGTCGCTGCTCCCCAGTATCATAATCACCCCCTGAGGCAGGCGGGAGAGAGTCAACTCCCAGGAACGGGGGATGTGTACCTCAGGCTCCAGTTCCAGCTCGTCGAGCCAGATTAGGTTCGGCCTCTCATTGTCGCGGGGCAATGTCTCAACACCTACCGAATAATGATTGATGACTCTGGTATTCTACCACACAATGCTAGTGCGGCAAGGTCATCCCTTCGATACTCCTACTATTAGCTATCAGCTAATTAGGATTTCATCGTCGGGTAAGATTTTCACCTGTCCTGAATGAGCGTTTTGACAGGAAGCAGAAAGTCTGATACACTACCGCTTTAGCGATGAGAGGGAGGGAAAGCTGGCTTACACGCCCTTGGCACGTAGGTACAGACATATTCAGCGCTATCGGGAGGTAGCGCGTATCCTCCTGAGGCACGGATTCAGCCACATGGTGGAGGTGTTGGGGCTGAGGTCCTATCTCTCCCTTCCTCGGCACCTCCTACAGCGGGAGGCCTTAGAGGAACGCTCCTTGAGCGCCGCTGAGAGAATGCTCTTAGCTATTCAGGAGCTGGGCCCCACCTTCATCAAGTTTGGCCAGATCCTGAGCACCCGTCCCGACTTTATACCCCCAGACTACCTGGCTCAGTTGGTGAGGTTGCAGGATAAGGTGCCACCCGCCCCCTGGGAATTGATCGAGGAGGAGATCGAGGGGGAGTTGGGAGCGCCGCTGGGTAAGCTTTTCAGTTCCTTCGAGACCGAGCCGATAGCCGCCGCCTCGCTGGGTCAGGTGTACAGCGCAACCCTGCCCAGCGGCGAGGAGGTGGTGATCAAGGCTCGGCGGCCTGGGATAGAGGAGGTGATCGAAGTTGACCTGGAGATCCTCCACGACTTGGCTCGCCTGGCCCAGGAGCATGCTCCCCAGGGGGAGATGTATGAGCTGCCGGAGATCGCAGAGGAGTTTGCCTTCACTCTGCGAAATGAGATGGACTATCTCCGCGAGGGGCGCAATGCCGATCGCTTCCGCCAAAACCTCGCCGGCGAGCCTTACGTCTACATCCCTAAAATTTACTGGGATCACACCACCTCTAAGGTGCTCACCTTGGAGCGCATTCGGGGCATCAAGATAGACGACATCAAGGCCCTGGATGCGGCTGGGATAGATCGGCATCAAGTGGCCTTGAACAGAGCCCATATCATCATCAAAGAGGTGATGGAGGAGGGCTTCTTCCACGCTGACCCTCATCCCGGCAATTTCTTCGTCATGGAAGATGAAGTCATCGGGGTAATGGACTTCGGGATGGTGGGCCATCTCCTGGGGCGGGATAGAAGGGATCTGATCCGCCTATACGTTGCCTCTACCCGCTTGGACAGTGAGAGGATCGTTGATTATCTCATCCGGATAGGGGCAGTCGGACATGGCTTCGACCGCCGGGAACTGGAGCGGGATATAAGGCAACTGCTGATCAAGTACCGGAGCCTCCCATTGAAGGATATTCATATCCAGGAGGTGATGGAAGAGGTCTCACCTGTAGTCTTCCGCCACCACCTGCGGCTGCCCAGTCAGCTTTGGCTCCTGGGGAAGACGCTGTCCATGATAGAGGGGATAATACGCAAGCTGGACCCCGATTTCGATGTCTTGGCCGCCTCGAAGCCTTACGCACAGCGCTTTGCGCGCCAGAGGTGGATGCCGGAAAGTTGGGGTCCGTCCCTGCTCAGGAGCGCCACAGATTGGGCTGAGTTGATGGCCCTCTTCCCTAGGCAGGCCTCCCATATCCTCGACCGGATGGAGCGAGGCGATTTTGAGATGTACATGAGCCTGAGAGGGATGGAGCGGGTTGTGACTAAGTTGGATCGCATCGCCAATCGACTGGCGATAAGCATCCTGGTGGCCGCCTTCATCGTCAGCTTGGCCCTGCTGATGCCAATCTTGAACCTGGCCTGGCCCTTCGGGTTGATGGCTTGGCTGATTATAGCCGGGTTCGTCGCCGCAAGCCTCCTGGGGCTTTGGCTGCTGGTTTCCATCTGGCGAGCGGGATAATCCTAGAGCCCAGGGCTAGTGTGAGAGGATCAACTTCGAGAGAGGTAAATTAGACGATGAGAACATGGCAAAAACTAACTATAGTTATCGTTTCGCTAGCGTTGTACGCGCTTCCTCTGACAGCCTGTCAGCGGTTGGGAGGGCAGCGTCCTCAAGCTGCGGGGGAGATGCGGATGGCCTCTGTGCAGCGCGGCACAATGGTGAAGGCCATTGACAGCACGGGCAACATCTCCGCCCGTAGAGATGCGGAGCTGAGTTTCGAGGTCGCCGGCCGAGTAGCACAGGTGCACGTGGAGGAGGGAGATCGAGTCGAAACGGGACAGCTCCTCGCGGAACTGGACACCACGGACCTGGAGATGGAGGTGGCAAAGGCGCGCCAGTCCTTAGCCATCAACGAGGCCCAGCTGGCCAAGCTCCAAACTGAACCCACCGAGGCGGAGCTGGCAGCCGCCCAGGCTAACTTGGAGAGCGCCCGCGAGAACCTGGCCAAGGTGCTGGAGGGCCCCAGCGAGGCCGAATTGGCCGCCGCAGGGGCCGCGCTCAAAGCCGCTCAGGACAGCTATGAGGATGTGCTGGATGGTGCTGACGAGGATGAGATCACGGTCGCCAAGGCGGACATGGAGAAAGCAAAAGAGGCGCTGAAGCAGGCCCAGGCTGAATATGATAAATTCGCCTGGCGAAAGGGCTTCGAGGCCAGCCCTCAGGCCGCGGAGCTCAATCGGGCCACCGTTGACTATGAGCGCGCGCGGGCCAACTACAGACTGAAGATACAGGACCCCACCGAAGCCGAGGTTCAGAATGCGTTGGCCAAGGTGCAGCGCGCCCAGGACGACCTGGACACGCTGCGGGACAGTCCCACAGAAGCCGATGTCGCCAACGCCCAGGCTCAGGTGGCTCAGGCTGAATCGCAGTTGGACCAGCTTGTTCAGGAGGCGACCGACGAGGAGATAGCCATCAACGAGGCCCAGGTGGAGCAGGCGCGGGTCAGCCTGCAACAGGCGGAGCGACGACTGGAGAAGGCCCGGCTGGTGGCTGCCTTCTTCGGCACGGTAACCGCTGTAAACTGCGAGGCGGGGGATCCCGTCAGCGCCAACCAGCCGGCCATCTCCCTGGCTGACCTATCAGCCTACGAGGTAGAGGTCCTGGTAGATGAGGTGGACATCGCGGGGATTGCTTCCGGGCAGCGCGCGGAGATCACCCTCGATGCCTACCCCGACGTGGTCATCCCCGGCACAGTAAGGAGCATCGCGCCCGAAGGCACCATCACCCAGGGGGTGGTCAACTTCCCAGTAACCATTGACTTGAACATGGAGGACCTGCCCTCGGGGACAGGGGTGCTCCTGAAGATGACAGCCAATGTGCGCATCGTGCGGGAGGTGCGCGAGGATGTTCTGCTGGTGCCTCTGGAAGCGATTCACAGGGAGGGGGCCACTGAGTACGTGCTGGTGCCCACTTCCTCGGGACAGCCCCGTCGAGTGCAGGTTGCGACGGGTCAGATCGAAGGGGACCGGGTTGAGGTACAGGGAGGGCTGCGAGAAGGGGAACAGGTGCTGCTCTCCGGAGGAGCTGGATCGGATCAGCCCCCTGGTGGGTTTCCGATGTTCGGTGGGAAGAGACCATGACCGCCGTGATTGAAGTGGAGGGCGTGACCAAAGTCTATCACATGGGGGAAACCAAGGTGCACGCCCTGCGAGGTGTGGACTTAACAGTAGCCGAGGGGGAGATGATATCCATCATGGGGCCCTCGGGCAGCGGCAAGAGCACGCTGATGGCCATCCTTGGATGCCTGGACACCCCCACCAGCGGGCGCTATCGGTTGGACGGACAGGACGTGAGCCGCCTGAGCGATCGCCAACTGGCCACCATCCGCGGTCAACAGATCGGCTTCGTCTTCCAGACCTTCAACCTGCTGCCTCGGACCACGGCCCTGGAGAACGTGGAGCTGCCCTTGCTCTACACCGGGACCTCAAAACGGCGACAGCGAGCCCAGGCAGCGCTGGAGGATGTGGGGCTGGGCGACCGGGCTCAACATCAGCCGAACGAGCTGTCCGGTGGCGAACGGCAGAGGGTGGCCATCGCGCGCGCCCTGGTGAATGAGCCCTCCATCATCCTGGCCGATGAGCCCACCGGCAACCTGGACTCCAAAACCGGCGATGAGGTGTTGGAGATCCTGGAGACACTGCACCGGGAGCGAGGGCTGACGCTGGTGATCGTGACCCATGACCCCCTGGTGGTGAAACGGGTGGAGCGGGTCGTACATCTTTTGGATGGCCGGGTGGTAGAGGAGGATAAACTATGATCCTGTGGACCAACCTGCGCATCGCGCTGCGGGCCCTGACGGCCAACAAGCTGCGCTCCCTGCTCACCATGCTGGGGGTGATCATCGGCGTGGCCGCGGTGGTGGCGCTCGTGTCCCTCGGCCAAGGGGCTCAGGCGCAGGTCACCAACCGGATCGAGGGGATCGGCGCGAATCTCATCATGGTGATGCCAGGGCGCATGGAGGAGCAAGGGGCCATGCGCGCTAGCGGAACAGCCCAGACACTGACGCTATCGGACGCACAGGCAGTCGGTGGGCTGTCAGGGGTGACAGATGTGGCCCCCATCTACCAGGCGAGTGGACAGATTATCGCCTCGGGACGAAACGTCAACGTCCCGATCTACGGCACGACGCCCGAGTACCTTGAGGTGTACAACCTGAGTGTGGAGCTGGGCCGTTTCCTCACCCCTGCTGAGGTAAACAGAGAAGCCCGCGTTGTGGTGTTAGGATCGCAGACCGCCGAGGATCTAGTCGGTGGCCTGAATCCCCTCGGCGAGCGAGTGCGCATCAAGGGAGCGCTCTTTGAGGTGGTGGGTGTGCTGGAGGAGCGGGGCGGAGGGGGGGCGATGGGCTCCGAGGACGAGAGGGGCTTCATACCCATTACCACCGCCTATCGAATACTTGGGGGCCGGACCTCATCGAGCGGCGAGTACCTGGTCACCAGCATCAGCGCGTCAGCAGCCAGCTCCGACGACGTGGCCGTGACGATGGACAGGATCACCGCCCTGCTTCGCCAGCGGCATGAATTGGATCCGGAGGAGGATGAGGACGACTTCATGATCATGAGCCAGCAGGAGATTTTGGGAGCCGCCCAGGAGATCACCGGAGTGCTTACCCTATTCCTAGGAGCCATCGCCGCCATCAGCCTGCTGGTGGGAGGCATAGGCATCATGAACATCATGCTGGTATCGGTGACCGAGAGGACAAGGGAGATCGGCATCCGAAAGGCAGTGGGCGCCCGGCGCGAACACATCTTGGTGCAGTTCCTGATCGAGGCGCTGATGCAGACCCTGCTCGGCGGAGGAATAGGCATCGCGCTAGCGGCGGCTATCGTCGCCGTGATAGGGAGAAGCGGCATTCTTACGGCCCAGGTCGAGCCTAGGTCCGTGGCCCTGGGGTTGGGGTTCTCCGCCGCTGTGGGGCTCTTCTTCGGCATCTACCCCGCGTGGCGGGCAGCGGCCCAGGATCCCATCGAGGCGCTGAGATATGAGTAGGCCAACGGATTGGGAATGGGTAGACGGATGAATAGAAGGCAGAACATGGATAGGCCGAAACCGCGATGGGATAAGTTGACCCCAGAGGGGGCGGCTTTTGTGGCGATTCGGTTATGCTCTTCAAGGCAGCGAGGAGGTAGATGAGATTGAGAGGGGGAAAGTATATTGAGAGGAGGAGGGAGATACTTGGCGGGCCTATAATAAAGACCCTCCTCTCCATAGGCTGGCCGACGGCGGTAAGTGATATCTTCCAGACTATATACAATCTTGCCGACATCTTCTGGGTTGCAAAGTTGGGAACCGAGAGAGTGGGGGCTACGACCCTCGCCTTCCCTGTCGTGTTTCTATTCATGATGATTTCCATGGGTTTAGCTGTTGCTGGTGTTTCATATCAATCCTTTCCGCTCGGAAACCCCCAGGCTCTGCCTGGGGGAGGAGAGCGGTTGTTTCCCTTCCC
>JAYEMR010000114.1:0-10360 GCA_034718215.1 Chloroflexota bacterium
CGCATCATTGACCAGGCCTACCAGCGAGCTAGAGAGGTCCTGACCAACAACAAGGAGAAATTGGATAGGATAGCTGGCCGCCTGATGGAGGTGGAGACGCTGGAGGAGGAGGAATTCGAGGCCCTGGCTGGCGCTCCAGCTTAGCGGCAGGGCTTTTCCAAAGTCGCTCGGCAAGTGAATCCGGCCACCGTTTTGCCATCGCGAGGAGCGTTTTGTTGCCTGTACCCGGCACAGGCGCGACGAAGCGATCCCCATCGCAGCCTGGAGATTGCCTGTCCTGGCGCCTTTGCCTGCGCCCCAGGTGCAGGCGGGCAGACAGGGCTTCGCTCGCAATGACGGTCAGGTGGAGTTTGGAAAAGCCTCAGCCCAGGCCTTTCGACCTGGGCTTTTTGTAGTTAAATCCTGTATGCAGTAGTTGTGCCCTTTCCAGGACATGCTATAATGCGACCCAGATGGGATCAGTTAAATGTATCTTACTCGCCTCTCCCTGACAAATTTTCGAAACTATACCCGGCTAGAGCTTTCCCTTCCCTATCAGGTGGTGATCCTGCAAGGAGATAACGCTCAGGGAAAAAGCAACTTCTTGGAGGCCATCTATTATCTGGTGACTACCCGCTCACCTCATACCTCGACCAACCGGCAGCTCATCAATTGGATGGCCGATGAAGAAGTGCTGCCCTATGCGCGGCTGGAGGGCCGCGTTCAGCGACATGACTCGCCCTGTCGGGTGACCATGACCCTGATGAAGAAACCAGTAGGGAACAGAGGGAAGTTCCAGCTACGCAGACAGATCGAACTCAACGGTGTCCGGAAGACGGCCGCGGAGTTCCTCGGCGAACTGCTGGTCGTCCTCTTCAGCCCCCAAGACATTGACCTAGTGGATGGCTCCCCAGGAAGCCGCCGCCGTTTTCTGAACATCCTCCTCTGCCTTCTCGACAAGCAATACTGCCGGGCTCTTCGCCGCTACAAAGCGACGCTCAGGCAGCGCAACTCTCTGCTAAGCCACCTGAGCCAGGGGCGAGGTAACTGCGAGGAGCTTGAGGTGTGGGATGAACAGCTTACCGCCTCCGGAGCTTACCTCATAGCTCAGCGTTGGCAGGCTGTGGATGGGCTTGATCGACTCGGCCAGACCTTTCATCGAAAGCTTACTAACGGCCAGGAGCGGCTGCGGCTGAGCTATGAGCCCAGCCTCGACCCCACTCAGTCATCGTCACTCAACTACCAGCTTCCACTGGACTTCACCGAGCTCCAGAACCGACGAGGGGCCTGGTCCAAGCTCGATAGCTCCGCCATCGCCGCAGCCTTCCGGGCCCGCCTCAGAGAGCTGCGCAGTGACGAGATCGAGCGGGGGATGACCCTCATAGGCCCGCAGCGGGATGATGTTCACTTCCTAGTGAATGGGGTGGATATGACCATCTACGGCTCACGAGGGCAGCAGCGCACAGTGGCCCTCAGCCTGCGGCTGGCTGAGCGAGCGTTCATGCTTGAGGAACGGGGGGAAGAACCGGTTCTGCTGCTGGATGATATCATGTCGGAGCTAGATCAAATGCGTCGAGCAGCACTCATGGAGCTATTGGATGACACTGAGCAGGTCATCCTCACCACTACCGACTGGAAGGATTACCGGCCAGATTTCCTGGCCCATGTGCATTGTCTATCGGTGGAGGCAGGCCAGATTAAGCCGGCCGATCCAGCATTGGCTGAATGAATGGAGTGTATAAAATGACCAGACAAAAGAGGACCCTCAGCGGCGCAGCGATTGAAGCCATCCTTCAACGCTTTGTCAGCGGCAAGATGAGGATGGACGAAGGGAAGCAAGCCATTGAGCGCTTACGCTCATCCAAGGAGCGGGTGCTCCCTCGGCTGCTGAAGATGATTAGCGACCCCGATGAGAACACCCACATCACCGCCGCCGATCTGCTCATGGCCCTGGGTGATCCCAGCGTCGTGCGCCCTCTTCTGGAGCTGCTCGACGACCCAACTCTCGACGACTGGTGCAAGCTCAGCATATTTGGCGTGCTTCAGAGCTTCGAGGCACCGGTTGATCCGGAAGCGCTGTATCGACGCTTGCGCGATCCAGAGGTAGTAGCCCGCCGCTCTCAGGAGACCCTCCTCGATAGCTTCACGCAAGCCTCAGAGTTGGCTCAGTTCCTCAACGTCTTTGCAGGGCAAATAGGGCCGGAGGAACAGCTAGAGGTGATCTATCACCTGGCAGAGGCGGGAGACAGCCGTGTGCTCTTCCCCCTGCGGGCCGCCCTTCACATGCCTCAGGAGGCAGTGGTGTTGGCGGCTATTGAGGATTTGAACACCCTCCGAGCAGCGGTGGCTATCCCTTGGCTGGAGAAGCTGGCTCAATATGGCCCTACGGAGGTGATCCGCCAGGAGGCGGGCAAAGTAGCCGGCCACCTCACCATGCGAGCTAGCATGTCGAAGGCCGATATGATCATCGAGATGCCATCCTTAGCTGACTCCCAGTGGCCCCTGCACTCCTGCTGGCTGACCACCATCGACGGCTCCGGTGGGCAAATCGCCTTCGTCGCCCGACAGCGCTCTGATGGCTATCTGGTCATAGCTGATTTGATGTTCAACGATCACGAGGGACTCAAGGACTGCTTCGGGGCGGATATGATGACCGAGGAGGAGTTCGAGGGCACGCTTGATGAGCTGACCCAAGAGGGGGTCACCGCAGTCAGGGTTCGCCTGGAGCGCTGCCGAGAGAGGGTGGAGAGGGCCTACGAACAGGCTCTGGCTGTCGGGCGGCGGCTGCCACTGGAGTACTTCGCCTGGGAGGGGATGCTAACCGGCGAGGACCCTCAACCTGTGGAGGAATGGCCGGTGGAGGAGGTGGATATAGCCCTCCATCCAGAGCTGCTGGCCGGCTCCATTGAGCTCTTGACCCTGGACGAGATGATGTCTTGGTTCTTCAATCCTGAAGAGATCGAGGACCCTTTGGGACAACGCCACTGGTCCCTTTGGCATGCATCCAGGTTCAGGATGCTGGGGATACTGCGGCGTGGGGTGGAGTCAGTGGTGGACGAGGAGCGACGCGCCCTCCTGCGCGACAGGCTCCGCCGTCAGGCCTGGCTGCTAGCCCAGATATACGCTGATGAAGAAGTGGGGCAGTGGGCCATGGCTGCCTCAGCTGGTTTGGAGGAAGACGTAATGCCTTCGGGCCGACACCCCCTGCTCCTGGGGATGGTGGCCCGCAGCCTGGACAATATACTGGGCACGGATCTGTTGTGGGAGATACTGGGATGGGAAGAGAAGAGCTGGCTCGACATCATTGAGGAAGTCCCAGCTCCACAGTCACCCCGATCTGAATGGGACAAATTGCGCTCCTTCCTGCAAACAGCAGGATTGCAGGTAAAAGCACTGTATCAGAGAGAGGCTCCCACCGGCCTAGCCGATCTGATGTCGGCCGATGAGCCTCGCTCTCTGCTCCAGAAAGAGGATAGGTTAAGGGGCACCCTCCAGGCCCTCAACAGGCTGGAGAGCATCTTCGACGAGGAGATAGACTTCTACGAAGCCGGAGGATTTGACTGGCGACGGCTGCGAGAGGAGCTGGGGCTGATCCCCACCGAGGAGATGAAGTCCTCAACCCTGCAGAAGATCGAAGCGGATTTCGTTAAAGGATTCGAGTCAGAGGGCTGCCCACCGGAGATGATCAATCGAGCCCGACAGTTGTGGAGTGACTATATCTTTCTCACTCAGGGACAGGTCAGGCCCCTTCAAAAGCCCAAGAGTTGGGCAGCTGGCATAGAATATCTTGTGCACCTGTTGTACTTCGACCGGCGGACCCAGGCGGAATTGGGGGATGTCTACGGGATCAGTGCCGCGACAGTGAGCAAGCGCTACCACGCTCTGCTCGATGAACTGGGCGTGGAGATATTCCGCTATGCACTCGAAAAAAGCTGGCAAGCCACGGAGAAATTGGAGGGCTGGGATCAGATGGGGTCCGATGAGGTCATCCAGCGGATGTTGGGCCGCCTGGTGGGGACTGAAGAACCCTTCCTCTGGGAGGATGAGGACTGGGAGTGACCATCCGCCTCGGCTTCCCCGTGAAAGTGCTCGGCGTGACGGGGCTCAAATCACACGACACGCGGCGCTGGCAGAATGGGCCGCACCTCAGCGTAAGCTTGGCCTACCTGCGCGATGTCCTGGATTATCTACAGCGACAGGAGATACATTTCTACCGCTTCTCCTCGGAGCTAGCTCCCTACGCCACCCACCCTGATTTTCCTCAGTTCCACAACCAAATCGCGGAGTGCGAGCGGGAGCTTGCTGCCATTGGGGAGATGGCCCGGGCCAATAGGGTGCGTCTCTCAGTGCACCCTGGCCAGTACGTGGTGCTGAACGCTCCCGAGGAGGAGCTGGCCGAGCGAGCTCGGAAGGAGGTGATCCACCAGGCACGGTTGCTGGAGGCGATGGGGTTGGGATGGGAAGGAGTGGTGCTACTTCACGTGGGTGGGGTTTACGGAGATCACCGTGCTGCCAGGGAACGATTCGTTCGACAGGTTGAGAGGCTGCCCTCAGAGGCTCGGCGCCGGTTGGCCCTGGAGAATGACGATCACCGCTTCTCAGTGGACGATTGCCTGTGGATCCACGAGCGAGCGGATATTCCTCTGGTCTTCGACTATCTACACTTTCGCTGCCATAATCCGGAGGGGATGGCGCTGAGTGAGGCGGTCTCCTCCTGCCTAGCCACCTGGCCGGAAGGGGTGCCTCCCAAAATGCACTTCAGTTCGCCCCGCACGGCGATGGTGGTCGTCGAGCAACAGGATGCGATGAGCGATCAAGTGCGCCGTCGAACCAGAGCGCCCCAACCCACCCAGCACGCTGATTACTTGAACCCCTTCGTTTTCACCGATTTTGTGCGCGTCGCTTGGAACGCAGGGCTGGAAGACTTCGATGTGATGCTGGAAGCCAAAGCCCAAGACCTGGCCCTGCTGCGGCTGCGAGAGGATATAGAGCGCTTCGCGCCAGACGTGGCTCGAGGATTGGTGTAGGATGATGGAGGAAGTGCAAGCAGATTGGCAAGCTGAAGAGACCCCGGCGCTGGTGGCCATCATGAACAACCATCGGGATTTCGAGATCGCGCGCCAAGAGGGGTGGTACCGCATCCCGGTGAAGCACACCCCTCGCCGTCTGGGAGCCGAGTATCTGGCCTTCTATCAGACTAAAGCCTTCGGCGAGGAGAAGTGGGCAGTCAACTACTACGCTCCTGTCCATCGGATACATCTGGCGCAGCGCCGGGACCTGCTGCCCCAGGAAGCGGATCATCCTCGAGCCGAGGATTGGTACTACAGGATTGAGATCGGCCCTCTCCAACGCCTGCCCCACCCTGTCCCCAGCCGAAGGCTGCGGCGTATCACCTTCATTCCCACCACCCTGGCCCGCCTGCTCTCCGCCGATGAGATCAACGACCTGTGGCTGGGAAGCGAGGAAGAGGAGCGATTGTGGGAGGCCTTCAAGCAGAACAAGATCAAAGTCGAAAGGCGTGTTCCCCTGCGGGAGGGCGATGAAGCCTATCTCATAGACTTCGCCGCCTACTGTCGGCAGGGCAAGGTGGCCATCCTCTGCGGTGGCGCGGGCCCCCTGGGGGAGGGCAGTGGACTGCGGGAGCATCCTGCAGCCGACTACGAACTGTCCACTGCGGGATGGAGTGTGCTGCGCTTTAGTCCCCAGCAGCTTGAGAATTCACTGGGGGATTGTCTGGCCTCGATAAGGCAGGCCATCGCCCAGGAGGGAGGTTTGAAGGCCAGTTTGGACAACGCTAATAACAGGAAGGAGGGAGAACTTTGAAAACCAAATTGCTAACATTGACCTTGATTGCGCTGTTGACCCTGATGGGCTGTGCTATCGCCGGGGTACATCATAAAGCTGTCCGTCTCGGGTTGGCACGCAACCCTATCCCCTTCCCCCGGCTCCGTCCTCCTCACCTGAGGAGAGCCTCGCGGTTGAGGGATAGTTGAGGAGTGGAGTAGCGAAGCCTGTACCCGAAGGGTACCTGCTTCGCGCTTCGACGCAGTGGAGGGCAACGACGGGCCGTCACAATGCGCACGCATAGCTGGCACGCACACAAGAGATAAACACACGCAAGAAGGAGACAACATGCAGAGAATGGATGGGATGACCTACGCGCCTAAAGGGAAGGCTGAGCCGGTCGTCAAACCTGGCGAATTCGCTATCGTCGCGATCGGGCTGGATCACGGGCACATCTACGGGATGTGCAATGGCCTTGTTGAAGCAGGAGCGGAGATCAAATGGGTGTACGATCAGGACCCCGCAAAGGTGGAGGCCTTCCGCACCCGATTCCCACAGGCTCAGGCTGCCCGCAGTGAAGCAGAAGTGCTCGATGATCAGGAGGTGCAACTCGTTGCCGGTGCCGCCGTTCCGGCTGATCGGTGTGCTCTAGGGCTGCGGGTGATGGATCATGGAAAGGACTACTTCACTGATAAGGCCCCCATGACCACACTCGATCAACTGACCCAGGCACGCGCCAAGGTGTCAGAGACGGGCCTCAAGTACATGGTCTACTACAGCGAACGCCTGCACGTGGAGGCTGCGGTCTATGCTGGAGACCTGATTAAGCAAGGGGCAATCGGGCGCGTCGTCCAGGTGATCGGCATGGGGCCGCATCGTATCAGGGTGGAGACGCGTCCCGGTTGGTTCTTCCAGAAGGAGCGCTACGGCGGCATTTTAATCGACATCGGCAGCCATCAGATCGAACAATTCCTCTCTTTTGCCGGAGTCAAAGACGCCAAGGTACTGCACAGTAAAGTGGCCAACTACAAGTTCAAACAGTATCCGGAGCTTGAGGATTACGGCGATGCAACGCTGCTGGCCGACAACGGCGCGACGAACTACTTCCGTGTGGACTGGCTCACGCCTGATGGTCTTCGTACCTGGGGCGATGGCCGAACTTCATCCTCGGTACAGAGGGATATATTGAGCTCCGCAAGTATATTGATGTCGGACGTGACCCTGCTGGTGACCAGGTGTACCTCGTGAATCATGAGAAAGAGCAACATCTTTCTGTGCAGGGCAAGGTTGGTTTTCCCTTCTTTGGACAACTCATTCTCGACTGCCTGAATCGCACCGAAAACGGTATGACGCAGGAACATGCGTTCAAAGCAGCGGAGCTGTGTCTCAAGGCGCAGGCACAGGCTATCCGTGTCGAATAGGTTCCCTTTGGAAGGAGAGAAAAATGGACTCATTCACAGCCTACGTCGAATCACACAAAGATCAATTCCTGGCGGAGCTGAAGGACTTCTGCTCCCAGCCCAGCATCGCCGCTCAGGGGATTGGGATGGAGGAGATGGCTGCCCTGGTCCGCGAGCAGATGGAGAGACTGGGTGCCGAGGTGCAGCTTCTCTCCGTGGATGATGGCCCGCCAGTTGTCTACGCTGAAGTCGGGGAGGGGGAGCGCACGCTGCTGATCTACAACCACTACGATGTACAGCCGCCCGACCCGCTGAATGAGTGGGAGTCGCCCCCCTTCGAGCCTACGATGCGGGAGGGCAAGCTCTTCGCCCGAGGTGTCTCCGATGACAAGGGGGAGCTCATGGCCCGCATCCAGGCCATCGAAGCCTATCAAGTCGCGTTTGGGAAGCTGCCCTTGAGGATAAAATTCGTCGTGGAGGGAGAGGAGGAGGTGGGAAGCCCTCACCTGGCCGAGTTCGCCTCCACTCACGCGGATCTGCTCCAGGCCGATGGCTGCCTGTGGGAGGGAGGAGGACGCGATGAGGCGGGCCGCCCCGTGATCACCCTGGGGCTCAAAGGCATTCAATACCTAGAGCTGCGAGCCAGAGGAGCTGAAAGCGACCTCCATTCTTCAATGGCTACCCTGGTGCCCAACCCTGCCTGGCGGCTGGTGTGGGCCTTATCCACGCTCAAGGATGAGGAGGATCACATCACCATTGACGGCTACATGGACCATGTGGCCCAGCCCACCGAGGAGGAACTGGAGATGCTGCGGGCCATCCCCTTCGAGGAGGAGAAGATGCGGGAGCGGTTCGGCATCCCAGAGTTCATCCGGGGGCTGACGGGCGTGGAGGCGTTGAAGAAGCACCTGTACGAGCCTACCTGCACCATCTGCGGCTTCCGAGCGGGCTACATTGAGGAGGGCACCAAGACCGTGCTGCCCAGCGAGGCCATGGTCAAGCTGGATCTGCGGCTGGTGTCTGATCTGACCCCGAAGCTGGCGCTTAAGCTCCTGCGGGAGCATCTGGATCGGCGAGGGTTCACCGATATCGAGATAGTTCCCTACGCCGGCGAGCATCCGGCCAAGTCCCCGGCCGATGCACTCATCGTTCAAGCGGCGAGGTCAGCGGTTGAGGCGACCTACGACCAGCCGCCGGTGGTCTATCCTCTGATGGCGGGGAGCGGGCCGATGTATCCTCTCCTGTCTGCCTGTACCCGATCACCTGTACCCGATCAGGTGCGGGCAGGCACGGGTGCGCAGGCAGGATCGCGGGCCTTAGGCATCCCAGCCGTGACCATGGGGGTGAGCTATCCAGGCGCCAATATCCATGCCCCCAATGAGAACATCCGCTTGGAGGACTACTGGAGGGGGATCAGAGCCATCGGGGAGCTGATACGGCGGTTCGGCGAATAGGTCGCTGTCAGTGGAGATAGGATAGAAAATGACCCGTCTGCGGGGGCAGGATGTACCCTCCATCATCACCATAGACGGCCCGGCTGCGTCAGGCAAGAGCACCATCGGCGAGCTCCTGGCCCACAAGTTGGGGTACCTGTACTTCGATACAGGGGCCATGTACCGGGCGGTCACTTGGGAGGCTGTGGAGCGGGAAATTGACGTGCACGACGAAGCAGCCATTACTACCCTGGCCGAGGAGATTGAGATTGATATCACCAGGCCCATGGTGGAGGATGGGCGGCAGTACACGGTCTGCGCGGATGGTCAGGATGTCACCTGGCAGATCCGCCGCCCGGAGGTGGAGGCCCAGGTCTCCGTTGTGGCCGCCTATCCCGGCGTGCGACGGGCCCTCACCCTCCAGCAGCGGCGCATAGGCCGCAGAGGGGATGTGGTCATGGTAGGGCGCGATATTGGAACTGTGGTGCTTCCCGACGCGAGCTTAAAGATCTTCCTGGACGCATCTCTGGAGGAGCGGGCCCGCCGCCGTCACCGGGAGATGATCGCCCGTGGGGAGGAGGCGGATTACGAGGAGGTGCGGGCCGCCATGCGCCGTAGGGATGAGATAGATAGCCAGCGGGAGACAGCCCCCCTCCTCCCCGCTGACGACGCGGTAACCGTTGATACCACTGACTTGAGCGTGAAAGAAGTCCTGCGGAGGGTGGAGGAATTGGTGTGCTCCTCTCAGGCTCAACACCGAAGGTTGCACTGAGGAGGATGTAGACCTATGCGCCGAGCGATTCACCTGCTATTGCGTTTTCTGGTTCATACGCTGATCAAGCTGGATGTCGAGGGGCTGGAGAATGTGCCCCGCACTGGGCCAGTGCTTCTCCTGATGAGTCACACCACCTTCCTGGACCCAGTCCTAGCCTGTGTCCTGGTGCCCCGAGTGGTGATCCCTATGGGTAAAGTGGAGCTATTCAGAATCCCCCTATTCAACCAGCTCCTCCGCTGGTACGGAGCCTTCCCCGTGCGGCGAGGAGAGATGGACCTTCAGGCCTTCCGATACTCTTTCGAGGCGCTGGAGCAGGGGCGTGTGCTCCTCATCGCCCCTGAGGGCACGCGCAGCGAGGACGGACGCCTGCAGCAGGGAAAACCCGGCACTGCCTACATCGCCACCCGCGTGGATGTTCCGCTGGTGCCCATGGCCATCATAGGGGGGGAGGATTTCTTCTCTCGCCTCCTTCAACTAAGACGCACCCCTGTTCGCGTAGTCGTGGGCCCGGCCTTCCGACTGCGGAAACCGGGGAAGGTGGTGCGCCGACAGATGATCCACCAGATGACGGAGGAGATCATGTATCAGATGGCCCGGCTCATGCCCCCAGAGCGAAGAGGAGTGTACTCGGACCTGTCGAAAGCCACCGAGGAGTACATCGTGTACGAGCCAGTTAATCGAGAGCCGGCCCTGGGGGGTATGAAGCGTGTCGCTCCAGCGCTCGGAGGGTGAGATCTCCTCCGTGGCCTCCGACAGCCTCGGCGAGGAGTTGGGGCTGCGTCCCGGCGACCTCCTCCTAGCCATCAACGGCCACCGCCTGCGCGATGTGATTGATTACCAATACTATGGCGCTGAGGAGTACTTTGACAATGTCATATTTCGGGAACGCGCTGTCTCAGAAGGCGTGATCTGCGAGAGCGCGTCCGGTTGACCAAATGCTTAACAACCAAAGCTGCGGCTTCCTGGGGTGTCAATTGCGGTAAGGGCAT
>JAYEMR010000115.1:0-6681 GCA_034718215.1 Chloroflexota bacterium
CGGGGCTTGCTTCTACAACATCCCGTGGATGCAGTGGGTCAACCTGGCCCTATGTGCTTTCTCGACGCTGGTGCTCTCCACTGGCGTCATTGAGTTACTGTTGAGCACATAATTTGATGACTATGTCCAAATTTGGAATTACTGCCGATGATCGCGATGTGTTGACACCAAACGCTCTCTACTGTATAATTCAACTGACGGGACGTTTCGCAAAGTCGAGAACTACCCCGTGACAGGAGGACAAAGTGTCAGGGGACATTCTCTGCAGACGCCTGTCGGTGGACAGGTGGGAGTCGTCATAGAAAGGTCAAGGAAATGTCAAAGCAGGTCATTCAGGTGGGGATTGGCGGAATGGGCAACACCTGGCTCAGGACAGTGCTCGGCTCCACGGAGTTCAGCCACTCTGCTTTCGTGGAGATCAGCGACGAGATCGGCAAGCGTCAGGCTGAAGCCTACGGGCTCAATCCCTCCAAGATCTTCAAGACATTGAACGAGGCGCTGACGACCGTTCCGGCTGATGGGGTGATCAACGTCACCCCACCTCAGTTTCACAGGGAGATATCCATCCAAGCGCTCGAGGCAGGGCTCCCTGTCCTCTCCGAGAAACCTCTGGCTGATACCCTGGAGTCGGCTCAGGCCATCGTTCGAAAGGCGAACGAGACGGGGGTGCTGCACATGGTCACTCAGAATTATCGATACAGCATCCCGGCTCAGACGCTGAAAGAGGCCATGGATTCCAAGGCCTTGGGGGAAGTCGGAGCCCTCACCGTGGAGTTCTTCAAAGGCCCCCATTTCGGAGGCTTCCGGGAGGAGATGGACTATCCCCTGATCATTGATATGTCCATCCATCACTTCGACATGATGCGTTTCTTCCTGGAAAGTGATCCGCTGTGGGTCTACGGCCGGAGCTGGAACCCGAATTGGAGTTGGTATAGAGGCGACGCCTCGGCTGCGGTGCTCATCGGGTTTGACAATGGCGTGAGGGTCTCCTATAATGGTTCGTGGTGTTCCACGGGAATGGAGACACCTTGGAACGGCGACTGGCGCTTCGAGTGCGAGAAGGGTGTCATCTCGCTGGAGGATGACCAGGTGCGCACTCAGCTCACGGGGCAGGAGGCGGAGATCGCGCCACCGGTCCAGATGGAGCACGTCGCTCAGGCTTACCTGCTGCACGAGTTCCATCAGGCCCTGACGGAGGGACACAAGCCAGCGACCACCTGTCAGGATAACATCAAATCACTGTCCCTGGTGTTTGATGTCATAAGATCATTCGAAAGGGGTGAGGTTATTCGCTGTAAATCGTCCTGAGCTGACACGGCAACCCCGTCATTAGATCGCTCAAGTTTTTCAGGAAGTTAGACATCGAAGAGAAGGTCGACGTGGCGTATTTGTAGATTTTGCATTGAAAGGAGAATCCTAATGGTGGATACGATCAACATTGGCTTAGTCGGGTACAAATTCATGGGCACTGCCCACTCCAACGCCTACCGTCAGGTATCCCACTTTTTCGATCCCAAATTGAAGCCGGTGATGAAGGCTATCTGCGGCCGCACCGAGGAGGCGGTCGCCGCCGCGGCGGATAAGCTGGGCTGGGAGGAGTACGAGACCGACTGGCGAGAGCTCGTGGCCCGAGATGACATTGACCTAGTGGATATCTGCA
Source organism: Chloroflexota bacterium (assembly GCA_034718215.1). Taxonomy (GTDB): domain Bacteria; phylum Chloroflexota; class Anaerolineae; order JAYEMR01; family JAYEMR01; genus JAYEMR01. The sequence goes on from JAYEMR010000115.1 coordinate 1,661, forward strand.
CTCCCGGTGGTGTCACCCACAAGGAGATCGCACTCGGTGCTGCGGAGGCGGGGAAGGACATATTATGTGAGAAGCCCCTGGCCAACAGCTTGGCCGATGCCCAGGAGATGCTGGAGGCAGTGGAGAAGGCCGGGGTCAGGCACATGGTGAACTTCAACTACCGCCGCGCCCCGGCCGTGGCCCTGGCCAAGCGGATGATAGAGGAGGGGATGCTGGGGAAGATCTACCACTGGCGGGCTGTCTACCTCCAAGATTGGATCATAGACCCCGAGTTTCCGCTGGTATGGCGGCTGGATAAAAGCATCGCCGGGAGCGGACCGCTGGGTGACCTGGCTGCACACTCCATTGACCTGGCCCACTACCTGGTGGGGGATATCGCCCAGGTCACGGGGATGATGCAGACCTTCATCGAGGAACGGCCTCTGCCGGCAGAGATGGGGGGCCTGACCGCGGTGGCCAGGGAGGAGCGGGGGGAGGTGACGGTGGAGGACGCGGTGGCTTTTCTGGCCCGTTTCGCCTGCACCAGTGCCGCAGGCACAGGCGAGAACGGGGTCTTCGGCACATTCGAGGCCACCCGCTTCGCCGCCGGCCACAAGAACTACAACCGCTTCGAGGTCAACGGCTCCAAGGGGTCACTAGTCTTCAACTTCGAGCGGATGAATGAGCTGCAGTACTACTCCCGTGAGGATGACCCGGACTATCAGGGATTCCGAGTGATCCAGGCCACGGAAGGGACACACCCCTACATGTCCGCCTGGTGGCCGCCGGGCCACATCATAGGCTTCGAGCACACCTTCATCCACGGGGTGTACGATCTGCTGAATGATATCGCCGAGGGCGAGATGCCCATCCCCAGCTTCGTGGATGGGGTGAAGTGCCAGGCGGTGATGGAGGCGGTGGGGCAGTCGGCCCAGAGCGGAGAGTGGGTGGAGGTGGAGCAGCCGTCGGAGGGATGTGATCCTGGGTAGGCTAGGGTTGACCTAGGGGAAAGCGATGCCGATCTACGAATATCGCTGCGAGGAATGTGGATATCACTTCTCGCGCCTGTTTCGCTCTGTGCAAGCAGCTAACAAGGCAGAGACGCCTACTTGCCCAGCTTGCGGAGACACCAACGTAAAGCGATTGATCTCCCCCATCGCCGTACACCTGGGAGAGAGTTCGGCACCGCCTGAGGAGGAGGAAAGCTCCGAGGAGGCCAAGGAGGTGTTCGGCCGTAAGGAGTTGGAGCAGGCGTTGGAGGAGAGGGGGTATTGAGATAAGTACATGGATGAGAGAGGGGCATTGCTCGCGTAGTGATGCCCCTCTCTTACATCTGGCCGTGATAGATCCGATCCACCAGCTCCATAGTCTTGACCGCATCGCCCAGATGCGTCTGCGGCAGAGTTCCTCCTCTCACACAATCTATGAAGTGGCGGTCCTCGGCGGTGAAGCCGTAGTACACGCGGAACTCGTCGCTTCCCGCGACCTCCCGCGTGTCAAGCACCTCCTCCACCGCGCCGCCGTCGGCGTAGATGCGAGCCCCGGAATCGGGGTCCACGAAGGCGGAGATCCCACGGGCGTGTAGCTCAAAGGTATGCACCCGCTTGCCCACCTCGTAGCTTGAGAGCAGATGGGCTGTGGCCCCGCCCTCCCTGGCCTGACGGTCAGGACAGGTGAATTTGAGCAGGGCATTGAAGCCGGAGGGATAGTCGGCGTAGTGCCAGCTCACGTCGCTGACCACCCGTTCCACTTCGCCTCCAAGCCAGCGCAGCGTGTCCACGCAGTGGATCACGTCGGAGGTGAGGAAATCCACCGCGCCATCGTAGTACTGCGGCTGATCCACCATGTGCTTGTAGAAGGTCGCCACGGCCTGGATGATGGGGCCCCGTTCCTCCACCCGGCGGCGGCACTCCACCAGCAGGGGGATGAAGCGGCGGTTAAAGCCCACCATGGTCAGCGAGCTGTGCTTCTCCGCTAGACGAGCCAGGGAGCGGGTCTGCCCCACCGTGACCCCCGGCGGCTTCTCCAGGAAGACCGGCAGCCCCTGCTGGATCACCCACAGCAGGGGATCGAAGAGGTGATGCGGGCGCAGGATGGCGTACACCGCGTCCGGCGATGTCTCCTCGATCATCCGCCGATAGTCAGCGTAGGCCCGGGAAATGGAGAAGCGTCGGGCCGTCCTCTCCCGCCGTTCGGAGATCAGGTCGCAGCAGGCGACGAGCTCCACATCCTTGAAGGAGGCCAATGAGGGGTAGTGGACCCGGTTGGCCAGATTACCGCAGCCGATGAACGCAATGCAAATCTTCTCTTGAGCCATGCCCTCCTCCTATGTGTCCCGGAGCTACGAAACATCACTTTCCAGGCTGATCGCTGACCGCTTACGCCCATTTTACACCCTCCAATCGCCTCTGTCAACTCGAATCTTTTGGTGATTGCCCATACCCTCAACAAGAGGAACGAGGCGTCCCCGCCGAGGGATATGCTGACTATCCCGTCTCCTGCCTGCGCAGACAGGGTCCGACGGACAGGGGAACAGCTTCGGCTTGGTGGCAGTGCAAGAGCCAATTATCGGCAGCGGCCTTGGGCTGCGAAGGGCCCTCAGGAGTGTCATCGAATGCCTGGGTGCTCGCCACAGAGCCGAAGCTGACACAGATAGTCTCTCATCTAGCGTCATCCCAAGATCTCGAAGGCCACTAAATCAGCCCGGCAAACACAGCCCCGCCTAACCCTGATGATAATGTGCGGAATGCAAGTATGATTGACCTGTCTATCGTGATCGTAAGCTGGAATGTGCGAGATCTGCTGCGCCGCTGTCTGCAGTCCATAGCTGCGAGTTCGGACTTTGCCCCCCGGGGGATGGAAGTGATCGTGGTGGACAGCGGATCCACGGATGGCAGTGTGGGGATGTTGAGAGAGGAGTTCTCTTGGGTCCAGCTCATCGCCAACGAGGAGAATGTAGGCTTCACCAAAGGCAACAATCAGGGCCTTAGGATCAGCGGAGGAAGGTATGTGCTTCTACTGAACCCCGATACGGAGGTGGTGGGGGACACGCTGTCCACCATGGTGGACTACATGGATGAGCATCCCCAAGTCGGCGCGCTGGGTCCTCAGCTTCGCTACCCTGATGGGGCAATTCAATCCTCAAGGCGACGCTTCCCCACCCTGGCCACGGCCTTCCTGGAGAGCACGGTACTGCAGCAGTGGCTTCCTCATAACCGGGTGCTGGATCGCTACTATGCCAACGATCAGCCCGACGACCTCGTCCAGGAGGTAGACTGGGTGGTGGGGGCCTGCATACTCCTGCGGCGGGAGGCCATTGAGGAGGTGGGCCTTTTAGATGAAGGTTTCTTCATGTACTCGGAGGAACTGGACTGGTGCCGGCGGGCGAAGACGCGAGGCTGGAAGGTGGTTTACCTTCCGGCGGCCAGGGTGATTCACCTTGGAGCCCGATCGAGCAGACAGGTGAGGACATTTCAACAAATCCAGTTTCAGCGCAGTAAAATTCGCTATTTTCGCAAGCATCACGGCAGATTGGTGGGGGCTGTGCTGCGCGCGTTTATTCTGCTCACCTATGTCTACCAACTGTTGGAGGAGGGGGGCAAATGGATGGTAGGCCACAAGCGGCCCCTGCGTATGCGGCGAATACGGACCTATCGGCAAGTGCTGAGAGCGGGATTACGTCTCCGATAGCCTGTCACACAAGCGGTTGAGTATTATCGTATCAGAGGAGAAAGAGCAATGAAGGTCTTTCTGGTCAGCGGCGAGTTTCCCCCCATGCAGGGGGGGATGGGGGACTACACCAGGGAGTTGGGCCAGGAGCTGGGAGCGCAGAGGGTTGAGGTGCACATTATCACCTCAGTTCAGGGGGACAGCACCCCGGAAGGGCTGACAGTTCATTCGCTCGTCAAGCACTGGGGATGGGGATGTTGGAGGGCGATCACCCAACTGGTGAAACAGGAGCAGCCCCAGGTGCTGCACATCCAGTATCAAACAGCGGCCTATGAGATGCATCCGGCGATCAACCTCCTCCCCTGGCGGATGCGGCTGCTGTCCCCTCGCCCTCGATTGGTCGTGACCTTCCACGATCTGCGAGTGCCCTATCTCTTCCCCAAGGCGGGACGGGTCCGACAATGGGTGACGAAGGCTATCGCTGCAGGATGCGACGCGCTCATCGCCACCAATCAGGAGGACGAGAGGACACTGCGGGGATGGGAGTTCGGCGCTAGGTTGACGCGCATCCCCATCGGCCCCAACATCACCCCTCAGCTCCCCCCAGAGTACGAGCGGGAGGCCTGGCGCCAGAATTGGGGGATAGAGCCGGAGACGACTCTTCTAGGTCACTTCGGGTTCCTCAACGCCAGCAAGGGGGCAGAGACACTCCTGCGAGCGCTCAATATACTGGTAAAGGATGGCCACGATGTGCATCTACTGATGGTGGGAGGCAGGGTGGGGAGCAGCGATCCCTCCAACATCGCCTATGCCCAGCGCATGGAGGAGCTGATTGAGAAACTGGGCCTGGGCGAATGGATCCACTGGACCGGCTTCACGCCTCAGTCGGAGGTCTCAGCTAACCTGATGGCTACTGACCTAGCTGCGCTTCCCTATCGGGATGGCATCTCCTTTCGGCGAGGGAGCCTGATGGCTTGCCTGGTTCACGGCCTCCCTATTGTCAGCACGCGCCCCTCGAGGCGCATTCCAGAGCTGCGGGAGGAGGAGAATGTGCTGCTGGTCCCATCTAATGATCCGGCCACTCTGGCTCGGCGCTTGAAAGATGTGATGGGCAATGACGATCTACGCCAACGATTGGGGGAGGGCGCCCGCCTCCTGGCCCAGCACTTCACCTGGCCCGCCATCGCCCGAAAGACAGTGGCGCTCTATGAAAGACTGCTTTCTGCGAGCCGTGAGGCGGGCGGCGTAGAGCGTGGAGTGAATGAGTAGCTATGCTATACGCTTCACGCTCCCCGCTCTACGAGACACCACGAGGAGTGCCGAGTGAGTAGGCCGCAATCCTCCTTTCGAGCTCATCTGCTCGCCCTGCTCCT
>JAYEMR010000115.1:6781-10177 GCA_034718215.1 Chloroflexota bacterium
TAGAGCGTGGAGTGAATGAGTAGCTATGCTATACGCTTCACGCTCCCCGCTCTACGAGACACCACGAGGAGTGCCGAGTGAGTAGGCCGCAATCCTCCTTTCGAGCTCATCTGCTCGCCCTGCTCCTCTTCATCCTCCTCACGGTGGCGATGACCTACCCTCTGGCCTTCCAAGCCTGGGACAAGATTGAGAACTACGGCGATCCCCTGCTCAACACCTGGATACTGGCCTGGGACACCCATCAATTGCTGAGGAACCCGCTGCATCTCTTCCACGCCAACAACTTTCACCCCTATCCCAACACCTTGGCCTATTCGGAGAACCTGCTGGCCATTGCGATACCGAGCGTTCCATTCCTCCTCCTGACGGGCAACCCCATCTGGGTCCACAACCTCTCTCTGCTGCTCTCGTTCGCCCTGTGCGGCTGGACGGCCTATCTACTGGTTTACGACCACACCAGGAATTGGGCAGGAGGGGTAGTAGCTGGCATCATCTATGGATTCGCCCACTACCGCTGGGGCCACATCAGCCACCTCCAGCTCCTGAGCGCTCAATGGCTGCCTCTCGTGCTCCTGTACCTGCGCCATTTCGTCCAGCGTGGACATCGGCCCCGTGACGCGGCGCTGGCGGCGGTGTTCTTCGTACTGCAGGCCCTCTCCTGCACCTATTACGCCTTCTACACCACTCTGACGGTGCTCCTGTACCTTACAATCGCCGCGAAGCGTGAAGCGTGGAGCGTGAAGCGAATATGTGGCTACACTAAAAGCTCCACGCTTTACGCTCTACGAGACACCACGCTCCACGCGACACTAGCGGCGGGAGCGGTGCTTCTGATCCTAGTTCCGGTAGCCTGGCCCTATCTTCAGGCCCGAGCTCAAGTGGGGGGGTTCGAGCTGGAGGCTCAGTCTGGGGCGCGGCTGGTGGCCTGGATCACCGCGGCCGAGGGCACCCTCCTGGGTGATCTCACCCCCTTCGATGCCTTCGGCAGGCGGTCGGAGCACACTTTTTTCCCAGGCGTCGTAGCGTTGGCCTTAGCCCTGTGGGGCCTTCTACACACGCAACACGTAACACGTAACACGCATAAGGGCTTCTACCTCGCTTTGATCGCCCTGGCCTGGCTGCTGGCCCTGGGGCCGGAGCTGCGGCTCATAGGTGGGCAGGGCCCTGTTTTCGCGCCTTTGCCCTATGCTCTTCTCTACCACCTGCCCGGCTTCTCCGCCATGCGGGTCCCAGCTAGGTTGAGCTTACTGGTGATGCTGGGGATCGCTGTGCTGGCCGGCTGGGGGGCAGCGGATCTGAATGAGCGAGCGGAGTGGGGGGCTGGACTGACCCTGACTGCTATAGCCCTGATGGCGGTGAGCTACTGTCCCGCGCCTCTTCACCCCCGACCCATCGCTGTGGGCGCAGAGGTGCCGCCTGTTTATCGCTGGCTGGCCGCTCAAGCCCCTGGTGTCATCGTCGAGCTGCCCTCCGCAAGCTCAATCTGGTTCCTCAAGGATGGGATCTCGCCCCAGCGGCTGGCCCACCAGCAGTACTTCTCCACTTATCATTGGCAGCCCATGATCATGGGCTACAGCGGCATGTATCCGACCCTCCTTCGGGAGCACATAGACCATCTCTTGCATTTCCCTTCTTGCGAGGCGCTGGCCTACCTTCAGGGGCTTGATGTGCGCTACGTCATTATCCATTGGGATGAGCTCTCGGAAAAGGGGAGGCACACGCTGGAGCGGGGTTTGCGCCGCTTTGAGGGGAAGCTGATATCAGAGGGCCGATTTGGGAGCGATGAGGTCTACAGGCTGTCACCTGTGGAGGAGGGACCTCCGAGCCTGCGGCTTCACTGTCCCTCCACCATGCCCACGAGCGGCCCCTACTACGCCTACCTTCTGGTGCAGACAGGCGAGGAACGAGCCGTCGTCAACCCTTATCTTACCCATTTCCAGTTCCGATTCAAGTGGCAGGACAAAGACCATGAAGCGTGGAGCGTGGAGCGTGAAGCGGATCGCAAGTTACGCTCTACGAGACACGGCACCTTGCCGCTGACCATTGGCCCAGGCACGACGGTAATCCCCCTGGCCTTACCCCGACCCTCAGGCACCGAGGCTCAGCTCACAATTGAGGCTCGGGTGCCGGGTCAATCTCACGCAATACGCAACACGCAGCACGTCTCCCGAGCCATCCATCACGAAGTGGACATCCCCGGCCTGGGAGGGAAGCTTTGGCAGGTGGAGCAGCCCTACGAGCAGGGACTTACCCTCAGCCATGTGATCCTTCCGCGGGGGCAGGAGTACACAGCCGGGGACACGGTCAACGTGACCCTGGCCTGGCGCAACGAGATCGAGGGGCGGGAGCACGTGCCCACGGCCTCGGTGCAGATCTTCGACCCGGCGGGGAACAGGGTGGCTCAGCGGGACATGGTGCTGGCCAACGGGCTCTACCGCCAAGAGGACTGGCACACTGGCCAGGTGGTCCTGGACCGACACCTCCTCTCCCTGCCGCCCTGGCTGCCGCCGGGCGACTACGATCTCCTGGTCAGCCTCTATGAATCCGAGGAGATGCACCTTCTGGGGCCCCGAACGAGTGGGGGGACCATCAGGGTGCGGCGGCCGCCCCTCGATCTCAGCCTCATCGAGCATCAGCGGTGGGCGCGGCTGGGGGAGAAGATCGCCCTCCTGGGCTACAGGCTCAGCGAGACAGAGGTGCAGCCCGGCGGGCGGGTGACTCTCACTCTCTTCTGGAAGCCCCTTGGCCCCATCCATGCCAACTACACCGTCTTCACCCACCTGCTCGGCTCACGTAAGATGATCGCTCAGGCGGATGGCCAGCCCTGCGGTGGGGCCTATCCCACCTCCCGTTGGAGGGAGGGCCAGGTGGTCGAGGATCGCTACGAATGGCTCATCCCCGATGACACCCCGCCGGGCGAGTATCCCATCGAGGTGGGGATGTACCTGCTCGACACCATGGAGAGACTGCCTGTCTTCGATGAGGCGGGGAAGAGGCTGGCCGGAGATCGTGTTCTGTTGGGCTCAGTGAGGGTGAAGTAGGGGATGAAAGTGTCCGTGTGCGTCCAAGGAAATTGGGCCCTAGCCCTCATCCTGGCGGGCTTCATAGCCCTGGGAACCATCTACAGCGTGGTCACGCCCATCTTCGAGGCCTCCGATGAGTTGTGGCACTATCCCTTCGTGGCCCATCTGGCCGGCGGAGGTGGGTTGCCGGTGCAGGACCCGGCCCACCAAGAGCTTTGGCGACAGGAGGGCTGTCAGCCGCCGCTTTACTACGCTGTGGGAGCCCTGGCTACCTTCTGGGCGGACACCTCCGACCTGCCGGAGCTTCTGCGACGCAATCCCCACGCCGACATCGGCGTCGTCGCTAGTGGCAGCAGCGTGAACATGGTCGTCC
>JAYEMR010000116.1:0-10153 GCA_034718215.1 Chloroflexota bacterium
AAGGCAGTAGACTGCAATGATAAACATATCCAGGTCAAACATTGGGATACCTCCTCTATCGTTGAACTACAAGTTGCGTAAGCTTCAGAGGAGTATATCCCAAAAGCGAAAAAGTTGCACATGGCGTCTATGATGTTCCATGATTCAGTGAACACGTTCGACGTCGCCTGTCCGGGTATCATGGTCGCCGATGTCGTCGCTCGACCAGTGACGGGGCTGCCAGCGCGGGGGCAGCTGGCCCTGGTGGATAAGATGGAGCTGCACACCGGCGGCTGCGCGGTCAACACCGGAATCGCCCTGGCCAAGCTGGGCCGCAGGGTGGCGGAGCTGGGCGATGCTCTTGATGATTTGGCCGATTTCTTCCCGGGATGTGGCATGGAGGTCGTGGCTCTCCTGTCTGCCGCAGGCAGGCAAGATGGGGGCGCAAGGGTGCTTTGTTAAATCCGCTGGGGAGAGGATGCGCCTTGGGCTGGGATCTGGAGCGCACAGCTAAGTTGGCCAACGGAGCCGGCGCTGCCTGTGTGACGGCCATGGGCGCGACGACGGGCGTTCGGTCGCTGGAGGAGACGCTGATCATAATGGCGGATAGCAGATGAAAGCCATCAGCTGTAATTTCGACACCAAGGAGTTGCAGATATGGGTACAAGGATGAAGGAATTGCAATTCAGGCGAAGATGGGTAGCTGTATCGCTCCTGTTTCCCCTGTTACTACTGGGGTGTCTCCCCTCCAGTGGATTGGAGCGGCGGATACAGCTGGAGTCCACGGTGATGGCCCTGCAGACCGATGTGGCCTTTGAGCTGGCCGAGCTTCGCGAATCGATCTCTACGCCGGTAATGCCCACCAACGTCCCCTCGCCTACCTCCACACCTTCGATCCCCACCAGCACCCCCACAAGAGTAGCTACTTCCGTCCCTGGCGGCACAGTGACTGCCGATGTGCTCAACCTGCGTAGCGGCCCCGGCCTCAATTACAGGGTGATGGCGCATCTACAGAAGGGCGACGAGCTGGAGGCCAAGGCCCGGACTGAGGCTGGTGGTTGGATGAAAGTTTCCATAGCTGAGGGGCTGGAGGGCTGGGTGGCGGTGGAGTATGTGGATCTCAACGTTCCTCTGAGCAGCATTCCTCTGGCCGTCGAAATTCCATCCACGCCGACCCTCGGTCCTACGGCCTCTGTGACCTCCACAACCTCCGTGATTCCTACCGCCACTGTAACTACCACCGCCACCTCGGTTCCCTCAGAGGAGTAAAGCACCAAAAGATGGGAGCAGTCGGGAATGCCTGATCCACGTCGACAACTGGGTAATTGGGGAGAGGAGAGGGTTGCAGAGTTTCTGCGGAGGCAGGGCTATGTGATTATCGAGCGGAACTGGCGCTGCGCGGCAGGGGAGTTGGACATCATCGCCTGGGAGGGTGAGTGGCTGGCCTTTATCGAGGTGCGCACCCGCCGCGGCCGCAGCTACGGCACTCCTGAGGAGTCAATCACCCCAGCCAAACAGGCTAAGCTCATCGAACTGGCCCGGTTATATATGCAAGAGCATCCCAAACTGGAATGCGATTGGAGGATTGACGTGGTGGCAGTGGAGTTGCAGCGCGGATCGTTGCCCCGCGTCAACCTCATCCGCAGCGCGGTGATGGGGTAAAGTGTGTGAAGGTGATAGGACACACACGGGGGATTGAACTATGGATGAGAGAGTAATTGATACTGGACGGGTCCTCAAACGACTTGATTCTTTAGAGCAGGAGATTCACCGGTTGCGTGAGTTGATGCAGCCGCTCGCTATCAGGCAGACAACTGGAGAGGAGACTGGACATCCCCACATTGAACGCGTCTCCACCATATTGGGGGGAGAGCCGGTCATCAAAGGCACTCGGACATCCGTGCGAGCCATTGTGGAACATTGGCAGTTTGGTGATTCACCACAGGAGATCGCACGACAGTTACCACATCTACGCCTGGCCCAAATCTTCGATGCTTTGAGCTACTACGATGATCACCGGCAGGAGATTGAGCGGTACATTGCCGTGAATCGAGTGCCAGTTGATGACTGACCGGGCTGACGCCGAATTACGTGCACTGTACATCAAATTGTACTTCGACGAAGATGTCTCTGTGGATATCGTCAAGAATCTGCGGACTCGTGGATTCGATGTGTTATGCGCACGCGATGTGCCCTTGCTTGGTCGGGATGACGCTATCCAACTCGATTTTGCTGTGTCTCAGGAACGCGCAATTGTCACTCACAATCGAGTGGATTTCGAAGTCCTGCATCAACAGCATGTCGAAGTGGGGAAACAACATTGGGGTATCATCATCGCCAAGCGACGGGCACGCCCTGGACAGGTGGTCGCCCGCCTGCTCGACCTGCTTGACAGAGTCCCTGCTGATGAAGTGAAAGGACAGCTCCGATACCTGTGATGCGATTCCCCAAAGCGAGGTGAAGGAACACCATGGCTGAAATTCGACTGGAGAAGGTGACAAAGGTCTTCTGGCAGATGCCGCAAGAGGAGGACGAGGGACTGTGGGAGCGGGTCAAAGCGGCCTTCCACTCTCACGGCTACTCCGACTACCAGAGGCAGGCCCTGAGAGAGCAGGCTGAGAATACAGGCTACGTGAAGGCCATGGACCAGGTTGACCTCCTGATCCAAGACGGGGAGACTATCAGTCTGGTGGGGCCCTCCGGCTGCGGCAAGACCACGCTGCTGCGGGTGGTGGCAGGGTTGCTGGAGTCCGATGAGGGGCGGATATACTTCGATGACCAGCTGATGAGTAGGATACCCCCCAAGGACCGGGGTATCGGCATGGTCTTCCAGGATTATGCCCTCTATCCCCACATGCCCTCCTTCGAGAACCTGGCCTTCACCTTCCGCGTCCGCGATCGGGAGGAGGAGATCCCCGAGCGGGTGCGGGTGACCTCGAGGATCATGGGCGTGGGGTTCGAGGAGCTGCTGTCGCGCCGACCTCCTACCCTCTCCGGTGGAGAGAAACAGCGGGTGGCCATAGCCCGCTGCATCGTGCGCGATCCATCTCTGTTCCTCTTCGACGAGCCGTTGGGCAACCTGGATGCGAAACTTCGCTCCCGGACGCGGGTGGAGATCAAGCGGCTCCTGCGCCGCTTCGAGATCACCTCCATCTACGTGACCCACGATCAAATTGAGGCCATCGCCCTGGGTGACCGCATCGCGGTGATGAAGGAAGGACGAATCCATCAGGTGGGTACCTATAGGGAGGTGTACGACAGGCCGGTCAACGCATTCGTCGCGGGATTCATCGGCTCACCGGCCATGAACTTCTACGATGGGGAGGTGGCCGATGGCCAGGCCCGCTTCGCCGACTTCGATTGGCCCCTGCCGCAAGCGATACGAACACTGGTCAATGCCGGCCAAGGTCTGATGTTGGGCATTCGCCCTGAGCACATCAAGCTCGTGGATCAGGATGGCATCCCAGCTCTAGTTGAGGTGGTGGAGCCGCTGATCAGCGAGCAGGCCCAGATCGTCCACGTCAGTCTGGGCCAGGAGTCGTGCGTGCTCAAGATCGGACGCCATATCCCGCTGGTCCCTGGCGACAGGGTGAGCCTGCGGTTTGATCCTCCCAAGGTGCACTTCTTCGATATTGAGACGGAGAAGCGGCTATCCAGAGCTGAGAGGCTGACCGCTGATGGCTGACCGCTTAGTTGTGATCGTCGGCCCAACAGCAGTGGGGAAGAGCGCCTTAGCTCTCGGGCTGTGCGAGAGGTTCGAGGGAGAAATCGTCTCCGCCGACTCCCGACAGATCTACCGCGGCCTGGACATCGGCACCGCCAAACCCATGCCCCAGGAACGAGCCCGGGTGCCGCACCACCTGGTGGACATCATCCCCCCTGACAGGCGGTTCTCGCTAGCTGAGTATCAGGAACTGGCCTATCGGGCCATCGCCGATATCCAATCGCGAGGACGGCTTCCCTTCCTGGTGGGGGGCACTGGCCAGTACGTGCGAGCTGTGGTGGAAGGCTGGTCCATCCCGTGCGTGCCACCTCATCCCGATCTGCGGCAGCGGATGCGGCAGGAGGCGCAGGAGGAGGGTCGGGAGGCACTCCATAGCCGGCTGGAGGAGGTGGATCCCGCCGCCGCAGCCGAGATAGATCCGAGGAACTTGCGGCGTGTGATACGGGCCCTTGAGGTATACGAGGTCACTGGACAGCCGATATCTGAGCTGCAGGGGAAGAACCCGCCTCCTTATCGCATCCTACAGTTGGGGCTTACCATGGAGCGAGAGGCGCTGTACGAGCGGGCCGATCAACGCATTGAGCGCATGCTCGATCGAGGCCTGCTGGACGAGGTGCGGCGACTCCTCGAGCAGGGCTACGATCCCTCCCTGTCCTCTATGTCAGGGATCGGCTACGCTGAGCTGGCGAGGCATCTGGAGGGGAAGATCAGCCTGCAGGAGGCCATCCGCCGCATGAAGTCTAATACCCGCCGCTTCATCCGCCACCAGTACAACTGGTTCAAGCCTGATGACCCACAGATCCACTGGATAGAGCAGGGGGCTCAGCTGATGGAGCGAGCTGCGGCCATCATTCGGAGATGGCTGAGGGAAGCGGATGAACAGGCTCGAGTGCACCTGGGATTGGGCACCAATCTGGGGGATCGGAAGGCCAACCTGCGGGAGGCGCTGCGTCGGCTGGAGGAGCGAATAGCTGTTGAGACCCTCTCGGCGCTCTACGAGACGCCGCCCATGGGGCCGTCGGATCAGCCCTGGTATTTGAACGCCGCTTGCTGTGGCGCGACGGAGTTGAAGCCGAGGGAACTCTTGGCCTTCGTCAAGGAAATCGAGCAGGAGATGGGGCGCGTGCCCACTGTGCGCTGGGGACCGCGGGTCATTGACATTGACATCCTTTTCTACGACGACATGGTTATGAATACTCCTGAGCTCATCATTCCCCATCCCGGCGTTTCCCATCGCCCCTTCGTCCTGGTCCCCCTGGCCGACATCGCCCCCCAGTTCATCCATCCCCAGTTGAAAGAGCCCATCTCAGCCCTTCTGAAGGGGCTGTCGAGCGATCTCGATGAAGTGCGTAAAGTCGCTGAACCTGAGGAGTGGTATCCATGTATGAGGTGACCATCCAGCAGCATTTTGACGCCGCCCACGCCCTGCGGGGCTACGATGGCCGGTGCGAGAACCTGCACGGCCACCGCTACCAAGTGGCGGTGTGCTTGGCCTCTGGGGAGCTGAACGACATCGGCCTGGCCTTCGATTTCACTGAGTTGAAGGCGTTGCTTCAGGAACAGGTCCTCTCCCGCCTGGACCATACAAACCTTAATGAGACGCCCCCCTTTGACCAGATAAACCCTAGCGCGGAGAACATCGCTCGCTTCGTTTACGAGCGGCTGACCGCTGCCCTGCCTCAGGCCCACATCCGCTGGGTGCGGGTGTGGGAATCTCCCGACGCCTGGGCGACCTACTATCCCGACTGAGCATTGGATTTGCCTGTGTGCTTCATCTGTGCTACACTCTCACAACCTGACAAAGGCCTTTCGTCCGGCGGCCCATCTCCAATCCTGGACAGGGGACGGGCCGCTGTTGCATGTCTATCCCTGGTGGGGGCTGTAGATCTCTATGCTAAAACCGCATTTGTCACTTTCTCGGATCAAGGGGCGGCTGAGGCTCATCCTGAAGGGCCCCGATCCGCAGTTCCAGACGGATCGCAATATCTATCACCTGTACTATGACATCTTCTGGTGGAGCCTGCTGGGTGTGGCCATCAGCTTCAACAGCGTCTACGCCATTCGGCTGGGGGCCTCCAACACGCTGGTGGGGTTACTTTCTTCTATCCCAGCTCTCATGGTCATCCTGTTGCGTTTCCCCGCGGCCCGCATGATGGAGTGTGCCTCCAACAGAGTATCGCTCATCGCCCGCTCGCTCGCCGCGGCCCGCTCAACCTATTTCCTCATCGCCCTTTTACCCCTCTTCATGACCCATCACCTGGCGGTTGCCTTCGTAGCCCTAGTCATCCTGAGCGGGATTCCCGCCAACCTAGCCATGGCCGGCTGGGACGCGCTCTTCGCCGATGTAGTGCCTGAGGGAAGGCGGGCTAACGTGGTGAGCGTGCGCAACGCTCTGGTCAACGCGGCCAAGGTCGCTATCTTGCCCTTGGCTGGGCAGTGGCTGGAGTGGGCTCCCTTCCCCCTCAACTACCAGGTGCTCTACCTGGCTGGGTTCGTGGGCGGGATGCTCAGTCTCTACCATGTGATCCGCCTGCGACCGCCGGAACGGAAGGAAGAGGAGGGGGGACCGAACCTAAGTTGGGAGCTGGTGCAGGATCTCTGGGGGGAGCAGCAGCCCTACCTTCGCTTCGTGGTGGGAGTCTTCGTCCTGCAGTGGGCCATCTCCCTGCCCATGGCTCTCTACAACGTCTACTATGTGCGCTACCTCAACGCCAGCGACGGCTGGATCGGCCTCCGCTCCACCCTGGCCAGCCTGACTCCCCTCATCGGCTACCGCATCTGGCCGCGGCTCATTGACCGCTGGGGGACGCGCAAGGTGCTGGCCTTCGGCGCCTCCGTCACCATGCTCTTTCCCCTGCTCACCGGCCTGTCCGGCTCCCTCACCGCGCTCCTGGGCGTGGTGGTCGTCCACGGGCTGCTGGTGCCAGCCATGGTGCTCGGGCACTACAACATGCTGCTTCAGGTCTGCCCGGTCCAGCGTCGCCCCTCCTACATCGCCGGCTATGCTATCGTTGCCAACATCGCCGCCTTTCTAGCCCCCATGCTGGGCGTGCAACTGCTGGAGGTGACCTCCATCCACGCTGTGTTCTTCATCGCCGCGGCCATCCGCGTCACTACGGGCCTGCTCTTCCTTCGCCTTCCGCCCGATAGCCTCCGTCTGCAGGAGGCGAGGGGACGAGAGTAGCGGGAGACGAGTCAACGAGTTCACCCTGGGCACCCGCAAGGGGTGCCCCTATAACCCAAATGAAATACACCCATACGAAATAGGTACTGTGTATCATCTGACATTGAGGGGAGGATGCCCGCCATGAAACGCATCTGTGTCGTTGGAGTGGGCTATGTGGGGCTGGTCACCGGTGCATGTTTCGCCGATCTGGGCAATCAGGTGACCTGTGTGGATGTTGATCAGGCCAAGATCGAGGGGCTCAACGAGGGCGTGATGCCCATCTACGAGCCTGGCCTGGAGGAGATGGTGAACCGCAACTCTTCCGCCGGACGTCTGTCCTTCACCCTATCCTACGAGGAGGGGTTGGAGGGGGCGGATTTTGCCTTCATCGCTGTGGGTACACCGGAGGGGGTGGATGGCGAGGCGGACCTGAGGCACGTGCGCTCGGCGGCGAAGTCCATCGCCCAGGCCATGGGTGAACCGCTGGTCATTGTCAACAAATCCACCGTTCCAGTGGGCACTGGGGATTGGGTGGCTGACATAGTGCATCAGCACCAGCCCTCTCCCATACCCTTCTCTGTGGTTTCCAACCCTGAGTTCCTGCGAGAGGGCTCGGCCATCTCCGATTTTCTCAACCCCGATCGCGTCGTCCTGGGCTCGCTGAACCAGGAGGCGGTGGAGAAAGTGGCTCAGCTCTACCTCCCTCTGCGGGCTCCGATCATGGTCACCGATCTGCGCACCGCGGAGATGATCAAGTACGCCTCCAACGCTTTTCTGGCCACTCGTATCTCCTTCATCAACGAGATCGCCTCCATCTGCGAGAGGTTGGGTGCTGATGTGAAGGAGGTGGCGGCGGGCATGGGCTACGATCACCGCATCGGCCATACCTACCTGGATGCGGGCATCGGGTGGGGAGGCTCCTGCTTTCCCAAGGATGTGAAAGCTCTGGAGTACATGGCCCGCATCCACGGGGCGCATCCGGCCCTGTTAAGGGCGGTGATGGAGATAAATCGCGATCAGCGGCGACAGGTGGTCCACAAATTGCGGGAGCTGTTGGGCGGGAGCCTGAGGAACAGGATGGTGGGCCTGTTGGGGTTAGCCTTCAAGCCCAACACCGATGACCTGCGTAAGTCTCCGGCGCTGGATATAGCCCACCTGCTGCGCACCGAGGGGGCTGTGGTGAGAGGCTACGACCCGGCGGCCATGGCAGAGGCGACACGCCAATTCCCTAAGGTGCAGTTGGCGGATGACCCCTACGAGTTGGCCCAGGGGTGCGATGCCTTAGTCATCTGCACCGGGTGGAATGAGTTCAAGCAATTGGATATGGGCCGGATACGCGAGGCCATGCGCCAGCCAGTGCTCATTGATGGGCGCAATCTGTATGAGCCGGCGGAGATGCGAGCCTTGGGGTTCACCTATCGAGGAGTGGGCCGAGGGTATGGGAAGCTGATCGGCAGGGAGGAATGAGGGCATGTTTTCCATAGGCGTGGATATCATGGAGACGGAGCGCCTTAGACAGGCCGTTGATCGCTGGGGTCAGCGCTTTTTGGATCGAGTGTACACCCCCCGAGAGCAGCGCTTCTGCCGGGGGCGGATCTCGGAGCTGGCGGCCCGCTTCGCAGCCAAGGAGGCGATCTCCAAGGCGCTGGGCACGGGGATCATAGGGCGGCATGGTGTGAGCTGGCGGGAGATGGAGGTGCTTCCGGATCGGCGTGGCAAACCCCTGGTGCACCTCCACGGTCGAGCAAAACAGCGGGCGGAGGAGCTAGGGCTCGCGCAATGGGCCATCAGCCTCTCCCACGAGCGTAACACGGCCATCGCCTTCGTCTTGGCCAGCGAGGAGAGGGACACCATGGGGTGAGCATAAGCTCAATTGTCCTCTGCGTCCGCTTATGCTACAATGGTGATCAGGATGACATCCGGGCCGAAAATTCGTTCAGACTTTCCGAGAGCCCTCCGGAAAGGAAATGAGATGGTATGTCCAATCCCTATGTGATTGAAGGATTCGTTGAGGACCCGCGGATGTTCTTCGGGCGGCGGATGCATCTGCGCCGCCTCCTCCGCCATGTGAAGAAGATGGACTGCGTCTCGGTGGTCGGCCCGCTGGGAATCGGCAAATCCTCGCTGCTCTACCAACTCACGCAGCAGGGGGAGCTTAAAGAATCTCATCTCTCCCTGTACCTCGATCTTTCTAATCCCCTTCTCCAAAACGAGCCGGGCTTCCTGCGGCAGGTGATCCCGGAGCTTGGTGACCGCGTGGGTCGCATGTTTGTTGGTATCACCATGAGGCGCCTGGAGTGGACCATCGAGATCCTGCAGGACGAGGAGGAGAAGGAGGTGCTCCTCTGCCTGGATAATTTCGACCAGTTCGTCGCCTCCCCAGGAGTGACCAGTGATTTCCTGGATGAGCTTCGCCGCTTGGGGTTTGAGCGCCTCCTCTCCATCGTCGTGGCCTCCTCCCGCCCGCCGGAGGAGTTAGCTCGCCGGGGGATGATCCCCCGTGCCCTCCCTGCCCTCTTCGACGAACAGATGGAGCTGGGCCTGCTGCCAGCCAGGGAGGCGGATCGGCTGATCCGGGAGCCAGCCCTGCGGGAGGAAGTGGAATTCTCCCCTGAGGTCCTTCAGTTGGCCCGCGAGCTGGGAGGGCGACACCCCCTGTACTTACAATTGGCGGGCTATCATCTCTTTGAGCAGGTCCTTCCCGAGGGCGAGATAGATCTGGAGGCGGCGCGCGAGGGGTTCGCGGAGGCCGCCTTTCCTCATCTCCACGAGCTGTGGGCGGGTTTGAGCGAGGAGGAGAGGGAGGCGGCCCGATACTACGCCGCCCCTGCTTATAGATATCCTCCCAACGTGAGTATGCGTCAGGAGCTCATCCGAAGGGGGATTGTGGAGCGGCGGGGTGGGGATTATCGCCTCTTCAGCGAGCATTTTCAGGAGGTGGTGCGCAGGCGGAGGCAGGCTCTGGAGGAGCCGCTTCCAGCCCCGGAGGAGGAGATCCCATCGCCGCCGGGGGAGGCTGCTGAGGTCGCCGAGCCATCGGAGGAGAGCGTGGCTGAAGTCGCCGCGCCGCCGGTAGAGGAAGAGCCCGTACCGACGGAGCCAGAACCATCGGTCGCCCCTCTCGCTCCCACTGAGGCTCAGCCGGAACCCCCGGTGGAACCCTCGCCTCAGGAGCTCTCCGCCCTGTCAGCGCTGGGCTGCTACGTAGTGGCCATTACCCTCGATTTTCTGTTCATCGTCGGTGTTGTCGTGGCTCGGATGCTGCTTCAACTACCTCCACGGCG
>JAYEMR010000117.1:0-9909 GCA_034718215.1 Chloroflexota bacterium
CACGGGCAGTCGCGGGCGGGTGCAGGCGGGCACAGGTATTATGCCAAATACGCTTTCACCAGTATCTGGTACAGGCATCAGTACCTGGTACAGGCAAGCCCCGTTTACGGGGCGCTGCTTCGTAGCCCGAACACTTTATGTTCGGGTAGCCCTCCGTTGGCGGTCACCTCTCACTTCCCACGCCCCACGAAGGGGAGGAATATCCGATGGTCAGGATGGCTCACCCGGATATAGCCTAGGGGAATGGCATCGGCGGTCAACCGCTCCCCATCAGATGTCAGGGCTGGCAGGCGGATCAGAGTGTCGAGTCTGTACAGGCCCACCAGGATTTGATATCCTCCTGAGGGCAAGTCCCGAGGCAGATAGATGGTGTGGGTATCGACGATCACCTCGCCCTCCTCCCAGATCCCGGTCGGATAGCTGCCACTCACAGGGGGTCCATCCCCCTGAGCCACAATCTCCCCCTCGCTGTCCACCAGATGCACAAAAATGTTGTAGTCCTCTGAAACACTCCCCCGCGCTCTCCAGTGGAGGCCCAGCTCTACCTCCCCTCCCACCAGGACCTCGCCCCGGGGAAGATCGTATCCTATGAGGGAGACGCGATCCCCCATCTGGAAAGAAACTTCGTGCGATGGCACAGGCCGGGGCGGCGCGCCAGCGATCTTGATCCGGCCGAAAAGCACGCTGCTCCCCAATGATTCAGCCCTCGCATCGCGTGCCGGCAGGTGCTTCTGAGAGCCATCGCCGTGAAAGAAGCTCACGCTCACGCGAGCCAGCGTGCGTGTGGTCTGCTTTGCCTTGATGGGCACCCGATAGGTCTCACGGAAGCAGTCACCTTCTTTCCAAAGCGAGGTGGCGAAGTTGCCTCGGCCGGGGAAGAGGTGACGGGCCCCGTAGATCTCCCCCTCATGTCCAATGACCTTCACCGTCAGGGTGTAGTTCTCCTTCATGCTCCCCAGCGCCCGCCAATACAGCGTCACCGGCAGCCTCTCCCCCGGCTTCACCCGCCGCCTGTCCAGATCGTAGCCTATCAACTGAATGTGATCGCCGAAGGTGACACCCAGGGGATAGGATATGGCATGTACTTCCTCGGGGGTGAGCTGCGGTGGTCGG
Organism: Chloroflexota bacterium; assembly: GCA_034718215.1. Classification (GTDB taxonomy): domain Bacteria; phylum Chloroflexota; class Anaerolineae; order JAYEMR01; family JAYEMR01; genus JAYEMR01. The sequence goes on from JAYEMR010000117.1 coordinate 1,114, forward strand.
GCGTAGGTGGGGCTGATCACCCCAAAGGGGAGAAGCGCGGTCCCAATAGCCATCGCCGCCGAGATAAGGCTCATGACCCATCGCGCCCAGTGGAGGGGAGAGAGCCCACCCCAGCCGATGGCCAGCAGCAGGCTGACGGGGGCGATGATGGGCAGGCAGAGCCTTCCCCGCAGATAATGGGTTCCCTCTTTCAGATTGAGGTAGCCCAGCGCAGCTACAAAGGAGAGGACGGCAAACCCCAGCAGTGAAAGCTCCAGCCGTCGCGCTCTGTCCTGGATCAGCGAGCGGAGCAGCCCTATCACCCCTAGCGCGCAGAAAACCGCCGCTGCGATGTAAGCGCTGTCCACTAACCCGACATTTCCCCAGCCGAAGGAGGCCCAGAAACTCACGAAACCATAGTGCAACATGGCGGGCACCAGGCTCCAGGGAAGGTGGCGCAGATTATGGACAGGATGAAATAGAAGTTTCAACGGGGAGACAGCGCGGCTTCCATAATAGCCCAAGGGATGGCCAAGGGTGGCTATGTTGCGCCCATACCACCAGCCGACTGAGGCCAGTAATCCTCCTAGGACAGCCAGTACGCCGCTCACAAACCATGTGGACATCCCCCGCCGATGGATCATCCGCTCTGAGGCCACCATCCCTACCAGGACCACCACCGGCAGGAAGGCCAAAGCATTGTTCTTGGAGGCCAGCATCGCCCCCAGAAGCAGCCCCGCGCCAATCCAATTCCCTGGCCTCGGCCGCTTTAGAACACGGACCAGGAACAGCATCAGCCAGGAGGCACAAGCGGTGACCATGATGTCGTTGGTTACCACACTGCCCAGGAAGAGATATTGGGGCCAGAAAGCGTTGATGGCCGTGGCCCCCAGGGCCAGTTCCGGCCTGGCGGGGAAGAGATATCGACCCAGCTTGTAAGTGGCCAGCAGGGCCAGGGTGCTTATGGCCACGGATACCAGCCGGGCTACATGCAGGGCTAGGATGGTACCCCGATAGGGAAAGCCCTCCACCGCAGGATCGTGCACCACCATGTTGGCCCCCGCGTCTCCCCCTACAGTAGCCGCATAAGGGTTTAGGACCGGCCTCACATCATCGCTGGTATCAATCCATGCCGTGGCCAGAGCTGCTATGATGTAGTAGAGGGGAGGCTGGTGGGACTCATCGTTGTGCTCGATTATCCCCGCCCCTGGGGGTGGCAGGTGATGCTCCGTGGCTAGATATTCAACGAAGTAATAATGCCCTATCTCGTCATGGGCCTCCCAAGGGGGCACGGTCACGCTGTAGAGCACGCCTAAGGCGGCGTGGAGCAGGAGGATCAGGGCCAGAAGGTGACAGGGTGTGATACGCAATACGCAACACGCAACACGCGATAGGCGATACGTGCTACGTGTTGCGTGTTGCGTGTTATTGGCGTGATTTGCGTGATCAGACACCGCGGATCGCCTCTTCGGCCAGGGCCTGGGAGTAGGCGGCCTCCAGCTGCTCCTCCACTACCTCCCAGGAGTAAATCTGGAGTGCCCTTTCGCGCAGCCGCCGGCCGCGATCCTGCGCCTCCTTCCGGTTGGTCAGCAGCGCCTCTATCTGCTCAGCCAGGGCCTGGGCATCGCCCGGTGAGGCATAGCATCCCGCTGGACCCAGGTACTCCCGGCTGACGGGAGTGTCAAAAGCCACCGTGGGCAGAGCCATAGCCATGTAGTTGGGCAGTTTTCCGCTTCCCTCCGTGGCCGACAGCTTGGGTGCCACTGCCACCTCCCCCAGCGCCAGATAGCGGGGCGCCTGATCGTAGGGGATCCGGCCCGTGAAAGTCGCGATATCTTCTACTCCTAACTTGCGGGCCAATCGTCGATACTCCTCCACCCGCGGAAAGCCCATGATGAGGAAGTGGGCGTCTGAGCGCTGGGTGCGCAAGTAGGCCGCTGCCTTCAGCAAGAGGGAGACACCCTGATATTCGGCCAGCAGGCCCAGATAGACCACAATGCGCCTGTGAGGAGGGATGTCCAGCTCTCCCAGTAGGGCTTTCCGATCGCTGTGTAGGAGGAGGTCAGGATGGAACCTATTGCCATCCACCCCATCGTACACCACGCGGATGTGGGAGGCCCCGATCTCGGAATCGCTTTGCAGGAGGTCAGCTGCATGATGGGAGCTAGCGGTGATCACCGTTGGCCAGCGATTGATGGCCCCCTCCAGCCAGCGCAGGAGGTGATGAGGCCAGCTTCCGGGCTTCAGGGAGCGGTGGTCGATCATCTCACTGGTGAGGCTGCCCTGGAAATCGAAGAGAATGGGAACCCCCAACAGCCGGCTCGTGGGAAGAGCCAGGAGTGCTCCCTCGTGAAGGTAGGCGTGGATTAGATGGGGACGCAGTAGCAGCGCCTGGCGCAGAGCCAATGGACCCAGCAAAAGATCGTAGGGGATCTTGTGCAGGGAGGAGCCGATCTCCAGCCCCTGTCGCCAGGGGAGGGGCCAGGTACGTCGGATATTCAGGCTTGGGACGCTCCTCCCGGAGCGGTATGTGCACAGGCGAACTTGATGGCCGTACCGTTGCAGGAGACGCATCTGCTCCAGGATGCGCACGTGACAGCCGTAGTCGGCGAAGAAGGAGGTGGGAGCGATGGCTAAGATCCGCCTATGGGCGATAGACCGCCTGTGGGCGATAGACCGCAGGCCATTTTCCATTCGCGGTTGGGCCGGCACCGATGGACTGGCCATGAGTTTCTCTTCTCTCACTCCATCTCCAACTCGACCTGATCGTCCCTCAGCCGTAGGCCATCCGGTCCGTATACCGGCAGCCTCTTCATGGTTGTCAGATCGTACAACCCCACTCGCCAGGGGACCAGACCCCCGTCGGATAGAGGTAATTCACGTTATTGGAAATAGTCACTACTCTTCTGATGACAGGGTAATTTGTCGACCATCCTTCCTGCTCACCCGTAACATAGATGCCGTTTTAGGCGAAATTCTGGACTATCTTGGGCCTTATAATCTCAGCTCCGATCTTGTGATACTCCTCTTCCATACGGTGGTAGGTCTCCTCGTCAGGGTACATTCCTACCACTGCCCCGCCTGATCCCGACTGCTTGGCGCTGGCCCCCAATTTGCGAGCGGTGTCGACCAGCCGCAGGTTCAGATCGCTGATGTTATAGATCTTAGCTCGCAGGTCGAAGTTGTGGTCTATGAGCCTGTTCATCTCCTCTATATTCCCGGCCTCCATCACTTTCCGAAAGCGGTTGGCCACCTCGGCGATCTCATTCAAAGTGTCAATTACTTTCCTCTCCCCTCGCCGGTATCTCTCCCGGATGTCAGTGTGGAAGACCTCGGTGCCTTCGGTGGCGGAATCATCGTAGGCGATGAAGAGAGGTGGCAGCAGCGAGGGATCCAGACTCTCGTAGAGGCCAAAGCCGCGCTTCATCAACTCTTCGTCGAAGTCCATGTACACCAACCCGCCATAGGTCTGCACTACCCGGTCCTGCAGGCCGGCGGGGATCTCCAATTCCTCCGTCTCGGTGCTCATGATCAAGTTGGGCAGGATGTGCTTGGGGATGGAGACGCCGTAGAACTGCATGAGGGCCCGCATAGTGGAGGTGATGATAGCGCTTGACCCGGCCAGCCCGACTCGCAGGGGGATGTCAGACTTATAGGACAGGGTGAATTTCTTGTGGTCGAGACCGATCCCCGCCCCTTTGCAGTAATCGGCGAAGACCTTGATGGCAGCTTTGATCAGCCGTATCCCGCCGTAGTAGCCGTAGTGGGTCACATTGTAAACCAGGTCACTGACGCTCTCGAAGCTGATCTTATCCCGCTCCCAGCCCCGGATCTCCAACCCCGGCGACTCCCACAGCGTCACCTCAGCCCAGAAGGCGTCGAAGGTGAAGGCGATGGTCACGCCATTGAAGCCATCGGATGGGTTGCCGATCAATCCCACGCGGGCGGGGGTGCTCGTTTTGATGATCATCTCTCCCTCCCCTCCAAGGTCCAGCTTGCCTCCGGTTTGCGCAAGAAGCGGTCAATGTCTATGGCGGCTCGTTTCCCCGCTCCCATGGCGCTGACCACCGTGGCCGCGCCGATGAGGACATCCCCTCCGCACCAGACGCGCTCCTTGGTGGTGCGACCCGTCCCCTCATTGGCCACTATCGTCCCCCGTTCGGTCCTCTCCAGCCCTGTGGCCCCAGAGAAAACCAGTGGATTGGGTCTGGTGCCGATGGCCACGATCACCAAATCCGCATCCATGTCGAAATCCGAGCCCTCTATGGGGATGGGGCGTGGACGGCCGCTTCTATCAGGCTCACCCAGCTTCATCTTCATGCACCTCATTTTCTTCACCCAGTCGTTCTCATCGCCGTGGAAGCTGACCGGATTGGTCAAAAACTCGAAGATGATGCCTTCCTCCTTCGCGTGGTGTATCTCAGAGGCACAGGCGGGCATCTCGTTACGGGAACGGCGGTAGACGATCTTCACCTCCGCGGCCCCTAAACGCAGGGCGCATCGGGCAGAGTCCATGGCCACATCCCCAGCCCCTATCACCACCACCTTGGGATTGACCTTGATGGACGCGTCGTACTCCGGGAACTTGTAGGTCTTCATCAGGTTGATGCGGGTCAAGAACTCGATGCCCGAATAGATCCCGTTGAGATTCTCCCCAGGGAGACCCAGAGAACGAGGAAGGTCAGCACCTGTGCCCAGGAAGACGGCGTCATACCCCTGCTCTCCCAATAGCTCGTCAACAGTGTAGAGCTCGCCGATGGCTGAGTTGAGCCTGATCTCTACTCCCAGCTTCTTAACATAGTCTATCTTGGCCTGGACGACTTTTCTGGGCAGACGGTAGGCAGGGATGCCGTGCATCAACATCCCTCCCGAGACGGGGAGCGACTCGAAGATGGTCACCTCGTGCCCCATCTTGGCCAGATCGGCGGCGCAGGTGAGTCCCCCTGGCCCTGACCCAACCACGGCCACTCTCTTCCCCGTGGGAGGTGGCAGCTCGGGAACCTCGACCCCGCGCTCCAGGTCCCAGTCAGCCACGAAGCGCTCCAGGTGGCCGATGGCTACCGGCTCAAACCTCTTGCCCAGCACGCACGCTCCTTCGCACTGTTCCTCCTGGGGGCAAACCCTGCTACAGATAGCCGGCAGGTTAGTATCGCCTCTTAGAACTTCCACTGCGCCCATCATATCGCCCTCTCGAACCTTGGCGATAAACCCTGGAATGTCTATCTCTACGGGGCAACCCTCGACACAGGGGGGCTGAGGGCATAGCAGACAGCGCTCCGCCTCGGCCTGAGCCAGCTCCATGTCGAACCCCAGGTTTACCTCCTCGAAGTTGTGGATGCGTTCCTCGACCTTCTGTCGAGGCATCTCTTCCCGCTCTGATATCACCTTCGCCATCTACATCCTCCTAGTTTTCTGCCATCCGCTCGTCATGTCACTATCCACTGGGGGTATTATATTCTAAAGCCAATCGCCGTCAAGGTTGATAACGGGATGAGCTGGGCAAGACCTCGGACACGCTTTGCCAACTTCCGTGGTGCCCGATAGGCGCGCGAGGATAGCAGTCCTATCTCGATGATGAAGCGAAGGAGCAATCAAAAAAGCCCTGGTTCCCCAACGGAATTACTCCTATTATGCTCGACCCTTTTGGAAGAACAGAATATTCCAGAAGGGATCGGTATAATGGGAGTAACCCGAAGGTTGCAGGGCTTTAATCAGATGGGCGAGACAGGACTCGAACCTGTGACCTTGCGGATGTGAACCGCACGCTCTAACCAACTGAGCTACTCGCCCTTGCTCAATAGCATTATATCATATCCTCGCGGAGAGGGCAAAGCAGACACCGCTATCTTTGACGATCGCCTGCCAGATGAAGATTTTCCCTGGCCACCCGTGCCGGGTACAAGCAGGCGGCCAGCGGATGTCTTTAGCAATAAAAAGGAGCGTTTAGGTTATAAGGGCAGTTCGTAGATGCGATAAGTCTTGTAGGGCTCGCCCCCCAATCGGCGTGCCAGGCGGTTCATCATGGTATTGTCCTCCAGGACAAGTGAGCCCTCGCAGAGGGTATACCCCCCCTCCAGTGACACGTTCGCCGTCTCCATGAAGATGAGTGCCTCGACACCTCGGCCTCGGTACTCCTCCACGACGCCCATGATGAGACCGCGCCAGTTCGTGATCTGCCGCTTGTAGTACAGGAACTTGAGCAAGGTCCAGGGTACGCTCCAGCGAGAGGAGCCGGGACGGGCCTTGAGCAGAGCCTGATTCGCATCCGGCAGTCCCACCGACACACCCACTGGCCGATCTCCATCCTCGACGATGAGGATTAGGTCGGGGTCGAGAAAGGACTTGAGCTCCTGGGCCAGGTGATCAAACTCCGCGTCAGTCAAGGGCACGAACCCCCAAAGCCTCTCCCAGGCGGAGTTATAGATGGCCTTGACGCGCTCCACCTCGTTGTCCCAGTCCTTCAGGTTGGCTTTGCGTATGCGCAGATCGTGCCTGCGCATGGTAGCCTCGGCCACTCGGATCAGCTTGGGGGGGATCTTGCCGAGAAGCGTCTTGACGTCGAAGAGATAGGCGTACAGGTCCCGCGCCTTGTCAAAGCCGAAGCGCTCGATGTAGTCGGCATAGTAGGGCGGATTGTAGGTCATCATCACCATTGGCGGGGAATCAAAGCCGTCAATGAGCAGTGCATACTCCGCGTTGGTGGAGAGGTTCACCGGCCCCAGGATGGCTGTCATCCCCTGTTCGCGCACCCAATCGCGGGCCCTGCCCAGCAGGGCCTTGGCTACAGGGTACTCCTGAATCACCTCGAAGAACCCGAACCACCCCACCTCCACCTCCTGAAAATCGTTGTAATTGTGGTCCACGGTGGCGGCAATGGTGCCGATCACCTCCCCATCAGCGCGCTCGGCCAGGAAGAAAGCAGCGTCAGTGTGCTCAAAGAAGGGGTTCTTCTCAGTGTCAATGTAGGCCCGACGCTCGGTCACCAGGGGAGGAACCCAATTGGGATCATCCCGGTAGATGGTCCAGGGGAACTTCACAAAAGCCCAGCGGTCACGATCGCCTTTCACCTGTCGGATGCGAAATCGAGATCTGTCCATCGATCACCCTTTCTTTTCCAAGGTCTGATTTTCGTGCTGCCCTCTCCTGCGCCGGCAGTCAATAATATTATACAATGTTAGGCTGTGATGGGCAAACATAAGGAGGAAACAGCCTTCCCTGGGAACGGGCATCCTACACCAGAGGAAGAGCGCATCCGACAGTTGGAGCGCGAAAACGAGATCCTGCGTTATGGGCCAGGTGCTGGAAGTATCACGCGGCAGGTACTACACTTGGTGTAGGCGGTCTCCCAGCAAGCAGGAGGAGTCTGAGGGACTCTCATTACTCCCTTTTGGGTAGTTCATCAGCCACCATCTTGAGGGCGCAGAATTCTCCACACATTGTACAGGTATCCCCCAGCGCGGGGAGGCTTTCAGCCCTCATGTTTTTTACCAAGGAAGGATCCATGGCCAATTCGATCTGCCTTCCCCAGTTCCTCTCTTCCCTCGCCTTCGACATCTCCAGATCCCACTGTGAGGCTCCAGGGACACCCTTGGCTATGTCGCCGGCATGAGCGGCTATCCTTGTAGCGATCACGCCCTCGTATACCTCATCTGGATCGGGGAGCTTTACGTGCTCCGCCGCTGTCACATAGCACAGGAAATCAGCGCCCCAAGCCGCCGCAAGCGCTCCCCCAATGGCGATCCCGATATGATCATATCCGGGAGACACATCGGTCACGAGGGGGCCTAGGATGTAGAAGGGCGCATTGTTGCAAGCTCTCTTGGCCAGCTCGACATTCATCCTGATCTGGTCAATGGGTATATGTCCAGGCCCTTCGATCATAACCTGGACCCCCTCCTCTAAGGCCCTCTTGGCAAGTTCGCTTATAGTGAAAAGCTCCCTGATCTGGGAGGCATCGGTGGCGTCAGCGATGGCGCCTGGCCTCATTCCATCACCCAGACTTAAAGTGGCCTCATACTTCTTAGCCATTTGAAGCAATTCATCATAGTTCTCATAAAGCGGATTCTCTTTGTGGTTGTACATCATCCACGTCAAGAGGAACGATCCCCCTCGGCTTACGCAGGGCATTACCCTTGGATGCTTTTTAAGTGTGTTGATTATCTCCTGGGTTACACCGCAGTGGACCGTGATGAAATCCACGCCGTCCTCCAGGTGCTTCTCTATCGTACTAAAGAGGCCATTCTTGGTCATTTTGGTTATCGTTCCGTATTTGTCCGCTGCCTCCACAGCAGCCTGATATATGGGGACGGTGCCGACAGGCACAGGGGATCGCTCAAGTATCACCTTCCTGGTCTCCGAGATATCGCTGCCTATGCTTAAGTCCATGATGGTATCGGTCTTTGCCTTCAGCGCCATTTCCAGCTTCTCCAGCTCCGTGTTTATATCAGCGAGATCGGGAGAGGTCCCGATGTTGGCATTCACCTTCGTTCGTAAACCAGTGCCCACAGCGAGGGGCTTGATGTCGCGTTGATTGTTCCTCAGTATCACAATTTCACCTTGGGCTACCTTGTCCCTTATATAGTCCAACTCCCTAGATTCATCTGAGGCCACCGCCTCAAATTCCGCTAGAATCCTTCCTTCCTTTGCCTCTTCGATTCTGCTCATCATCTCCTCCTATAACCACATTTAAGTACGCCATGTGCAACTTTTTCGCTTTTGGGATATACTCCTCTGAAGCTTACGCAACTTGTAGTTCAACGATAGAGGAGGTATCCCAATGTTTGACCTGGATATGTTTATCATTGCAGTCTACTGCCT
>JAYEMR010000118.1:0-9798 GCA_034718215.1 Chloroflexota bacterium
CCACCGTTATTGCTATTGCAGGAGTTGTGAATCGTCGCCATCTGTGGCGGGCTAGCGCTTGACCACAGTTGGAAGAGTGACCGGACAGGAAAGAGTGCGTCCATCTCCTAATTACGGTGAAACTCTATTGTCTCACCTCCCAAAGGAGAGCATAGGGGAAAAGCAGCCAAGTCAATCCGAGACTACAGGGTGAAGGGACGCAGGCCCAGGCTGACCTGTATTGCCTCGTCAATCTCTTGCATCAGCGTCTCAGGTAGATGGCCCACTCTACGCTGTAAGCGGCGTTTATCTACTGTGTAGATGTGCCCCAGATGGACGACAGAAGGGCGAGACAAGCCGCTCTCAGAGGGCTCGATACGCACTCCAACAGGCAACTCGGCCACGCGCAGGTTGCTGGTGATGGCCGCTACGATGGTCAGGGCGCTAACCTGGTTGCCGACGTCGTTTTGGATGATCAAAGCCGGATGCGGCTCGCGCATCTCTGCGCCCGTAGCCGGACTGAAGTCTAACCAGTAGATCTCACCGCGGCGAGGGGAGCTCATCTTCGGCTCCTTCCCCCTCAGCAAGTGGGGACGGAGGAAGTGTCTCGATGGCGAGAGGCCGATAGGCCTCAGACAAGGCTACGTCCTCGGCGGCGATCTCAGCGTACAGCTCGCGGGCGAGCGCCAGGGTCCGTCGCTGACACTCCTCGTTGAGCAATCGCTCTAGGCTCTCCTGCACCAGTGCGCTGCGCGGAAGCTGCCGCTCCTCGGCCAATTCGTCAATCTCGGCTAGCAGTTCGCCAGGCAGACTGATAGAGACTTTGGTCAGCAAGATCAATACTCCTTTTGCCCTAAAGGGTCAGGCAGGCTGTGTTCATGACCAAAATGCTACCCAAGGATAAAGTATCATACCACAAGAGGAGCGGGGTGTCAAACGGGTCTCCGCCAGAGAAGCGATCAAGTCGTTTCCTCTATCGGGAGGGGACAGATGACCAAACCTAAAGTCCTTGTCCTCCGCGCGCCGGGGACCAACTGCGATGAGGAGACCGCCTTCGCCTGGGAGCTGGCTGGCGGGACACCGGAGCGGGTGCACATCAACCAACTTATCCGCGGCGAGGGGAGGCGATGACAGCTCACGCCTGCAGTCGTATTGGTACTGTGTTAGCTTTGGCACGAAGGACAAAGAATGCTCCCGCTTCCACAATCTCTCTCAACACGTAGTAAGCGAAGTAACCTTAAGCATAACCGAGGGCAGCTGGAACACACCCGAATAAATTAAGGAGAAGTCATCAATGGAAAAGCGATTCAAAATCCTGCGTTTCGTCGCCACTCTCTACAAGATATTCGCCTGGATCGCGCTCGCCGTGGGGATAGCAGGCATGTTGGGGACCATAATCGTCGGCATCATTGGCGGCTCGATTGTCCGACAGATGACCCACGGCAACATCGGGGGAGCCATAGGGGGGATCGTCGGAGGGGTGAGCATCCTGGTGGTCGCGGTCCTTTACTTCCTCCTCCTGTACGCCATCGGAGAGGGGGTCTCCCTCCTGCTGAACATTGAGGAGAACACCCGACGGACGGCGCACCTTTTGAGCCAGGAACGCGAGGTGGAATAAATACACTCAGGGAAGGGGACAGATGGGAGGCATGGCCCGTTTATGGGCCGAATGCTCCCTCATGCGCTGTACTTTCTCCAAGGCTTCGGCTGGCACACGAGGAGGTTCCCCTGCCTCTAAAGCTCGCAGCACCTCGTCAATCTCCCGGTAGGTGATACCCATCTCCCCCTCGTCGGTCTGGCCAGGCCACAGGCCGCCGCTGGGCGGCTTCTCGATTATCGGCTGAGGCACCCCCAGCTTGCGGGCCAGCTTCCGCACCTGGCCCTTGAGCAGCCCGCCCAGGGGCAAGATGTCCGCCCCTCCATCGCCAAATTTGGTGAAATACCCAACGGAGTTTTCACTGCGGTTGCTGGTCCCAACCACCAGGTAGTTGTGCAGATTGGCGTAGTAGTAGAGGGTGACCATGCGCAGGCGCGCTTTCAGGTTGGCCTGAGCGACCCGGCTCCCCTCAGGCAGCTTGGCTAAGAAGGCATCGAAGACCGGCGTCAGGTCTACCACTTCCATCCTGATGTGGAAAGCCTCGGCCACCAGTTGGGCGTGATCTAAGTCCTGGGGATCGCTGTGGCAGGGCAAGAACAGCCCCAGCACCTTATCACCCAGGGCCCTCTTGGCCAGCACAGCGGTCAGGGAGGAATCCAGGCCCCCGCTGAGCCCGATCATTGCCCCCTCAGCTCCGGCCATCCGCACCTGTTCGGCGATCCAGGTGCTGATCCTATCCGCGATGGTCATCTTCCCCTCCAAGTGGATCAGACACAGCAGAGGGCACGACAATTCCACGGCGCCGTGTCCCTCCGGCTGCTATGGCGATGGCTGACATTCACTCCGCCTGCTGGGCTTCCTGGGCCAGAATTATCGCCTCTGCCACCTGCTTCATGGGCTTGCGGGTGTTCATGCTCATCTTCTGTATCTTGTGGAAGGCCTCCGATTCCTTGAGATCCTGGGTATCCATCAAGATGCCCTTGGCTCGGTCCACCAGCTTGCGGGTCTCCAGGGCCTCCCCCAAGTCCTCCACCTCCTGCTCCAAGGCTTGGAACTCTCGGAAGCGGGCCAGCACTACCTCGATGGCTGGAGCCAGGTCCGATTCCTGGAAGGGCTTGACGATGTAGCCTGCCACGCCCGCCTCCTTAGCCCTCTCTACCAGCTCTCGCTGGCTGTAGGCGGTGAGAAGCAGGACGGGGGCGATCTTCTCCTCGGTCAGGATCTTGGCTGCCTCAATACCATCCATGTTCGGCATCTTGATGTCCATGACCACGATGTCCGGCTTCAACTCCCGCGCCAGATTGACCGCACTTCGCCCGTCACCTACCTCTCCCACCACCAGGTACCCCAGGTTGGTGAGCATCTCTCGCACATCCATGCGGATTATAGACTCGTCATCGGCGATTATCACGCGTGTCCGTTCCAATTCTCATTACCTCCTAAGATTGGTTTGGGAAAAAGAATAGTGGCTGATACACCATCCTCGTCCCGCAGCTCAAACGTCCCTCCAAGGTCATCTTCCACCAACCGCTGGACTATCTCCAACCCCAAGCTCTCCCCGGATTGAGGGCTGAAATCCTCGGGCAGACCCCGTCCGTCGTCGCTGATCCTAATCCTCACCTGATTTCCCCGATCCTCCAGAATCACATCGATCCGGCCTCTCTTACGTGATTCATATCCATGCTCTAATGCGTTCTGCAGTAGCTCGTTTATGATCAGAGTGCAGGCAGTGGCTTGTTCGGCCGGCAGATACAGGTTTGGACCAGCCAGCTCCATGGTGATTTCCTTCTCCGGATCTACCATCCCTCGCTCGGTCCGGGTTAGGATGCGCCGGGCCACATCGCGGATGTTGATGGTCTGCCCTTCTCCCTGAGAGAGGAACTGGTGGACCACGGCCATGCCCAGGATACGTCCCACTCCCTCTTCGAGGGCCATCCTGGCCTCCTTGGAGGATACACGCCTGCTCTGCATCCTCAGCAGCGCGGCGACCGTCTGCAGGTTGTTTTTGATCCGGTGATGGATCTCCTGGATCATAGTGGTTTTGACCCGCAGCTCCCGCTCGCGCTCTCGTACCTCGGTGGCATCGTGGATGGCAAGCATCACCCCCACCGGATGGGATTCCGAGTGCAGCCAATATCGACCCAACCAGGGGATGTTCCTCTCTCGGCACAGAAGGGGGATCGCCTTTCTGATCAGGATGCGTTCTCTCTCCTGCGTCTCCTCTTCCAGGCAAACACCCTCCTCCATCACTTGGCTGGCCAGGGACTCATCAGCCGTGTCCAGGTCAGAGAGGCGCTGCCCCACCAGGCTCTTCAGGTAACCCAAACGGCGGTAAAGGTTGGTGGCAATCCCACTCATATATAGTATGCGCTTGTCGGTGTTGACCACTATGATACCATCGTACTCGCCGAAGGGAGAGAGGCCCTCCACCCCCCGCAGCTCTCCTCGCAGAAGCATCCTCCGCAGCCAACGCAGGGCTCGCTGGAAGGGCCGCCGACGGTGCTGTTGCCGTTTATGCTCGAACATATGGGTCTCTCTGCTGAGAGCCCCAATCAGCTGGCCCTGGCGCGTGCGGATGGGATGTACTACCTGCACAATGGGGGCGGTGCCTGGAATAAGCACTCGCTCGCCCTGTACACTTCTGCCCCAGCGCAGCACCTGGAAGACATAAGGCTCATCTTGGGGCTCAATCCTCCGCCCCACCAAGTCGGAAGAGTGTATGGGAGAGAGGGAATGGGGGCGTGCCTGGGCTACGAGTCGGGCCTCCTGATCGCCGATAGGGCGGTACAGCAACATATCAGAGCGGCTGATATCCGCTACCAAGGACATGCCTTGGATAACCTGTTGGAGAAACTCCCTCGCCTCTACGTTGAGGTCTCCCCCGCCTGTGCGGACAGGTGCCTGCGCCCTGTCCGCCTGTGGGCGACAGGCCGCACAGGCGGGGGACAGGAGGTTTTTGACCACTGCGTCCATTGTTTGTCAGTCCTGTCGGCTTAATGCTGCTCCCTCTGCCTGCGGACTAGGTAAGTGCGGTGCAGCACTCGAGGGGAGATCCGCTCCTCCAGTCCGCAGGCCTCCGCTCGTCTCTTCACAATCAACCATATTCCCTGGCGGGTCAGACGGCCGCCACCAACTCCCACCTCCAAGCTCAGGAATAGCGCTGATTCCTCCTCCGATGAAGCGAATTGGGGGCGCCCCTCCCTCACATACCTCTCTAGAGCAGCCTGGAGCGAAGTGCGCTCCTGAGGATCCTCGCCTCCAGGGGTTAGAACGGGCAATCGGCTGCTGAGGGCCTCCACGTCCTCCAAGTCCAGGGACACCATTTCGCTAGGCCGAAAGCCGGCCTGAGCTATCAAATTCAGCAGCACCTGATCCCGCAGCCCTTTCGGCGTCTGATCCTGCGCGACGTGAGCTAGGAGCTGCTCGACTTTCTCGTCGGAGAGCACATCCTTCGCCCAGGATCGCTTCGTCTGGGACAGGGAGATGTTGCTGGTGGGATCATCGAAGATGATCTCTTGCAGCATGAGGAAACGGAAGAAGGAGCTGACGGCCGCCATCTTGCGGCTCACTGTGGAGGAGGCATACTCTCGCTCCTGGAGATACAGGAGATAATCCTCGATATCCTGATCCTCCACCTGCTTCCACGTGGCTTTGCCCTTCCGCTCAAGGTACTCGCGCAGTTGCTTCAGATCCCCTCGGTAGGCGAGCACGGTGTTTGCAGCGTAGCCCTTCCTGGCGATGTGCTCCAGGAAGCGCTCAATCTGGCTTTGCACCCCCATGCTCCTTTCCACCTGTGAGCGAAGATCCCAACCGAGGTGCTAGAGGCTTAATCTTCCTCGATCTCGAGCTCAAGGGCCTCGAATTCAATATCTTGCTCCGCGGGGGTCTCCTCAGGGGCGGCTGCGGACTCAGCAGGCTCCATCTCCTCTGGGATCTGCCGCAGACTCAGGCCGATGCGCTTGCGCTCGGGGTCAACGCTGATGATCCGCAGCAGCACCTCTTCGCCCGGCTCCAGCACATCGCTGGGGTTTTCTATGTCATCCTCCGCGATCTCTGAGACGTGGATCAGGCCCTCAATACCCGGCTCAAGGCGTGCGAAAGCTCCGAAATCAACGATGTTGGTGATGTCCCCTTTGACCAATTGGTCGACCTGGTATTTCTCTTCCACTAGGGACCAGGGGTCAGGCTGAAGTCGCTTCAGGCTGAGGCCAATTCGTTTGCGCTCACGATCCAGGCGCAGGATGTAAACATCCACCTCCTGCCCGGGTTTCAGCACCTCACGAGGATGGGAGACCCGATCCCAGGAGAGCTCTGATATATGGATCAATCCGTCCGCCCCGCCCAGGTCTACAAAAGCGCCGAAATCAGCGAGGCTGCTTACCACTCCATGTCGGACCTTCCCCTCCGTCAACGTTTCCAGGAGCTGTTTCTTCTGCTGCTCTCGCCATTCCCGCAGAGCGGCGCGTTCTGACAGGATCAATCGCCTGCGCCTCCGATCCACCTCGATCACTTTCAAGGGCATCATCTGGCCCACGTACTCTTTCAAGCGGGCCATCTTTTCCCCTTGACTTAGGCCCCTAGGCATTGTGGAGACATGGGAAGCGGGGATAAAGCCCCGCAGCCTCCCAAAGGAGGTCAGAAGCCCCCCTTTATTGAAGTCAATTACCTTTTCCTCAAAGACATCCCCGCTCTGCTCCATCTCCTGAGCCCGGATCCAATCCTGCTGTTTACGGGCGAGGTTGATGGAGACGATTATATTCCCCTCCTCATCTACAGGATTCAGGACGTAGACGGAAACCTGGTCGCCAACGCTGAGCTTGGCCATCTCCTCCTCACCCAGTATCTCCAGATCACGGGGAGGAACGATGCCATCCCGTTTGACCCCGATATCCACGACGATTTCGCGGGGCTCAATGGATATGATAACCCCTTTTCGAATATCGCCCCGCTGAGGAAATTGATACTCGTAGTCTCCAACCCATTGCCCCATAGGGGAAGCGGCTTCCTTCTCCTTGGGGTTGGCCTCTAGTGGCTCCATTTGATCGCTCCTTGACGCTGCAGCTTGTTAGATACGGTTAACGTTGATGATTATACAGCGAGTCAAAAATAGTGTCAAACATGCATCCCGCCTAGTCCTGGCGGACAGGCCGGGCCACTACCAGCCCCACCAGCAGACAGAAGGCATACGCCAGGTCAATGACGAAGAAGCCATTGTCCACCAGTCCATGGGACAGGACATTCACCATCCCTCCCATGGCCCCTAGAACCAGCGCCCGCCGATCGCCTTCGGGCAGGCGATGGTAGAGATGCCACGCCCGGCGGAAGAAGCGTATCTCCACCCAGGCCAGCGCCCCTACCCCCAGCACCCCCAGGCGGGTCCAGAACTCCAGCAGCAGGTTGTGGGGGTGGGAGAGATCAGGCTCCTGCCAGGCGGAGGGCAGAATGTAGTGGCTTCGATACTGGTAGAGGAAGTTGTCCAGCCCCACGCCCAGGAGCGGATGATCGCGGATCATGGCTAGGGAGGATTGCAACAATTTCAGACGAAAGAAGAGCGTCCCCTGGTGAGGATTTAGGAGGGAGCGGAAGCGTTCGGTGTTCAAGACAGGGATGCTGCTCAGCCCTCCTAGGATGAGCGCTCCCACCGCTCCCCAAAGGGCTCGTCCTCCGCGCACAAGGCCCAGGAAGAGGAGGGGCAGCGGCAGCCCTGCCAGCCAGCCGGCGCGGGAGTAGGTCAGGTAGAATGCAGCACCCGCGGGCAGCAGGATGAGTCCGTAGGCTATCCGACGCCCTCGGCTCCGGCTGAAGGCTGCTACGGCGATTAGCAGGGGGAGCTGGCGGCCCAGCATGAGGGCTAAGTTGTTGGGCGAGCCGTAGGGCCCCCTGACCCGCCACACTCCCTCGGCGGTGATGAGCCCCTGACCGCTGGCGAACTGAAGCAGACCCCAGAGAGCGATCACTAGCCCACTCAGGGCCCAGCCATCCACCACGTGCCACAGCTTTCTGCCATCCTTAATCGCAGCCCGCAGCAGCAGGTAGAAGAGCAGGGGCTCGAAGACCACTGTGCGGAACTCCCGCAGCGCCGCTCTCCGCTCCCGAGCCACTAGCAGCGAGAGCAGCGAGATAACTCCCAGGGTCATCATGCCCCAATCGAGTGAGGTGAGCCTCCACAGGGAAAGATTCAGGCTGTAAAGGTCCCAGAGCGAACGTTTCCCCCCCCGAAGATCGGCCAGCCAGCCTAGCGCCCACCGCACCGCCCAGGCGGCAAAGGTCATGAGGGTTACGATCTCGGCCATGCCGAAGACCTTGCCCATGACCCCTTTGGGCTGGCGGTAGAAGGGGATAGCCAGGGCCACCACCGGCAGTCCGGTGGTGGGAGCTAGAAGGAGAAAGAGGGCCAGCATGGCCAGGCCCGGCAGGCTCAAGAGAAGGCCGGGGGCGAAGTAGAAGAGAGCTGCGCTGATTAGGGTCAGCAGTTGAGGCACCAGAGGAGGCAGGGAACCATAGGCATTGAGGGCTTCAGCTATCCATCGTGGCCAGGACATAGTCCAGAGGAGATACACCGTGAGCGGGACTGTGACCAACAGTCCTAGGGCGAGGGCAATCTGTAGGGTATCATACAGCCTCGTATCTGCCTCGTGGTAGACCGACCAGCCTGCTATGGCCCACTGGCCCCAGCCCCTCTGGGCCACGACCTCCGCAGTGTGATCGCCATAGGGCAGATAGCGAGCCAGGGTCACCTCCTCCATGCGAGGCTCAGGGCTGTAGAGCACTACGTAGCTTCGCCCATTGTCCGTACGTGGGAGGGCATCAGTCGGTTTTCCGTCGATGGTCACGTACAGCAGAGCCCAGTAATCCCCCTTGCGAACCCTGAGGTCGAGGCGGGTGCCTCGGAAGGGGATGGTCAATTGATCGCCGCTGGAGCCGATGTCAGCTCCCTCCGTTGTCACCTGCCACTGACCCTCGTAGTGGCCCGTGGGGTGGCTGGGAGGGTAGCGGCCTACGTAGGCCACCGGTGAGGTGGATGCTGTCTCCCGCAGACGTCGAAGCAGTGGGCGAGAATGGCCTCTCCCATCCACCAGGGCGAAGCCCCAGATGGGGTCATCTGGAGGAGCATCTGGCTGCCAGGTAGTGAGGATCATGGCGCCCATCCAAGGCCACTCCTCGCGGGCGCGGGCCAGAGCGCCCAGAGTGTATGTGATCTGCTCCTCAGTCTCCACGCTCTTCCAAGGCGATGGCTCGCCCCTCCAACCGCCAGGCAGGCAGTTCCAGCCGAACTCCACGGCCCAGATGGGGGCGGCGGCATCGTCGTTCCGCTCCATCACCTGGCGCAGGAGCTGGACGCGGGAGAAGTTGAGTAGGCCGCCTTCCAGTCGGCGATCCTGGGCATCATGTTCGAAACCGTAACATTTGGCGGCTACGATATCGAAGCATGGTGCCCCATCAGCGGCGTAGATCTCGTCCAAATAGCTGGGCGCGTTCAAGTTGAGGGGGCCCGTCTCCACGGTAGGGGCCAGGCCGGCGGTCAGGATCCAGGCTACGGGGTCGGCGTCGCGGATCTGGATAGCCCCTTCGCGCAGGAGCCGTGTGTAGGCCTCCGCATCTACGGCTTTTCCCCCCCAATGGTAGGAGAGGTTGGGCTCATCCCAGATCTGATAGTAATCAATCCGGTCGCCGTAGCGGGCGGCGAGGGCGTGGGCAAAGCGCCCGAAGCTGGCCGTATCTTGAGGTGGAGTATGGGCGCTGCTGGCCCGATCCTCTCGCGCCCAAGCCGGTGAGGTATCCAGCACAGCGATGATATGCAGCTCCTGCTGGCTTGCAGCATTAACGATGCGGTCCCAGCGCTCCCAGGCAAACCCCCCTGGCTGGGGCTCGATCTCCGTCCAGGGGAGGGCCTGTCGCACCCAGAGGAACCCTGCCTCACGTATCTGGGCCAGCGTCTGCTGCAGTTCTTGGGCTGAATACTGCTCCAGCTCAGCATTAACCCCTCGCTGGGGGACCACCATCTGAGGGTTAAGGGGAGGAAGCGAGCCGGGATGGGCAGTCCTAGCTCGTCGTTCAGCCCAAAGGGTGCCGCTCAACCCCACTCCGAGCAGGAGAGAAAACACCACGCACAGCGCGAGAGGGAGCACTATCCGAATGAATGACCTCCCGCCTGCGCCCAGTGTCTCCTGCCTGCGCAGGCAGGAGACAGGGACACTCGATGGTGGAGACAGGGATTTCAT
>JAYEMR010000119.1:0-9741 GCA_034718215.1 Chloroflexota bacterium
ATGCGTATTGTGGGCTGAACCGGCTCACAGCTGTCCAATTTAGGCTTTTTGCTACCTGCTCTCACAAGAGCGGGTGGCTTCGCATTCCGTTTTGTAGTCAGAGCCACCGAAAACCGCAAAAGTATAGTTAAACAATTATTTCGGTAATAGCCCTCACCTATCCTCAACCCCTTCCCTTTCCCCTGCCTGTATCGGCAGACAGGCAGTACTGGGCGAGGAAAGGGGCACCAGCTGCTGCTCTCCCTCTTCTCCCAGTGTTGCCAGTACCTGGTACAGGTGGGAGAGGGAAGGGGTGCCCGGAGGGCAGGGGTGGGTGAGGGCCAATGACGATGCCGCTCTCTACGTCACCAACACCATAGGGAGTGACTACCAAAACCTGGGGAATGAGATATGATGGCAAAACTCAACATCAGAAAGCTTGTGCTCTTTCTCTTGAGTCTCTTTCTATTCACTCTGTCCATACAGTTGATGAAAGAAGGGGCAAGGGACCTCGTTCCGCTTCTGCGCAATCGGCTCGACGTTAATAACGCCTCCAACGCTTTGGGGTTTGGCTGCCTGTTCGCTTATCTGATCCTCAGCGGCTCCCCGGTGGCGGCTGCGGCCTTGACCTTCTTCGACGCCGGAGCCCTTGATCAGCTGCAGGCTTTCACCATGGTCGTCCTGTTCATTGGCTTTGTGTACCTCCTGCGCGGCAGCAGACGGATCACCAGCCTCTCCACCGGGCTCCTGTCCCTGGTGATCACCAGCTCCGTCCATCTGGTGAGCCTGCCGGTCGGTTGCTTCCTTCTGACCAAGGGGCTACTGGATTCAATCCAAGTGAGTTCGGGAGCCCTGTTGACCTCGGCGATCGACCTGCTCTTCGATCCGCTGGTGAGATTGGCCGGAGCCCATCTTCCGGGCGGGGTGATTTTCATCGGAGGACTTGGGATCATCGTGGGCAGCTTTGAGCTCTTCGATAAGAGCCTGCCCGAGTTCAAACTTGAAAAGCGGGGGTTCCGTCAGATTCCCCGCTTGATCTACCGGCCGCCCGTGATGTTCGTCCTGGGCATGTTGATAACCTTGATCTCTATGTCTGTTTCCCTATCCCTGAGCATTCTGGTGCCCCTGTCGGTCCGGGGTTACATCCGCCGAGAGAACGCCATCCCCTACATAATGGGAACCAACATCTCCACCTTCATTGACACCCTCATAGCAGCCCTGATATTGAACAACTCGCGGGCCTTCACCGTGGTCCTGGCAGAGATGGGGGGCGTCGCTTTGGTTTCCCTAGTGATCCTATTTTTCTGTTATCATCGGTACGAGCGAGCCATGTTAACCCTCGTATCCTCGATCAGCGGTAGCAACCGCAATCTAGCTCTTTTTGTGTTGACCATTTTAGTGGTGCCGGCAGGCTTACTTTTCATCTGAGGAGGGGGATGTGCGCATTCTGATGTGTACCGACGGCTCACCCTACGCTGAGAAAGCCCTCCGCTTTGGCGCCCTCATCGCGCTGAGCGCCGAGCACCCTGTCGTCGTACTGGGGGTAGCGGAACACCGCGGAGAGCGCGATCGGGTGCGGAAGGCTCTGAGGAGGGATGAGGACCGTTTTAGAGAGAAGGGGATAGACCTTCAGACCAAGTTGAGGGTGGGCCATGCGGCTGAACAGATCCTGCTGGAGACAGAGGAGCACCAGTATGACCTTTTGATCGTCGGCTCGCGTGGGCGGCGTGGGGTGACCAGATTCCTCTTGGGCTCCACAGCCAGCAGGTTAGCTAGCCATTCCTTGGTGCCTATTCTCATCGTAAGAGGCGAAAGAGGTTCGCTTAACGAGATACTGATTTGTACCGGGGCGGGGAAGCCGAGCGAGGAGAGCATAGAATTCGGCGCCCTAGTGGCCAAGGCCGCGGGTGCCCAAGTCACGCTCCTTCACGTCATGTCCCAGTTGCCTCTGACCTCCGAGGTCCAAATTGCTGATCTGGAACTGGCGGCAGAGGAGTTCCTCCACAGCGAAGCCAGGGAGGCGGTCCATTTGAGGGAGGGATTGAGGATGCTGGAGGGAGCAGGGATTCCCGCCGAGGCTAATATCCGGCGGGGCCTGGTGGTTGATGAGATATTCGCTGAAGCCGAGGAGGGGGATTACGATCTGATTGTCGTGGGAGCTCGAGCTGACCGTGGGCTGTACAGATACCTGCTGGAGGACATCGCCGACAAGATCGTCACCCATGCCCAGCGGCCCGTCCTGGTGGTGCACCCCTCAGTTGAAGAGTGAAAGGGAGCTGATCAAAATGCCAAAAAGACAACTGGTTCGCACGTTAGGTCTAGTTCAGATCCTGATGTTAAGCATCGGCGGCACGATGGGCGCCGGCGTGTTCGTGCTCACCGGCCACGCGGCGGGGATGGTCGGCCCGGCCCTTATCCTGACCTTTCTCCTCGCCGGCCTGCTGGAGTTCTTCACGGCCATGGACTACGCTGAATTGGCCTCCAGCTATCCTATCGCCGGTGGCGGTTACGCGTACGTCAGTCAGGCTAGGGAAGGGTTCTTGCCCTTCAGCGTGGGCTGGGTCAGTTGGTTTGGTGCTATGTTCTACAGCGCGCTGTGCGGGGTAGGTTTCGCTTTGTCGCTGAAGATTTTTCTGCCTTTCCTGCCGGTTTCCGCCACGGCTGTGGCTATCGTGGTGATCTTTGCCATCATCAACTCGCGTGGCAGCGAGGAGGCGGGCAGCCTCCAGGTAATCCTGGGCGGCGTTCTGCTGACGTCGTTAATCGCTTATGCGATCCTGGAGTTGGTCTTGCCCGGAGGCTTCACTTTCGCCGAGTTCTACAAGGACAGCGGTTTCTTCATCCACGAGGGGACACTCAAGAATATGGCCGAGATCTTCAAGACCCTCACACTGGTCAACGTCCTGTTCGTAGGCTACGAGGTGATCGGTACCGCCGGCGAAGAGGCCAACAATCCGGGTCGGAACATCCCTATCGCCATTGTCGCCACCCTCGTCATATGCGTAGTGGTCTACGTTACTATAGGTCTCGTCTCCCTGGGCGTCATCTCGGCCAAGATGCTGGGGACATCCCCCACTCCCTTATCCGACGCTGCCTCACGCTTCCTGGGCCGGCCCGGCGCACTGTTGATGGGAATAGCCGGGCTGGTGGCTACCCTCTCTTCGTTAAACACGGCCATGATCGGTGCTACTCGCATCCCTCTGGCCCTGAGCCGCGACGGATACCTGCCCGCTTTTCTATCGCGCATCCATCCCCGCCTCAAGACGCCGCTCCCGGCTATTTTGTTCAGTGGAGGCATAATCACGGCGTGCGCCGCCATCGGTCGGGAGGTGTTCCTGGGCTATGGCGCCAACTTTGGCTATCTGTACCTGTTGACCTTCGCCAACCTGTCTCTCATCTGGTTACGGCGTAAGTTCCCAGACATGGAACGTCCTTTCCGGATACCCTTCTACCCGGCTTTCCCCATATTTGCTGCTATCACCACTGTGCTGATGGGAGCGTTCATTGAGCCGAGGGCTCTGATGCTGGGCGCTGGGCTATTGGCGGTGGGGCTGATCGTCTACCAGTTGCGCCGGCCGGTGGAGCGGGCGGTGGAGGCCGCGGCAGAGACGGTGGAGGCAGCGCAGCATGAGATCCTGGTATCAGTTGCCAACCCGAGGACAGCCGAGAGCCTGATCAAGATGGCCGCCATCCTGGGGCAGGCGCGGGAGGAGGCCACCCTGGCTGCCTTGTCCTTGGTCAAGATACCAGAGGCGACCCCTCTGCAATTAGCTCAGAACATGTTAGATAAGCGGAAAAATGGCCGTAAGGCTCTGCTCCAGCAAGTGGCGGATTATGCCCACGAACAGGGCGTGCCGGTGCGCACCTTGCTGCGGGCAACGCGCAGTATCTCTGAGGGCATCCTGAGCGTGGCTGAGGCTCGCGGTGGGGTGGGGCTGATCCTGATGGGCTGGCGCGGCCAGCTGTCAGCGTGGCGAGTGAAAGGGAGCGTGGTCAAGGGTGTGATGCACGGCGCGCAGTGCGACGTGGCCGTGCTGCGCGATCGGGGCATGACAGAGAGTGGTATCCAGCATGTGCTCGTCCCTACCGGCGGTGGGCCGCACGCCCGCTTGGCCCTGCGATTGGGCTGGGATATCGCCAGTACTAGTGAGGAAGGCTCCCTGACCGCGTTACGAATCCTTCCTGGGGCGAGCGAGATGGACATGGAAGTGGAAATGGACGTCCTGCGTCAATTGGCCGAAGATGTCTTGGGTGAGGTCTCTGAAGAGGTGACCTTCCGCTTGAAGCGTAGCGATTCTCTCGCGGAGGGCATCCTGGCGGAGGCCGCATCGGCTGAGGGTCGAGCGGACTACGACCTAATCGTCATAGGAGCCTCGGAGGAGTGGTTCTTCAAGGATCTTCTTTTCGGCTCCGTCACCGATCGGATAGCGGATGGAGTATCTTGCTCGGTTCTTATGGTGCGCAAATACGAGCCAGCACCTGTCTCCTGGCTGAGGAGGATGGTCAAACCTGCCCGTCGACAGCCATCCGCCCGGCCATGAAGTGTCCGTGCCCCGTGCACCGCCATAAACAGAGGGTGCTGGGTACTTTTTCAACCCAGCACCGGCTCTTCAGGCCGGTGCCCCACACAGATGATCGGGTGCAGGCGGACAGGTGCCGAATTGTTTTCTTAAAGTTCACCATCCGGCGCTGTCTACTAGCCCGGCGATGGAGTCGACGGGCTTCATCTCCGTAAGATGAACCATGCCCAGACCCTCAAATAAAAGTCCCCGATGCCCGCCGCCGGTTAAAGGGAGGCTCTCATCGGGGATGGTAGCCCGTAGGGGAATCGAACCCCTGTCTCCACCTTGAGAGGGTGGTGTCCTAGGCCGCTAGACGAACGGGCCACTCAACGACTTGTAATTTTAGCAGAGACGCTCTACAATGTCAAATCAGCTCATTTGAAAGTGATGCCCTAAGATGATGCCCTTAAGCAGCTCCATGCACTGGGGGCAGAAAGTGACCCCCGTCCCCTCTTCCTCCTCGGCGTTGCCATCTACGGCCGTGGCGACAATGGGCAGTGATGTACTTCAGATGCCCGCTTGGGAGCTGTGGGTGTGGACAATGGTATACTGGCCGCGCCGGATATGGCGGTAGAGTGCCAGCAAAGCGGGCAGGTCCTTGAGAGGATTGATCTCACGGACCAGCGTGGGTTCGATAATCAGGGAGATGCCACGCGCGCGGACTTCTTCGATCAGGCTTCCCTCGGGGCCAGTTTGCGGACAAGAGAGGACATCTACGGCAAACCGGTTACGGAGGAGCATGTCGGCGATGAGCATGGTGTTCTCTTGGGCTTCGTCTATGATAAGGTTGGTGATGATGTGAAGGACTAGAGTCAAGTTATCGAAATGATGAGCGAACCGCGAGGATTTTCTGCCCTGTTCAAACTCTATTGAAGAGTGTAAAGTCCTTTCTGCCTCAGCAACTCAATGTAAAGCTCTTTAACATTGGCGATCAGGGTCTGAGCGGCGAATTTGGGATAAGCTGCCTCCTGGCCTTTCTGCCCCATCTCCTGCGCCCGTTTCGGATTTCTGAGAAGTTCGATGACCGCCTCGGCCATCCCCTGCGCATCCCCGGGCCTTACCAGGTAGCCTGTCTTCCCATCAGCGACAATGTCGGGAACTCCGCCTACCTCTGTGGCCACCACTGGCACTCTCGCGGCCATGGCCTCTATGAGCGAGGTAGGCGTCCCTTCGTTGATGGAGGTGAGGGTCATCACATCCAGGTCAGCGTAGAGGCGAGGCAGATCCCGCCACCAGCCGGTGAAAATTACCCTCTCATCCAGCCCCAGATCGCGGGCGTAGGCTTCCAACTCCTCCCTCAGCTCCCCGTCGCCAACTACCAGGAACCTGGTCTGGGGCATGGCCTCCGCCACCAGCTTAGCCATCTGGAGGAAGAGGCGATGGTTCTTGATGGAAGTGAGCCTGGCAACGATACCGATAAGCCTATCGTCATTGCTTATTCCCAACTCGTGGCGTAGTTCGCCGCGGTGGGATTCGCAGGTCAATATATCCTCCAACTCGAAGCCCAGGTGGACGACGATGATCTTCCCCAAAGGTGCTACGCCGAGTTCAGCCAGCTCCCGCCGCTGCCCCTCACTCACGGTGACGATTTTATCGCTCAAGAGGGCAAGGAACCGTTCTATCCACGTGAGCGCCTTGCTCACGGTGGGGCTGAAATAGCCGCGTAGGACGTGGCCGTGGAAGGTGTGGAGGATCACAGGCACACCGACGAGTTTCGCCGCCAGGCGGCCCAGGAGCCCCGCCGTGGTGGTGTGGGTGTGAACGACCTGTGGGCGCTCGCGCCGGAGCAGGCGGTAAAGCTTGAACAAAGCAATGAGGGCATCTTTGGGATTGATGTTTCTCCGCAGCTCGGGGATGACAATGGGCTCGATCTCCATCTCCTGGGCTAGATAGCTCATGTCTCCCTCGTGCTGCCCTGGGATACCTGTCACCAATAGTGTCTCGAACCCCTCCTCTTCGAGTCCAGCGGTGAGCAGGCTTGTATGGATGGCGGGGCCACCGATGTTCAGGCGAGCGATGACTCGTATGACCTTAGGTTTGGGCCCTCTAAGGACTGCCCTGCAGTCATGCTGAATACCTTGGTATCCCTTGTCCCCCATATACGCTTCCTCACCTGCCAGTCGATCTCCCACGCCGCTGTCGTCAAACATCTTTCGCTCTTCTGTAAAAAGCTGCACAACTATCATTGAACAAGCGACGGCGAGGAGGACGAAAACTGAGCAACTGCTCCGAACAGAACTCTCTGCCTCGGCCGTGTTGCAGTGCACACCCTCTTCTGTCACATACTCCTCACTGTGCTTAACGCTGCGATGATCATAGGCGTTGCCCAACAGATTATAGCCGCTCCACGTATCCGTATCAATTCGGGAGCCAGGCTCGATATGCCGCCAAGCGGAATCAACGGCGGCCGGATTCACTTGCCGAGCGACTTTGGGAAAACCATGGGGGGATACCAAAACTTTGGGAGCGAGATCGTCTGTGCCATCTCGCCCCCACTCCAACTGGCTCCTGCCCCTACAGGTACCGCCCAATCAGCGCCTTGGTCAGCGCGATCCCCTCGTACTCATCTCCCTCGCCCTCGAACTCGATGGAGAGGGGGCCATCGTAGCCGGAGGCCTTCATGATCTCCATGCAGCGGCCGAAGTCGAAGCGACCCTGTTCGCCCGCTTCGTCAAAGTCATAGGTCTTGGCGTGGACCATGGCCGTGTAGGGGAACATCATCTCCAACCCTTCGTAGCGCACCTCCTCCTCGAAGTTGCCGAAGTCGGGGCACAGCTTGAAGGCTGGACTTGCGACCCCTTCGACCATCCTGATGATGTTCTGGGGATCGGCTGAGAGGCCGCCATGGTTCTCTAAAAGCAGGGTCATCCCCTTCGAGGCACAGTAGGCGGCCAGCTCCTTGTAGGAGTCGATTGTGATCTGCAGGTCGAAATGCTCAATATCCCGAGGGTGGCCGGAGTTGACACGAGCGAAAGGGCTGCCAAAGTACTCAGCCACGTCAATCCAACTCTTGATCTCGGCGATGTCCTCGGCACGCCAGTCGGGGTTCTCAAGCGAGATGTTGCCCACGTCAATGGGCATGTTCACCACCGAGACCCCGGCTTCCTCCAGCGCCCCCTTCACCTCGGCCAGATACTCCTGCTCCTGGCTCAGGACATGCATCTGGCAGAGTTCGACCTTGTTGATGGCGTACCGCTCCTGGATGATTCGGGGGAAGTCGGTGACGGCAATGGGCTCCTCGGCCGGCTCCATCCCTCCAGACCGCTTCACCCCAGACTCGTCCCGGCGTGTGACCGCCATAGGCAGATGGCGGTGCAAGCTCCAACTGGAAACAGCAAGTTC
Organism: Chloroflexota bacterium; assembly: GCA_034718215.1. Lineage (GTDB taxonomy): Bacteria > Chloroflexota > Anaerolineae > JAYEMR01 > JAYEMR01 > JAYEMR01. The sequence goes on from JAYEMR010000119.1 coordinate 7,884, forward strand.
CATTTTAACTCTCCTTTCGTTATCCATCTAGAATGCGGTTTCGATCTCTACTGCGCGGCCTGTCTCAGCCGATTCGTAGGTGGCCAGCATGATCTCCAACACGTGGCGTGCATGCTCACCGGATAGGAAGGGCGCCTCGTCTTGGAGAATACAGTCCAGCCAGTGGTTAACGCCAACGGCCAGGCCCATGCGGTCCAGGTCGGTCAACTCGACCTCGATGGCCTGCCAGTCAGGCTCCTCAGACTCGGCCTGGAAGAGCTGAAGCTCCTGTCCGAAGTGGGGTACATCGAGGGTGCCTTTGTCCCCGTAGAACTCCATCCAGGGCCCCTGCGAGGCCAGCAAGTTGTAGGTGCCGTCCACGCTGGCGATAGGGATACTATCATCTGTGCCTCTTGGGGTGAAGTCCAGAAGCATCAGCGTGGTGTCATCCACCTGGGGGCGCAGCTCCTTGCCCCGTGCCCCCTGGGACTGGATGGTGAGCTCCGGCACGGCTAGGCCGGAGAAGGCGCTCACCCGCTTGACTGGCCCCAGCACGCGGGTCAGGGTGTCAATGGAGTAGACGGCCAGGTCCAGCACCGGCCCCGCCGTCTTCTGGTAGAACCAGGTGGGGTCGGAGGTGTAGCCCGCCCAGCGGGCCGGTCCGCCGTGGGAGCCATGCGCTCGGGCGAAGCACACCTTCCCGATGGCTCCGCCGTCAATTATCTCCTTCACCTTCCGGTTCATGGAGCTGAGGAAGGTAGGTGGGGCACAGCACAGCTTGAGCCCCTTCTCCTCGGCCAACTCCAGTTCGCGGTCTGCGTCCGACATAGAGATCGCCATGGGCTTCTCCACGTAGACGTGCTTGCCCGCCTCCAGCGCGGCGATGGAGAGGGGACCATGCATGGGCATAGGGGTCAGATTGACCACCCCTTCGATGTCGGAGTGAGCTAGCATCTCCTGGAAATCGGTGTAGGCCTCCTGCGCATTGAACTGCTCCTTGGCCCGCTGGGCTCTCTCCTCGACGATATCGCACACCGCAATCAGCTTCACTTTCTCCTCCAGGGCTGCGATACCCGGCAGGTAGGTGCGGAAAGCGATGTCGCCGCAGCCTACAACGCCAATTCTCACCCTGGCGGGTACAGGTACTTTTGCCATTGGTTGTATCCTTTCATGATTCCATCCATCGGCCCCTGTCTCCCGTATGAGCCCAGGGCTTGCAGGACCTCTACAATCGAGTATGCTCAGAAGTGATCGCCTGTCTGCACCACAGATAGAAATAAGCGACCCCTTAGGCGATCTCGAAACTCCCTGATGATATTATACCCTTAAGACAGCAGATCGCAATACTACAAAGTGATAGCAGTTCTTAATATGACGCCTGCAGGTAGTCCGATCCGGAATCGCTGGTTAGAGCATCCCTCACTTGCAGCAATTCCAAATATGGGCTTCGTGCCAGGAGGAATCGGCACTTTGCGCTCATACGAGCCGTTTCGGGCGCTCCTGGACTATTTAGGGGCCCCCAAAGATCACGGGAGGGCCTCACTTCTGCTTCAAATTTGGAATTGCTGCCTCACTTGACCGCTACTTTAGAATCTGATATTATAAGGAAGGCTATTCGCCCGCACCTGATTGGGCACAGGTGGGCACAGGTGGGTACAGGTGATCGGGTACAGGTGGGAAAGCGGTCGGTGCTGATAGGTTGCCGGAGGGCACTCACGCCGGCGGTGGAGGATTCATTGATTGATATACTTAAACGTCATGTGCAACTTTTTTCAGGCGCAGACCAGTCCGTCGAAGTCAAGCGGGCTTCGGCCGAACTGGAGATTTAGCCAAACGCACACGGTGTGGGCTAGGATCTTCCGATACCACTTGGCTATCA
>JAYEMR010000120.1:0-4526 GCA_034718215.1 Chloroflexota bacterium
GGTCCCTCCATTCCCCACCGCGCTGATCAGCACTGCTATCTGGAGAGGAGTGACCAAGAGATCCCCTTGGCCAATAGCTAGATTGACCGAATCGCCCGGCTTCCAGATATCATCGGGCACCAGGCCCGTCGCCTCAGGCAATCCCACCAGCCCCGTCGGCTTCCCCAGCCCGAAGCGACGGGCGTAGGAGGGAAGAAGGCCGGGATCCTGCTGATGCAGCCTCAGCCCGATCTTGTAGAACACCACATCGCAGGAGACCTCCAGCCCGGTTACCAGATCGAGGGTGCCGTGCTGGCCGGGCCAGACCCAGCAGTACATGGGCCACTCATCTCCCAGCCCGTTCCATACCCCCTTGCACTCGAATGTCGAGGAGGTAGTGTAGAATCCGGTTCCCATACCCGCGGCCATGGTCACGATCTTGAACACGGAGGCCGGGGGATAGAGCCCCTGAGTGGCTCGGTTCAACAAAGGCTGACCTGGTAGAGCAGTGAGCTTACGCCAGTCCTCCTCAGAGGTGGGAGGGATGAGAATGCTGGGATCGAAGGTGGGGGAGCTGGCCAGGGCCAGCACCTGTCCGTTGTGAGGGTCGAGGGCCACGATGGCCCCTCGCTGTTCCTTCAAAAGCTCGACCGCCCTCTTCTGCAGGGCGCGGTCGAGGGTGGTATAGATGCTGCGGCCTCGAGTGGGGGACCGCCGAGCAAGTTTGGAGATAAGTTCCCCGTTCGGCGAGACCACCATCAGCATGCCTCCCCGCCTCCCCGCCAGGAACTCCTCTCCCCAGGCCTCCAGTCCCGCCTTGCCCACCATCGCATCGGGAGGGTAACCCTTTTCTCGCCACTTCTCCACCTCTTCCGCGCCGATGGTCCTCATATAGCCCACCACATGGGGGGCCAGCTCACCATCGCGATAGGACCGCACTGATTTCTCCCTGAGCACGACGCCGGGGAGGTCGGCCAGCGTATCGTAGTGCTGCGCACCCTCTTGGGCTGAGATCTCGCCCAAGGGGACGAACCAGTGAGATGGAGCGCTGGTGTACTTTTCACGCAGGCTGGCGATGGATCCCCCCAAGACCCGGCTGAGGAGGAAGAGGGCGCGGTCCGCGTCCTCCAATTCCTCTGGCACGACGCCCACCACCACTCGCGTGCCATTGACCGCCAGCCCCCGCCCCGATCGGTCGTATATATTGCCCCGCATCGGCACTTCGGGCTGGAGATAGAGATGATTGCCCCCCTCCAGTTGAGGTAGAATACAAGCCCTCGACCATAGGACGCCCCAGTGGTTCCCCTCCAGTTGCAGGGGGAGAGTGTTGGTAATCCGAAAGGAGCCAGCTAGCAGTGTCTCGAAAATGACACTGAAATTCGCTTTTGCACTTTCCTCTTCTTCTAGGACCGAGTAGAGGGAAGCGGTGAGGCAAGTGAGGGTCATGGTCTTCGCTGCGGAGGAATAGGCAGCGATGAACTCCTCCTCAGAGATGGCGTCCTGAACATCGGGCACCAGCAGCCTGTACATGGCCTGGTAGTTCCCCTGCTCCCAGGCTTGAAGGAAGCTCCGAGCTACAGTCTCAGCTGGAGGGATTTGGGGAGTGGGAGTCAACCTACCCTGGCAGGCGGAGAGAGGAAAAAGAAGAAGGATAAAGGGTAAAAGTAGTCTGGTGAGATGAAACATGGAGGATAACCTGTCCATCGCCTGTCCGTAGCCAGACGGGACAGACGAGAAAGCACTATTTTAGAAGATCGGCGCCCTCCTCAGACCGCCATGAAGAGCGCCGAGAAACTGGGGTAACTCATGATTGGTTGTCTGCAGAATGCGACCATAGAGCTGTCTCTATCCTATTAATGTGCTCATCTGCCACATGCTCATCCAATCCTTCTATGTGCTCATCTATCTTTTCCTCATATTTTGTCATCTTGTAAGCGTGATATAGCAGGACGATCAATTCAACAGTTATCGCTATCAAGATCAGAACGTCGATCGTGTTTTCGCTTCCTATCCCTGCGTTGGATTTTCAGAAGACGTGCACAGCTGAGGCCTTGAAGGCAATATGGACCTCTAAGCCCTCTTTTAACCTCATCTCCTCCAGCGATCTTCTGGTGATTAGGCAGACGAAGTCAGGGGGGACACGAACGGTGATGTAAGCGATTACGCCTCTATCTGAGATATCCACGATCCGGCCCTGAAAGACGTTGCGGGCGCTGGAGCGGAGCGGCTCCTTGGAGAGGAGGATATCTTCCGGCCTGACCGAAGCGTGCAGCGGGCCCTCCAATTCAGCCACCGCTGCCATCTCAATCCCCTCCAGGGAGATCAGCTTATAGCCCCCCTCGGTGGGATGTGCCTCGCCCCGGAAGATGTTCCTCACACCCACGAAGCGGGCCACGAACCCGTTGGCCGGGTGGCGAAAGATCTCCTCCGGCACTCCTACCTGCACGATCCGCCCCTCGCGCCTCCAGCCGCCCACGCGCTCCTCCTTGAGGACGGCGATCCGATCCCCCAGCGCCACCGCCTCCTCGAAGTCGTGCGTGACGTGGAGTGTGGTGGTGCCAAGCTCGCGGTGGATTCGCCCCAACTCCCGCTGCAGCCCCTCGCGAGTTTCGAGGTCGAGGGCGCTCAGAGGCTCATCTAAAAGGAGGAGCTCAGGCTCGATGACCAAGGCGCGGGCCAGGGCCACCCGCTGCTGCTCGCCGCCGCTCAGCGTCCTCGGCCTACGATGGAGCAGGTGCTCGATGCCCAACAGCCGGCTGATGGCCGCCGCGCGCTCCTCAATGTCGCTTCGGTCCATCCCCCGCAGCTTCAGCCCGAAGGCGATGTTCCCAGCCACGTCGAGATGGGGGAAAAGGGCGTAGTCCTGGTAGACGAAGCCGATGCCCCGCCGCTCGGGTGGGATATGGGTGACGTCCCGGCCGGCCAGGACGATCCGTCCCCTGCGAGGTAGATGCAGCCCCACAACAGTCTCCAGAAGCACCGTCTTGCCCGCACCCGTCGGACCCAGGATGACGAAGTACTCACCGTCGGCGATGTCAAGGTCGACATCGCACAAGTGAAACCCCTCTAGGTCAACCTCCAGGCCCCTTATCTCTACGCCCCCAATTTCTCCCACCCTTTTCTATTCCCCTCCGGCTATCAATCTTAGCGCGGCGAAGATGGCTAGGCAAGTCAGAATGACCAGTGTGGCTATCGGCCGGGCGTAGCGCAGACCGAAGGACTCGAACCGCTCGTAGAGGAGAATGGGGGCGACCATCGGATGGTAGGCCAGGATGACCACGGCCCCGAACTCGCTCAGCCCCCGAGCCCACATAAGTACCATCCCCGATAGGATGCTCCGCCAGGCCAGGGGGAAGGATACGGCCCAGAAGGCCCGCCAGGGCGAGGCGCCTAGCGTGCGGGCCACCTTCTCCAAGCGAGGATCCACCGCCTCGAACCCCTCCCGCGCTGAGTCCACTAGAAAAGAGAGACTGACAAATAGCATGGCAGCGACGATGCCCGGCGTGGCAGAGACGAATTTGAGGCCCACCAAGCCGAAGGCTTTGCCCAGCAGGGTACGGCGTCCAAGGACCATCAGCAGCGCGATGCCCGCCGCCGAGTGGGGGACGATGATGGGCACGTCAATGATGCCTTCCACTAACTGCTTGCCGGGAAAGTCAACCCGTGCCAGGAGGTAGGCCAGCGGAATGCCGCAGAGGAAGGCTAAACCAGTGGCTAAGAGGGAGGCATAGAAGGTCAGAAATATCGAACCGCGCACCTCCTCGTCCAGCAGCGTCCGCCAGAGCACCGCCGGACTGGAGGATATGACTGTCCGCGCCAGCGGCCAAGCGACAAAAAGGATCAGCAGCGAACCGAGGATGGCAAATAACACTCGCATCTTGTTGGCGAATAGTGCTCTCATATCTATTCCGTATTGCGTGTTGCGTATTCCGTGTCGGAGATTCTTACGCAATACGGGATACGCAACACGTGCTTACTCACTGTCTACTCGACCAGCGCTCGAAGCGACTTGGGGAGTTCCTCCTCGCCGGTGCTGGCGACCGGAGGCGCGATGGGCGGCTGCCCCTGAGCCTCCATGATGGCCTGCCCCTTAGGGCCGAGCAGGAACTTCACGAACTCGACAGCCAGGTCAGGGCTGGGCGCGTTCTGGGGGATAGTCACGCCGTAGACGATGGGCTTGCCCGTCTTGGTGACGGTCTCCCCCGGTTCCGCGCCGCTCAGTTCCACCGTCGCCTGGCCGTAGAAGTCGGCATGTTCCACCATGCTCAGGTTGATCTCGTCCGGCAGCTCGACAAAATTTAGCCCATGCTGCACCGCCACCGAGCGATACTCGAAGGCATAATCCATGTCGCCCGATTCCAGCAGGACGATTAGCTCTACCGATTTTGGACGTACATTCGCCGGTGGGCAGTGGCTGTCAAGCTTCTGATAGAGGTCGGGCACATCGTAGTATTTTTCGGCCAACTGCCAGACCAGGAGCGTGCGGTAGCCGCAGGGGTCGGCGTCGGGCTCGGAGTGGCCGTAGATCACCCCCTCGCGGGTGAGGA
>JAYEMR010000120.1:4626-9694 GCA_034718215.1 Chloroflexota bacterium
AGCTTCTGATAGAGGTCGGGCACATCGTAGTATTTTTCGGCCAACTGCCAGACCAGGAGCGTGCGGTAGCCGCAGGGGTCGGCGTCGGGCTCGGAGTGGCCGTAGATCACCCCCTCGCGGGTGAGGACCTCGTACCAGTTGTCACCGCTGATCTCATCGGCGTACTTCGAGCGGCCGGTGTAGGCGATGACCATGGTGTTGCGGGCGAACTGGATGTTCCACTCGGCGAAGTCGGGGATCAGCAGAGTGTCAATCACCGTGTAGTCGGCCGACATCATGAGGTCGGCCTGGCGGCCCAGCTCGCTGATCTTGCGGGCGGCTGTACGGCTGCCCGAAGCCTCGGTCTCGAAGGCCACGCCAGGATGCTTGGCCTGGAAGGCTTTCGCCAGGGCCTTCATAGGCACGGTGAGGCTCCCTGCGTGGAAGATGATGAGCTTGCCTTCCAGGGCAGGCCGCTCAGGGACGGCCGTTGGTTGCTCAGAAACAGTAGTCGGCTGACTAGATACATCTACATCCGTCGGCGATGCACAGCCGGCCACCAGGGCCAGCACGACCACCAGGGCTACTGCCCAGAGTGTTCGATTCCTCATAAGTGGGTCCTACCTCTTCGTATCGTTGATTTGTGTTCAGCTGACGATGCTACGTGCGATTAGGGTCTTGCTGGGCTTCCATCCGGCAACCGGGTCTGGGTCCACTGTATCACCTCATCCTCGCACGGATACTCGGCCGCCAAATCCTCATCAATGTCGATGCCTAGACCAGGCTTGTCATTGGGATACATGTAGCCGTCACGAACCCTCGGCGTTCCCGGGAACATCTCATACACGAGCTCGGGGAAGCGGCACCATTCCTGGATGCCGAAATTAGGCGCCCACAGATCAAGGTGCAGATTGGCCGCGTGTCCCACAGGTGATACATCGCCCGGGCCGTGCCAGGCCGTGCGAATTCCATACATATTCGCAAACATGGCCACGTTTCGGGCTGGTGTGATCCCACCCATCTGACTGACGTGCATGCGGATGAAGTCGATCAGCTTCCCGGCGATCAGCGGCTGCCGCTCACGCGGGTTGTTGAACAACTCGCCCATAGCGAGAGGCGTGCTGCACTGCTGACGGATGTGCTGGAACCATTCTATGTCCTCCGGGGCCAGCGCATCCTCCAGGAAGAAAAGCTTGAAACGCTCCACATCTTTGGCGAACTGCACAGCATGGATGGGCCGCAAGCGCTCGTGGATATCATGCAGGAGCTCTACTTCCTCGCCCACGACGGAACGCACGTGTTCAATCATCCGCAGCGTCTCGCGTGCATAACGTCGAGGGTCGAAGTAAGCACCACCCGGTGCACCTGCCGGCTTTGTCATCTCACCGGCCCTCCCGCCATAGCCACCCATTTGTACTCGGATATACCGGTACCCCTGCTCCATGAACTTGCGGACGTTGTCTTCCACCTCCTGCGGATCGCGACCGTCAGCATGGATGTAGACAGCCGCAGCTTCCCGACATTTTCCGCCCAGGAGCTGATAGACCGGCATGTCAGCCCGTTTGCCTTTGATGTCCCACAGCGCCATGTCCGCACCTGAGATAGCGTTGTTCAAGACCGGGCCATTGCGCCAATAGCCGTTAACCATGGCCATCTGCCAGATATCCTCGATGCGAGACACATCACGGCCGATGAGGAATGGTTTCAGGTGTTTCTCAATGGCGGTGTGGACCGCGTGAAAACGCTGTGTGAAGGTAGCGCAACCCAGCCCATACAATCCCGGCTCGGAGGTGAGGACCTTCACGACGATCAACCGGGATCGAGTTGGCTGAGTCAGGATCGTCTGGACGTCCTCGATAGTGACTGGTAAAGTCATTTTCGACTCCTTTCCGCTCTCCATTGGAGATAATGTCCTGTGTGCTCGCGCCGACATCCATGGCCAGGATGCGGCCGGTGTCGCGCTCACAGGCTCACCCACTCCGGCCAGTCCAACATGAGCACCTGAATCCTCTCTCCGGCCGCCAACTGACCTCGCTCCTCGGGGATGACCGCCAGTCCATCGGCCTGCACCATGGATTTGAGGATGCCGGAGCCCTGAGGACCGGTCAGGCGGGCATAGTAATGCTCATCCTCCCTCCGCACCCGCACCCGCAGGAAATGACGGCGGTTATCTTTGCGCTCAATGGCGTCCTCCATCACCGCTTCAATCGCCGGCTTGGCCCACTCCTTGCGACCAAGCATCTTGAGGATAGCCGGTCGGGCGAACATCTCGAAGGAGACCATCGCGGACACAGGGTTGCCCGGCAGCCCCAGCAGCGGCACCCCGCCGATCTGCCCAAAAGCCTGGGGATGGCCCGGCTTCATGTTCACCCACCAGAAGTTGATCTCCCCTTCGGCGGACAGCACCTCCTTGACCAGGTCGAAATCACCCACCGACACCCCGCCGGAGGTGAGGAAGAGATCAGCGCCCCTCTCCAGCCCCTCTCTGATCTTGGCCGAGAGCTCCCTCCGGCGGTCGCGGGCGATACCTAGGAGCAGTGGCTCGCCACCGTAGCGCAGCACTTGCGCAGCGTTGGAGTAGCCGTTGGCGTTGTGGATCTTCCCCGGCTTTAGGGGCTGATCAATGGGGATCACCTCATCGCCCGTGGCCAGGATGGCCACCCGGGGCCGGCGCACAACCGATGCCTCCTCGCAGCCCAGCGAGGCCAACATGCCGATCTCCTGAGGGCGCAGAAGTGTGCCTTGAGAGAGGATCAGCTCTCCGCGGCTCACATCCTCCCCTGCCCGACGGATGTTGCGCCCCCGGCTCACCTCCTCCAGGATCTCGACCGCATCGCCATCGCGCTTGGTCTTCTCGAAGCGGATGACTGTGTCAGCTCCCGGAGGGACGGGCGCCCCGGTCATGATACGCACCGCCGTACCGAGCCCGACGGTCCCCTGGAAGGTGTAGCCCGCGGCCAGATCTCCGATGATGCGCAGCCGTACCGGATGATCGCGGCTGGCTCCGGAGATATCCTCGGCGCGGATGGCGTAGCCATCCATAGCCGAGTTATCCAGCGGCGGGATGTTGAAGTCGGCCCGGACATCATCGGCCAGCACCCGCCCCAGTGCCTCCAGGATGGGCACCCGCTCCGGCTCCAGCGGCCGCATCAGGGATAACACGTGCTCCTGCGCCTCCTCGACGCTGAGGGTAGGATAAGTAGCAGCTGGTTTCTCATTCACAAAAGCCTCCCTCCAGAACCGGGCCGAAGACCAGCGCTTCGCCCCGCGTGGTGAAGATCTCAAACTGGTTCTCATTAAGGTGGTAGTGTACTGGGCTTCCTGCTCCATCACGCCATCAGGCGGCTGACAGAGCCGTGGAGTATTCGCGATCTCGGGGATCGTCAGGTGTCCTCGCGCGTCGTGGTTTATTTACCGCGCCTCATTGAACCGTCACCCCCTTGATGCTCCAACTCCTCCCCTCTAATCATCTGCAGAGCATGGGGCAGGATCGGGGTCAGCACTTCCATCCCCTGGCGCACCGCTTTGGGGCTTCCGGGCAGGTTTATGATCAGCGTTCGCCCCCGGATGCCGGCCACGCCGCGGGAGATGACAGCCAGCGGCGTCTTTCTGTAGCCCTCCATACGCAGTACTTCAGCCAGCCCCGGCATCTCCCGCTCGATCACCTGGAGCGTGGCCTCAGGGGTCACATCGCGCGGCGCAGGGCCGGTGCCTCCGGTGGTGACTATCAGCTCCACACCCTGCTCACCTGTACCCGCCAGGGTATCGGCCAGCTGGGTGAGAAGCTCGCGTATCTGCTCCTTCTCGTCAGGGATAATCTCGTAGTGGACGATCCTCGCCCCCAGCTCCCGGAGCGCTTCCTGCAGTAGCGGTCCACTTCTATCCTCGCGAAGACCAGCGGCCCCTCTGTCGCTCACGGTGATCACTGCGGCTCGGATCATGGTCCCCTTCCTAACAGATGAAAAAACGGCGCTGCTTGATCGAGGAGCGCCGATGACGGATCACAGAAATAAGCCACCCTTTCTGCCTAACGGCTGAGCTGAGGCGCCGCGAGGGTTTGCAGAGTATACCTCAATCCAAGACCGACGGTAGTCACCCTCTATGGTATTGGTGACGTAGAGAGCGGCATCGTCATTGGCCCTCACCCACCCCTGCCCTTCGGGCATCCCCCCTCTCCCACCTGTACCAGGTACTGGCAAAATTGGGAGAGGGGGGGGATCGGGGGGAAGGAGAGGGCAGATTAAAACGCCCCCCAATACCACCACCCAACAGGGGGACTACCCCTTGGGGCGCCCCGCCGCAAAACCATGCTGGTCGAAACTGCCTTCAGCTTGTCTGTACAAGTCGTATTACAGGATCCTCTTTACGTCGCTCTGGACGCTCATCCTGGCGAGATCGAGCTTCTCGGCCGCAATTTCTGCCACCGCATCGGCAGGTAGAGGCTGGCCCGTTCTCTCTGTTTCCCTTGCTGCGTCTACGATTTCCTTCTTGGCGGCCTCGATCTTCTCATCGACTTTCTTCCCAACTTGACTGAAGCCGATGACAGACAAGTAGCTGGTCCAGGTAGCCCCAATTACTATGGATTCGAAGAAGTTAGGCAGATCTCCGCTTACCCCTTCTACCTGTACCCTGCCTGCCAACAAGGAGCCGAAAACACCACCCAGGACGATGTAAAAGAGGAACCCCAGGCTCCGCGAAATGACCTGACTTTGCTTCATTTCGCGTTCCCACCTTTGCAGCCTCGTCCTTTCATTCTGGAGTTCCTCCTGAGAGGAGTTGAGCACGGCCGTCAGGCGTGTCACGGCATCCTCGGGAAGTGACTCTGTCTCCATCCTGGCCTGGATATCATCAATGTGCTTTTCTGTCTTCTTGATGTGGTTCTGATGTTCCCTGGCCTCTTTCTCCTTCTCGGATGTGTCGAAGAGTGGACGGAATTCTGGAATAACCTCCTGTTTAGCCAAATAACGCCATGTGCAACTTTTTCGCTTTTGGGATATACTCCTCTGAAGCTTACGCAACTTGTAGTTCAACGATAGAGGAGGTATCCCAATGTTTGACCTGGATATGTTTATCATTGCAGTCTACTGCC
>JAYEMR010000121.1:0-9533 GCA_034718215.1 Chloroflexota bacterium
GACGCGCAGTACGTGCCTTTCTGTGATCGCTTTCTGAGCAAGATACTTTCCTTCTTCCTGTTCGAGCAACAAATCAGGGTTCGTGACGACGTCCTCTACCTGCGCTCGACTGACTGGGAAGCCGTGCCTCGCCAGGACCAGGAATTTGGACCACGCGTGACCAGTGAAACGAATGGTCATGACAGCCCATTTCTACTCAAATCCGGGTCTCATCAACCTCCAGGCTGATGTCCAGCGCCGGCACGGAGTGGGTGAGCGCGCCTATGGAGATGTAATCCACACCCGTCTCAGCGACCTTCCGTACGGTCTCTAGGTTTACCCCGCCTGAGGCCTCCAGCGGCACCCTTCCAGCCGCCATCCCCACCGCCTCCCTCATCTCCCCTATCGTCATATTATCCAGCATGATGCGGTCCAGGTCGAAATCTAGGGCCTCCCTCAATTCGGCCAGCGTCTTAACCTCCACCTCAATCGGGATTCGGGATTCGCCATTCGCCATTTTCTCCCGCACTCGCTTCACCGCCTCCGCGATCCCACCTGTCGCCGCTATGTGGTTGTCCTTGATGAGCACCATGTCGTACAAACCCATCCGATGATTCTGCCCCCCACCCAGCCGCACCGCCCACTTGTCGAGGGGCCGCAGGCCTGGGGCGGTCTTTCGAGTGTCGAGAATCACGGCCTTGGTTCCCCTCACCGCCCGGACATAACGGTGGGTCATCGTGGCGATGCCTGACATGCGCTGCAGGAAGTTGAGTGCCGTCCGCTCGGCAGTCAGGATGCTCCTAGCTCGGCCACGCACCCGACCCAGGACCTGGCCCCGCTGGATGAGCTGGCCATCCGCGACTGCGGCCTCGAAAACTAGTTCTGGATCACAAGCGGCGAAGGCGGTCTTGGCGACGGCTAGGCCGGCCACGATGCCCTCCTCCTTGCTCAGGATGCATCCCTCAGCACGAGCCTGGGCAGGGATGATCCAAAGCGTCGTGAAATCCCCCTCGCCCACATCCTCAGCCAGAGCGCGCTTTACAGCCTCCTCGGCAGCCCTCTGAAGATCCGCTGGCAAATCCTCCACTTTACAACCCCTCCTCTTCAATTGTATTGTAGCAGGGCCCGGGGTCTTTGGCAACCATCGTCAGAGGCCAATCACACTTCGACAAATATGCTCCCCTGTGCTATAATCTTCTTGAGGCTGATTGAGGTTTTGACTTAAAATGGGAGGATGATAAACATGGCACACTGTGAACTTCCTATCCCGCCTCACTTTGACCCGGATAAGGTAGGTGAGATCTGGAGGGTTCCCTACCAGGAGCGGGCTGAGGAGGCCGAGAGGTGGGCGGAGCAGCATGACATACACCCCGCAGCCGAGGATAGTTTCAGGATCTGCCTGGTGACGGTAGACGTGCAGAATACATTTTGCATTCCCGGCTTCGAGCTGTTCGTCGGCGGGCGATCCGGGACGGGGGCGATTGACGACAATCGAAGGCTGTGCGAATTCCTCTACCGTAATCTGGACGTGATTACGCAGATCTTCCCGACGATGGATACACACCAGGCGATGCAGATATTCCACTCAGCTTTCTGGGTCAACGACGAGGGCGAACACCCAGCTCCCTACACCCTCATCTCAGAAGAGGATGTTAAGGAACGCCGTTGGAAGTTCAACCCCCTGCTCTCTAACAGCCTTGGGATCGAGGAGGACTACGCCCAGCGCCATCTGCTAACCTACACACGAACCTTGAGAGAGGGCGGCAAATATGACCTGACCGTGTGGCCCTATCATGTCATGCTGGGGAGCATTGGCCACGCGCTGATCCCGGCTGTTGAGGAGGCCATCTTCTTCCATACCATAGCTCGGTACAGTCAGCCAAGTTACCAAGTAAAAGGGGACAATCCGCTCACCGAGCACTATTCGGTCCTTGGCCCGGAGGTGTTAGAGGGCCCGGATGGGGAGCCGATCGCTCAAAAGGACGTGGAATTCATCGAGCAACTCCTGCGGTTCGATGCGGTCCTCATCGCGGGACAGGCCAAGAGCCACTGTGTGGCGTGGACGATCGACGATCTGCTGCAAGACATTTACGTTCGAGATGAGAAGCTGGCCCAGAAAGTATATCTCTTGGAGGACTGCACCTCTCCGGTCGTTGTACCTGGAGTGATGGACTATACGGATGAGGCGAACGCTGCCTTCCAGAGATTCGCCGACGCGGGGATGCACGTCGTCCATTCCACCGACCCCATCGACAGCTGGCCTGGCATCAGGATTTGAAGGGAGGAAACGCCGATGACTAAGAAGACCGAACCCCTCGCCCTATCCGAAGACCGGGCCGATATCTACTTCGCTCACACTCAACAGATTCTGAGGGCCGAGGGCCTCAATCCAGTGGTGACCATGGAGGTCTTTGCCAATAGACCAGGCATCCTGTGCGGCATGCGGGAGGTGCTAGATCTACTGGACGCTGCCCTACCTGAGGATGGTGAGGTGTGGGCCTTGGAGGAGGGGGAGCCAATGGAGGCCAAGGAGGTGGTGTTGCGCATCACCGCTCCCTACCAGAGCTTTGGCCTTTACGAGACCGCGTTACTGGGGATCCTGGCCAGCGAGAGCGGCTGGGCCACCGCTGCACGGGAGGTGGTGGAGGCAGCGGGAGACATTCCCGTCATCAGCTTCGGAGCGCGCCACGTGCACCCTGATGTCTCGGCGAGGATGGAGTACGCCGCGCTAGTAGGGGGCTGTGCAGGATGCGCCACCCCCGCTGGAGCCAAGTTGGGGAATATAGAGGCCAGCGGTACCATGCCTCACGCTCTGATCCTCATCTTCGGTGACACGGTGGAAGCTACCCTGGCCTTCGACCAGCACATGCCCCCTGAGGTGTCGCGTATCTCCCTGGTGGATACCTTCAAGGATGAGACCGAAGAGTCCCTGCGGGTAGCCGAGGCGCTGGGTGACCGCTTGTGGGGTGTGCGGCTGGACACCCCTGCGGAGAGGGGACATGTCACGCCGGACCTGGTGAGGGAGGTTCGAGCCCGGCTGGATCAGGCCGGCTACTCTGATGTCAAGATCTTCGTCAGTGGAGGAGTGGATCCGGAGCGAATTCGACGCTTCGCGGCGGAGGATGCGCCGGTGGATGGTTACGGGATCGGGAGCGCAATCAGTGGAGCGAGCCCCATTGATTTCACCGCCGACATTAAGGCCATAGAGGGCAAACCTCTGGCTAAACGAGGGCGCATCCCAGGCATCACCCCTAATCCCCGCTTGAGAAAAGCGATATCGGCCCAATAGAGAAACAGGCCCGCGAATCGTGCGCGGGCCTGGGCTCGTCTTCAGGGAGTTAATGCCCCTGAGGAAGTCTCCTCCTCCTCAGCAGCACCCGGCGTGGGGGCGATGACCTGGATCAGGCGATCTATCATCTCATAGGCGAAGGTCTGGCGGAAGCCGGCCAAGCAGGCCACCAGGAAGGGAAACCACTCAGCCGCTTCGGCTGGCGAATCGGTTGGCTGCTGCAGGACCAGAAAGCCGGTCCGGGCGATCAAATATACGATCCCCCCCAGTACCAGGCCCATGAAGGGCTTCACCAGGTATGAGAGGTTGAACTGAATATCGTAGTCCTGCCGAGTGGAAACGTGCCAGTGCAGACTGTAAAGGGCTCCAACGACACCTCCGATACCCCCCCATATCATGGCCATCAACAGAGGGACGATGTAGTCTGCCTGGCTGATGGCGAGAGCGTTGACCAACGGCGTGCGCAAGATTATGCCCGCGATCAAGAGGATAAACCAGACCACCTCATAGCCGAAGATGCGGATGCCGTAATGGTTGCCCCAATTTCGGCTTACTTGGTTGAGCAGGAGCCGAACTTGGCTGACCTGGTATTCCGCCTCATCGAACTGTCGAGGATCCTCCATGAGGATGTTACGAGCTGACTGCAGTCGCTGGAGAGCCCCCTTAGCACTCTCTTGAAGGGCAACGCTGCTCAATCCGGACTCCACCCGCTGGTACAGTTCATCCATCTCCTGAGACAGAGAGATAATGCGCTCTCTGCTTACGCGTTCCAAGGCTTCCTGGACCTCCTCCTCGCTGGGCCCCTCCGGCGGAACAGCCTCAGGCTGAGGGAATGCAGCAGCCATCTCTTGCGGTGGAGGTGGCTGGAATGCCGCCTCGGGCAGTTCTTGCTCCTCCGGCCGTGGGGGTACTGCTGGCTCAGGTGGGATCTCCTCCGCAGATTCCACCGGCCTTGGTGGTGGCGGGGCCTCCGTCTCCTCCTCAGCAACGGCGGCCTGCGCCTCAGCTGCCAAAGCCTCCTCTTCTTCCACCTGGCTCTGGGACCTGGGCTCCTCCCTGCCTGCGCACCCGTGCCTGATCGGGTCCTGTCTGCGCAGGCAGGACAGGCAGACAGAAGCCGAAGGGAGATCATTGCCGAATAGGATATCAACTTCTTTGTCCTTGTTTTCACTCATTCAAAATTACCTCCGCTAGAGTCCTGTAGGCCTCAGCGCCTGAGTGGCTGCTGGCGTATTCCACCTGTGCCTGCCCGCACCTGCGCGAGGTGCAGGCAAAATGGGTTGATGAGCCACCGGTGCCTCGGCGAAGTGAATACTGCTTCTGATCACCTGTGCCTGCCCGCACCTGCGCGGGTCCTGTCTGCGCAGGCAGGACAGGTGATCACCTGTGCCTGATCAGGTGCAGGCAGGTGCAGGCATGACGGGGAAGACCTGATCGCCCATAGCCGATGAGGTAGTCCCTTCTGACCATGGCGAAGCCAACCAGTAGTATTATACCGCACCTGCGAAAATTTATCAAACCCATATTGCCTCCTATGGGGAAATCCGATATACTGGAGTTGTGGTAGCGCATCGAAAGATGCTGGACCTGCTGCGGGCGGTGGTCCACTCAGAATTGAATTGGGTGCGTTTCAAACAGGTTAGGGGTGGGCCTTGCGCCCACCCTGGGCACCCGCAAGGGGTGCCCCTACAACCCAAATGAGATACACCCAATTGAATTGGGTGCATTATTGGTGATAGGATGATGACCACTTGCATTGATACAGTCCTCTTTGACTTCGACGGCACGCTGGTGGAGATAGCTCTGGACTTTGCCGAAGTGCGCTCGGACCTGATTATCGAGAGCGTCTCAGAGTTGCTGAACCATGTAGATATGTGTTGCGTCCCGTGATCTGCAACGCAATACGCTAGCGTAGAACAGGAGAACTGATCATGACTGAGAAAGTCGCCTTGGATATTAACCCTCCATACAATCACATCTCGATCAAGGTGAAGGACCTGGGGGCCTCCCTGCGGTTCTACCGGGACCTGTTGGGTCTGCCGGTGGAGCGCAGGCTCGATGAGCCGGAGATCGTCTGGCTGCCCGGCTTGGAGCTGTCGCAACTGAAAAAAGGGGAGGAGTTCGCCTTCACCGGCCACATCGGCCTCGGGGTGCGCAACATCGAGGAGGCCTGCGCCTACCTGGAGGAGCAGAGACTGGAGTTCGACACTTCGCTGAAGGATGTCGTCTGGGAACAGATGGGCAAGGGATTGAAGCTGGCCTTCTTCAAAGACCCCGACGGCATCTCGGTGGAGTTGGTGCAGTGGCGGGATCTGTAGGAGGATTAGGATGGATAAACTCAAGGATCAGGTAGCGGCGGTGACCGGCGCCAGCAGTGGAATCGGGCGGGCGACGGCTCGGCTGCTGGCCTCAGAGGGAGCAGTGATGGTGCTGATCGCCCGCAGGGAGAAGCTGCTGCGGGAGTTGGCTGAGGAGATCTCCGAGCAGGGCGGGATGGCGGTGGCCCATCCCACAGATGTGACGGATCCCCAGGCGGTGGAGGAGCTTTTCTCCAAGGTCAGGGAGCAGTTCGGAGGGCTGGATATCCTGGTTAACAGCGCGGGGATAAACTCACCCCGTCGTCGGCTGGCCGACGCCCGGTTGGAGGACTGGACTCAAGTCATCGAGGTCAATCTGACCGGGGTTTACCTCTGCGTGCAGGGGGCGCTTCCGATCATGCGGGAGCAGGGCTCAGGGACCATCATCAACATCTCCTCCATGGCCGGCAAGCGGACTTCCATCGGTGCCGGTGCCGCCTACTGCGCCTCCAAGCACGGCTTGGGCTCCCTAACCCGTTCCATCAACCTGGAGGAGCGGCGGCGAGGCATCCGGGCCTGCGAGCTGTGCCCAGGGGAGGTGAATACCCCTATCATGGACGACCGTCCCTATCCCCCATCCCCGGAATCCAGACAACAGATGCTCCAGCCGGAGGACATCGCCCAGGCGGCGCTCTTCGTGGCGATCCTCCCTCAGCGGGCTATGGTGGAGGAGCTGCATATCACGCCCACCACCCCCCGCCGACGCTCGTCCGAGGAACTCCGCGCCCTGGGGATTGCGATAACCCCCCGCTCCTGACATGGGGAGGGAACTATGTCGGCCAAAAGTGTCCCCGATCCCCTCCAGCAGAACGCACGTCTCGGCGGAGGGGTGAATCTGGGCAACGCCCTTGAAGCTCCTGAGGAGGGGAAGTGGCGTGTAACGCTGGAGAAGGAATACTTTCAGCCCACAGCGGAGGCGGGGTTCGAGGTGTATAATAAGTCAAGAAGAGCGTGGAACGAGCCAGTCCTAGAGACTCTGATCCCCTAGGTACAGTAGCTTAAAGCGAGGGTGTTTCCCGCAGGAGGGTTGAGAGATGGCTAAGCGTAGATCGGGGCGTAGGTCGGATGGGACACGCTTCATCTTCTGGTTGAACATGCTGATAATCTTCGCATTCATCGTGCTGCTGGTAATGGGTCAGTGGGATTTCCTGCTGGCCGGCGTGTTGATTTTCGTCGTGCTCAATGGGCTGTTTGCCCGGTAGCGATGATAATGCTAGGCCAATGGTTCTGATTTATGAAACAGGATAATTGGCGGTCCCATCTTCGATCCGGACAAAGGGCCTAATAGCGGTACATCTCACCCATATTCAGCACGAACACTGTGGCTGCGCCGATCTCCTGGTTGCCCGGTCCAGCGGAGAGGGGGAGCCTCCCCTTGTGAGGCTTGGTATTGGCCTTGATCAGCTCTAGGGCCTCGTCAACCCTTTCCTCTTTAGTGCCGATGAGCAGCGTCGCATACTGGCGGCGCAGAAAGCCCCCTACGGTAGCTAGGGTCGTCAGCCCGAAGTCAGCCTTCAGCAGCGCCTCAGTCAACCCATCGGCATCCTCAGAGCTCACGATGGCCAATATCATCTTCATCTCACTTCCCCTCCTCACGTTTCAACCTACGGTTATCCTCAGCTAAGTTTCCACAGTGCCACGCCCAGCAGAGCCTGCACTACGATAGTCCCTCCAGGCAGCAGATAGCTCACCAATCGCCCTCGACGATGGAGGATCCCGCTCAGCACGCTGTTGACCAGCAGCGTCAGAAGCTCGATCAAAGGTAGGCGGAACAGCTCACCCCGCGTTCCGATGCGATCCGCATGCCCCAGGGGATCGAAGTGCAGGGGAAGGAAGCGCGGCAGACTGGGATACCGCCAGCAGAGATAGGCGAGAAGCGCTCCGTTGGCCAATGCCCCGGCCAGTATCAGCCACCACAGCGTCCGGTCGCGCCACAGAGGCCATCCCAGGAAGGGAGCGTGATGCATCTCCTGGGTTGGGGATTCAAAGGGCCCCATCCGGCGGCGGGTTTCCAGGGCCTTGAGGAACTCACCTCTGTCAAGGGGAGATATGGAGTAGCCCTGCGAGGGGGTGATCAGCAGGAGCTGGCGGCTCAGAGGCTCAGTGGCCAGGGACAGGAATGAGCCCCACTCCTCCGATTCCCCGCGGCCGATGACATACCCCAGCCACCTCATCCCACGCCAGCGCACCAACTCGGACCATTGATTTCCCTCGACGACCTGGGTGATCCGCTTCAGGGGGATGACCTGCTCCGAGGCTCCCCAGCGAATGAGCACTCGATTGCGGTTCACATCGTAGGTGAGGTTGAGGAGGCCGTAGAGCCCATAGCTGAGCGCGGCCAGCAGCGGCAGGGTGAGCAGGCCCACCAGCCCCAACAGGAAGGAGACGAAATCCGGCGCACGATGGGCGATGCACAGGCCCAACCACGCGTCCAGGGCCAAGATCAACAGAAGAAACCCGGCGCCTGTCAGGACGCCGGGCCAACGTCGGGGGCGAAAACGCATCTCTAACGTCCAGTCAACGGGTCAATGAGTAACGAGGACGGGGAGAAATCGGCCTCCTCGTTACTTGTTGACTCGTTACCCACGAACTTAGGCCTCGTAGACGGGCGTGAGCCAGGAGCGGTATCGGGGGAGCTTGCCCCGTACAGCGCCGAAATACACCTCTCGCAGCTGGCGCACCACTGACCCCAGTCCGCCCGTGCCCACCGACCGGTGGTCCACCGAGGCGATGGCCGTCACCTGCGCCCCTGTCCCGCAGAAGAAAGCCTCGTCAGCCACGTAGAACTCCGTGCGGTCAATGGGCCGTTCAACGACCTCCATCCCCAGCTCCTCGCGCGCTAACTGGATCACTGCCGCTCTGGTGATCCCCTCCAGGATGTTAGCCGAGACCGGCGGTGTGATCAGTACTCCATCCCGGACGATGAACAGGTTCTCCGCGCTCCCTTCCGATACGTGGCCGTCCTGGTTGAGAACGATGGCCTCGTCGAAGCCGTTGAGCACGGCCTCGGTCTTGATGAAGGCGGAATTGACGTAGGCTCCGGCGATCTTGCCTCGAGCGGGTATGGCCGTATCGCTGATGCGGCGCCAGGAGGAGGTGCAGATACTGGCGCCCTCCTCTTTCTGGATGTATCTACCGAAAGGCTCGGCGAAGATGGTCAGGTCATCCTCCAGATTGTGTAGCCGGACGCCTATGACCGTCTCGCTCTTGTAGGCCAGGGGACGGATGTAGGTATCCTGCTCGTATCCCTCTCGGCGCAGCAGCTCCACGGTCCAGCTCTCCAAATCCTCGACGCTGTAGTCCAAGTCAATGCACAGCAGACGCCAGTTTTGCATGAAGCGCTGGTAGTGCTCCTGCATCTTGAGGACATAAAGCTGTTCCTCCTCCTCGTTCCAGTAGGCGCGGATGCCCTCGAAGCAGCCAGTGCCGTAGTTGAGGGCATGGGTCATAACGCTGACCTTGGCCTGATCGAAGGGCACGATCTGTCCTTGGAAGAAGGCGAACTTGGGCACGATGCATCCTCCTCTCTGATGATTGCTCCAACGGCTTGTGTCTCCTCCTGGGTGGGGGACGCTGAGATTTAGTATGCCACAGGCTCGGAGATTGTCAAATAGAGCGCGATGGCTTCAGCGTCGGGCGACTTTCTTCAATGGCCCAGTTGAGAAACGGCTCATACGGAAACGTGCTCTACAAGATATGGTGGGAGGTGAGCTTTACCTTCGATGCGTTGTGGATCAAATTTCCATAGCCGACATCTTTTCAACTTTTGACATCGCGACGCTCTCCCCAGTACCTGGTACAGGTAAGACCCGTTCACGGGTCGCTGCCACATAGCCCGGACACTTCATGTCCGGGCGGGTTATTTTTGAACCATCCCGGTTGAGACATCTGAAGATACTGTTGGCTAA
>JAYEMR010000122.1:0-9332 GCA_034718215.1 Chloroflexota bacterium
AAGGGAGCAAAATCTTGGGCAGACGATTTGAAAGCCCCATAAATCGGGCTTGCCTATAGCGGGTTTGTTCTCAAAATTTCTGTTTCTGAGCTTGCCAAATTGGGCCGATGCTTATATAATCCAAGGTGTTTGGAGGCATCGCCGTGAAGAGCTCTCAAGGACATGCCGCAGATAATGCCAAGCAGCATGTCTCGCAGGTCAGGAGAGAGAACACAGCGAGAGCTTGCAAAATCCCGATTGAGAGAAGACAAGCAAAACAGCAGATCTAAAGGAGGTTAAGAAAGCATGACTGAAGACAGAATGGATAAGGACATTCTCTGGTTCGAAGAACTGGGGATGGACGATGTGCCTCTGGTGGGCGGCAAAAATGCCTCCCTGGGGGAGATGATCCGGGAACTTGGGGCCGAAGGGGTGGATGTGCCAGGCGGCTTTGCCGTAACCGCCCACGCCTACCAGCGCGTGCTCAAGGAAGGAGGGATCGAGGATCAGCTCCGCGAAGTTCTCTCCGACCTCGATACCCATAGTATGGCTAACTTAGCCGAAAGGGGACAGAAAGTCCGGGACCTGATCGAGAGCGCTCCGCTCCCGGCTGACATGGAACAGGAGATTCGAGAGGCATATCGGGAGCTCAGCCGACGGAGAGGCGTGGAGAACCCGGGTGTGGCTGTGCGATCCTCGGCCACCGCTGAGGACCTGCCCGATGCCTCCTTCGCCGGCCAGCAGGAGACCTACCTCAACGTCCACGGCGAGGAAGAATTGCTCCAGCGGGTCAGGATGTGCTTCGCTAGCCTCTTCACCAATCGGGCCATCTCCTACAGGGTAGACAAGGGCTTCGATCACTTTGATGTCTACCTCTCCGTTGGCGTGCAGGAGATGGTGAGGAGCGATCTGGCTAGCTCAGGAGTCATGTTCTCCATAGACACCGATAGCGGCTTTCGGGATGTGGTCTACATCACCGCTTCCTATGGCCTGGGCGAGTTCGTGGTGCAGGGCACCGTGAACCCAGATCAGTTCTACGTCTTCAAGCCCACCCTCAAGCAAGGCAAGACGGCTATCATTGATAAAAAGCTGGGCGTCAAGGATGTGAAGTTGATCTACGCCGAAGGCGATGGGAGAGAGCTTACTAAAGAAGTGGAGGTCCCGCCTGAGGAGAGGGACAAGTTCGTGCTGAACGATGACGAGATCCTGAAGCTGGCTGAGTGGGCTTGCATCATTGGTGAACACTACGACCGGCCAATGGACATCGAATGGGCCAAGGATGGCATCACCGGTCAGCTGTACATCCTCCAGGCTCGCCCGGAGACAGTTCACTCAATGCGGGACATGAGCGTCTTGGAGACGTATGTGCTGGAGGAGCCGGAGGAGAACAGGAAGCTATTGGTGACGGGCGAGGCGGTGGGCAGCATGATCGGCCAGGGCGAGGCCAACGTCATCATGGACGTCGAAGGGATCGAGCAGTTCCAGGAGGGCCAGGTGCTGGTCACGGAGATGACCAACCCCGATTGGGAGCCCATCATGAAGATCGCCGGCGCCATCGTCACCGACCGGGGCGGGCGTACCTGCCACGCGGCCATCGTCTCCCGTGAGCTGGGCATTCCCTGCATCATCGGCAGCGAGACGGCCAGCTCCGTCCTTAAATCGGGGATGGAGGTCACAGTGGACTGCTCCGAGGGACTGGGGAACATCTACGAGGGGCTACTAGAATATCGCGTGGACCGGCTGAGCCTGGATACAATCCCCAAGACCAAGACCCAGGTCATGATGAATGTGGGTATCCCCGAGAAAGCCTTCATGCAGGGCCAGATCCCCTGCGATGGAGTGGGGCTCGCCCGGCTGGAGTTCATCATCAACTCCCACATCGGCATACATCCCCTGGCCCTCATCCACTATCCAAGACTTAAAGAGCAAGCGGCCAATGGCGATGAGCAAGCCCAAGAGGTGGTGGACCTCATCGACGAGCGAGTTAGAGGTTACGAAGACAAGGGGCAGTTCTTCACCGACCAGCTGGCCCAGGGTATCGCCCGCATCGCGGCCGCCTTTTACCCCGATGACGTCATCGTCCGCATGTCCGACTTCAAGACCAATGAGTACGCCAACCTGATCGGCGGCGAGCTTTATGAGCCAGAAGAGGACAACCCCATGCTCGGCTGGCGGGGAGCATCTCGCTACTACGATGTGGACTTCCGACCTGCCTTCGGGCTGGAGTGCGCAGCCTTCAAGCAGGTTCGGGATGAGATGGGACTCACCAACGTCAAGGCCATGATCCCCTTCTGCCGCACCCCGGAGGAGGGCCAGAGGGTCATCGAGGTCATGCGCGACTTCGGATTGGTGCAGGGCGAGAATGGGTTCGAGGTCTACGTGATGACGGAGATCCCCAGTAACATCATCCTGGCTGACGAATTCGCCGATGTGTTCGACGGCTTCTCCATCGGCACCAACGACCTGACCCAGCTCACGTTGGGCCTGGACAGAGACTCGGAGCTGGTGGCTCATATCTTCGATGAGAGGAACAACGCCGTGAAGAACCTGGTCAAGGGGGCGATTGACGCCGCGCTTCGGAGGGGTAAGAAGATCGGCATCTGCGGTCAGGCCCCCTCCGACTTCCCAGAGTTCGCCGAGTTCCTGGTGGAATGCGGCATCAGCTCCATGTCACTCAACCCCGACACGGTCATAAAGACCCGTCTGATGGTCGCCGAGAAGGAGAAGGAGCTAGGCATTAACTAGCTGATAGCCGATAACTTTCATCTGCTATCTACCAGCTGCCGGCTGATGGTAGTCCTGTCTGGGCTGCCATCAGCCGATGTCTATCGATTGGAATAGGCGGACTGATAGCTGATAAATGAGCAAGATTGACGAAGTCAAATCTAGACTCGATATCGTAGATATAGTCTCCGATTACGTGGAGCTTCGCAAGTCGGGGAGAAACTACTCCGGCCTCTGTCCCTTCCACTCCGACACCGAGCCCTCCTTCGTAGTCTTCCCTGAGACGCAGGGCTGGCACTGCTTCGGATGTGGGGAAGGGGGGGATGTCTTCACCTTCATAATGAAGCGGGAGGGACTGACCTTCGGTGAGGCGCTGCGGCTTCTAGCCCGCCGAGCCGGAGTGGAGCTGAAGCCGCTCACGGAGGAGCAGAAAAAGGCCGCAGCCCAGCGGGAGCGATTGCAACGGATTATGTCCGCCGCGGCTGAATACTATCACCAGCTCCTGCATTCCTCAACCGGCGAGGAGGCCAGGGCCTACATTCAACGCCGCGGGCTCACCGAGGAGACGGTGGAGCGTTTTCAGTTGGGCTACGCCCCCGACCAGTGGGAAGCACTGAAGGGACACCTCCTGGGCCAGGGATATACTCTGGATAATCTGGTGGCAGCGGGGATTGTGGTGAAGCGAAAAGAGGGCACCGGCGGCTACGACCGATTCCGCCACCGGCTGATGATCCCCATCCGCCTGCCTCAGGTAGGTGAGAAGAGAGGCCAAGTCATCGCCTTCGGCGGGCGGGTACTCCGCGAGGAGGACGTGCCCAAATACCTCAACTCCCCCCAGACCCCTCTCTTCGACAAGTCGGCCACCCTCTTCGGGCTGGACAGGGCCCAAGAAGCAATTCGCCGAAGAGATCAGGCGGTCATCGTCGAGGGATACATGGACGTTCTCCAGGCCCATCAACATGGCTTCACCAACGTCGTGGCCTCCATGGGCACTTCTCTTACCGAGGATCAGCTCCGCTCCTTGACCCGCCTCACCACTAACTTGGTCTTGGCCCTGGACGCCGACACGGCGGGCACGCGGGCCATACTTCGAGGGCTGGAGGTAGCTCGGGGAGCGCTGGATCGGAGGGTCACGCCGGTGATCACTCCTCAGGGATTGGTGCGCTACGAGGGACGGTTGGAGATCGCCCTCCATATCACCATCCTGCCCCAGGGGAAGGATCCTGACGATGTGATCCGAGCTGACACAGATCATTGGAGGCGGCTGATTGAGGAGGCGCTGCCGGTGCTGGACTACTATTTTCAGGCCCTCACCGCCGATATAGATTTCAGCGATCCTAAGGGCAAGGTCGAGGCAGTGCGACGGCTGGGCCCTATCCTCAGTGAGATCAAAAATCAGGTGGAGCGAACGCATTATCTACAGCGGCTGGCTCGCATGGTGCGGGTGGATGAGCGGGCGCTGGCCCGTCAGATATCCGAGACTCGACCTAGGCATCGCAGAGTGAGGAAGCCACCATCTCCTGAAGAGGAGCCCACTGAGGCTACCGTGAGCGGTCGCTTCGGCATGCAGGAGCATTGTCTGGCCTGCCTAGCAGGAGACCCTTCTCTGTTGGAGTGGCTTAACGAGCAGTTGGTGAAGATAGAGGTACCGCCGTTGGCACTCGCTGATTTCATCCCCTCGGGTAGAGGCGGTCGAGTGGAGAATGAGCAGATTTTTCAGGCTCTGCTCCAGGTTAATAGAAGCTCGGAGAGTCGTCCCGATGCAGATATGCTGCGCGAAACACTTGATCCCCTCCTGCACGACTACCTTGGCTGGCTGCTGGAGATGAACAGCTTCTACGACGATCTGCCTCCCGATAAGCTGAGGGAGGATCTACTAGTAACCGCCCTCAGATTGCGGGAGGAAAGCCTGCGCGCTCGCCTCACCCAGCTTCACTTCCTGCATTTGGATGCTCAGGCTGAGGGGCAACAAGATGTGATCATCAAAACGGGGAAGACTATCGACCGGTTGGAAGAGGAATTGAGGGATGTCCAGCGAGCTTTCAGCCGCCGTTTTTCCCTAGGACGGCAACGACTGGAGCACGCGCTGGGGCTGTAGCCCATCCGCTAGCGCGAGGTAGAATCTCTAATCAAACTCTCCGGATAGCCGACCACTCCCAAGGTCCCAGGGCCGACGTGGGTGCCTATCACTGGATTGATCTCCGCGAAGTAAAGGTCGGTGCAGGTAAACAGCTCCTTCATCCTCTGCACCAGCTGTTCAGCCTCCTCAGGGCATTGAGCGTGGAGAACTGCCATTCTCAGAGGCCCCTGCCCATTGAAGCGCCCTCTCATCATCTCCAAGGCCCGCCGCAGGGCCTTTTTCCTGCTGCGTACCTTCTCCAGAGGCTCTACGCGGCCATTTCGTATCTCCAGGAGGGGCTTGATGTTGAGGAGGGTGCCCAGAAACGCGGAGGCTCCGCCGATCCTCCCCCCCTTCTGCAGGTACTCCAGCGTGTCAACGACAAAGAGGATTTGGATTTCCTTGATCACCCGCTCCACCAAAGCGATGATCTCATCTCGGCTTTTCCCCCTCTGCACAGCCTCAGCGGCCGTCAGTACAATCATCCCGTGCCCCATGCATGCTGAAAGTGTATCAATGATTGTGATATCAGCCTTGGGAAGCATGGCCTTGGCTGCCACAGCAGATTGACAAGTACCGCTCAACTTGCTGGAGATATGGATAGAGATCACAGAATCTCCGTTGGCCGTAAGCCTCGAATATACCTCGTGAAACTCCCCGGCTGAGGGCTGAGAGGTGGTAGGCAGTTGCTCTGCCCGGCTCAGCATTTGGTAGAACCGCGCGTTGTCCAGGTCTTCACCCTCCCGGTAGGTCATCTTCCTAAAGTGGACCTTGAGCGGGACCACCTCAATGTCGTAATATCTCAGGAGATTTAGGGGCAACCCGGCTGAGCTATCGGTCACGATCCGTAGCATGGAGGTCCTCCTTACACATGAATCTAGACTGTGACAGGGATGGGCTTTATGCACCTAAAAAACCAAAATTTCCGACCAAAAAAATTGTTAGATCCCAGACCAATTGGAGGCTTACACGGAGTTAGAGCGAGCATCATCTCTGACAGGCTGCCAGGCAAGTTGTTGTGAGATGGTGAGTGCTTCCTCCAGGAAATTGATCAGCGCCAGTCGGTTTTTCTCGCTGAGAGTACGCAGGTAGCTCTGATAGCGAGACACCGAGATCAGAAGGCCCTCCGTCGCCTCGCCGGCTCGGGATAGGAGTGACCCAAGGCTGAAACCGGCCAGCGCTCCCAGGCTGACCCCCCCGCCGGCGTCGATGCTTTTCAGCACCCGCAGGGGATTGATACCGCTGGTCAATTCCCGAAGCCCATTGAGGTAGAGAAGTAAGACGATGATCATCTGAGCGCAGTAAATCATCGGCGGTTGATTCTCTGAGAGTTGGCTGAGCAATTCACCAGCTAACTCTCTAGGGTTGACATCTCGCGCTCGCCGCAGGCGGCACAGCAACCCCTCCTTGGCCTGCCGCCACTCTTCTCCCCGCGCGAAGCCGTTCCACTTCTGGCCCAACCACTGATGGGCGGCCTTGGTGGGATAGAACTTGATCAGCGAACGGCCCGGTCCCGGCTCCTCCCGATCCAACACATACTCGGAGGCCACGACTCCTTTACGCTCCAACAGCTTCAGCATATCATAGGCAGAAAATTTGGTGACTCCTACCTGCTTAGCCACCTCAGTGTAGTGAACCGAAGATTGACGCTTATGATACAGATCCAAAAGTTGGATCAGAAAAACCTGCTGTCTTGCAGTAAGGTCCATTATTCACATCCAATATGGTCTCGGTTTCCCCGAATTATTTAGTATTATACCCTCTTTTCGACTTGCTGTCAAATTGATGGGGGTGTATTCAGCAATTCTAAATATGGAGCACATGATGTCCTTCGAAAAGAGGAAGGCCAGCAGCAGCAACGTCAGCACTGTCCAGTACGGGCAACACCGCCGACAGATGCTGTTTGCCATGGCCGTAGTTGTGCTCCCCGTCTGTCCCGTCTGTCGACGGACAGGAGAGTGGTAGCCGTGATTTTTGAGCACATTCCCGTCTGTGCGGACGGGAATGTGCATAGCCGTGTCCCGCCTATACCCCGATCCCGTCTGTCCCCCGTCTGGCACGGACAGGCGACGAACAGGAGTCATCAAGATAGTCACCTGCTTCCAATCTTTCGTAGATCTCCCAGAAAGGCGAGCGCAGATAGCTGGGGTCCACTGGATCGAGCAAGTTTCGGATTTGTTCGTCACATGGTATGGCGTCCACTTCGAATAAGCTGCGGGCATTGTTGCGCCCCTGTCGCTGTTGCATATGCCACTGGTGCGCCAGAAAGCTGGGTGATTGCGTATAGAACACCGAGAATGCCCCCAGCCCGGCATCGTCGATCTGATACTGGATATTGCGCCCTGTCCGATGCTCAGGCACTCGCCCCAGGCTGCGGCGCAGACTGCTCAGCATGGTCTGAAATATCACTCCCTTGACCATTTGACTCCCTTCCATTCTCAACACCTGTCAGTTCATGCTATCGCCTCCTATTATACCATGCCGCATGGTCATATTTGGAATTGCTGATGCGGTTATAGGATATTGGACTTTGAACAAGTAGAATTAGCCCAGCTGACACCGGGATAACTAAAGAACCCTGAGAATTCGCTTTCTGAGCTGCCTTAGCCCTTTCGGATAACGGGTTGGCGTTCTCTGGGGGGTGGTTTTGAGCCTTTTGCCCGCCCTGGCGAATAACCTCGCGGTTCAGGAGGCCGAGCTGGGGTACCCAACTTCAGAATTATTCGCTCAAGGTCTCGTTGAACGAGGGAAGGCGAAGGACACCCTGGTTCTGGTTGCGGCAGATAGCGTTCCCAGGGCCGACGATGAACCTCTGCAAGAGAACGCGCTAGCCAAAGTGAGATATAAGCCAGCTGAACTATCTGCCACCAGTTTTCTTCGTGGTCTACTTCTGGTGTCTGATAGTCTGCCATCAGCAAGTTTTGTTTTCCAAAGCGGTGAAAGTGTTCCCCGTCACTGCGTTGGTCATAAGCTTGCCAGATGTCAGCTAGGGAGAGTTCCTCTCGTCGCTCGCCGAGGACCACCAGCCATGTTGGCTGCTTGTAGACGGGCTCTCCGTCAGCATCGACGACCCGGATGCGCACCAAGGTAAAAGGATATTTGTGCATAGGGATTTCCCGGGTACCAGTACGCACCATGTCATGCCAGCCTTCCACATAGGCCGTATGTCTTTCGCCTTGCTTGGTTTCCACAGCACCCTCTGCTGTGTCGTCAGGTTCGGGCCAAGTATCTGGATCTTTGAGATCGAAGCGATCTCCATACCACTTCGGATGACCAGGAGGCCGTTCGTCCTCATCCGGAGGGGTAAAACGGCGGTAAACGACCCGATTTCTGGGCAAACGAACAATGGAAACCAGGTTCGGAATCGATGCAACCGCAGCAAGGTGTGCTCGCCCACTGTAGGACGCATCTTCCGTTAGCACACATAATTCATCATGAAATGGTAGGGTTTCATCACTCGTGATGGCGCTGATTTGCTCTGTCCCTACCTGACTGGCTTTCTCTGTGCTCTTCACCCATCGAACGATCAGGGGAGCAACCCAAGGCGGGGCAAATCGCCTGTGCCTGCAGCCCATGCGCAGGCGATTGGGCTTCTCTGGTAGAAAACTGGAGATGGAGTAATCATGCCCGATGGTGACCGGTTTGTTCCCTGCTACTGGATTGGGACGATACACGTAGGTGCGGTCTGCTAGTGTGGAGGCAAATTGCCGCGGTTGATAAGTCACATCTGTTGCAAATAACCAATACTTGCGTTGCTGTGGCGGAGGTAAGTATTGAGCTATCAACTGCACAATCTCTTGCTCGTGCGATCGTCGCGCCTCTACCGCATCTTCTTGCCCGCACCTGCGCGGGTCCTGCCTGCCTGTACCCGATCAGGCACGGGTGCGCAGGCAGGAAAGCGTCGATCAACTCCATCGCAGCATCTGACCGGGCGGAGAAACATGCGTAAAGCTCTTGTCGAAACGCTTGGAATGCCCTAGGTGTCACCTGACGGCACATTTTGAACATGAGAACTGTTAGCACATCTTGAACAGCTTAATGCTCGATGACTGACGGCAGATGTTGCCTGTCCTGGCCAGGGAACATTGTGGTATCCTTCTTTTACCAATGTAGGTATGACAAGCAAAAGAGGAGGATACCATGTGTGAAGGATGTGAACTCCGCCGCACAGCGATGCGGAGGCGCCTAGCCGGTGAGAAGGTAAAGGATATCTGTATGGACCTTGGCAAATCAAGGGGTTGGTTCTACTACTGGGCCAGTCGCTACGACCCAGATGACATCACGTCCCTATGCGATTTACCCCGTGGCCCGCATCAACCTGCTGGTAAGACACCGACGGAAATTGAACAGGCCATCGTCAACTCACGGCGGGCGCGGGTGGCGAAGGAGACGCCGGGCATGCGCTATGCATTGATCGGCGCCGAGGCGATCCAATTGGAACTGATGGCCTTGGGAGTGAAGGGCGTTCCTACCGCACGGACTGTGCATCGTATTCTCCCGTCTGTCCAGA
>JAYEMR010000123.1:0-9157 GCA_034718215.1 Chloroflexota bacterium
TCGAAAGGCAAACATAAATGGCGGATGCGATAGACAGGAGAATTAAATGGGTATCTCAGCCAGTCCGCTGTACAAATCAGCGTCAGCCCGGCGTAGGGGAAACGCAAAGGAAGCGTCCAGCAGGTCCGCGCATTTCTGTTAGGCTTATAGTGAGTTTTCTCCTCCTTTTTCAACGCAAGGGACAGAGGATTGGGCGCACCTCTAGTCCCTTGCGTTTTTGATTTGGGCCAGCCCCTCTTCTTGCGAGAGGGGCATTTTTATGCTAGAATAGAATCACGTTCTTCCAATGATCTCTGACATCACTTGCAGAGGAGATGCACGATGAAAAGGGTCACTTACCCGCTTTTGACAGCGCTGTTGATCCTCGCTGGCCTGGGCCTCCCTAGGGCAAGGGGTGCGCCGCCGCGTGAGGGGCAGGTACATGTGGTGCGGCCTGGGGAGACGCTTTACTCCATAGCTGTGAGATACGGGGTCACCACTTCCGCGCTCATCCAGGCCAACGGGATCGTGAACCCCAACTGGGTATACGTCGGACAGAGACTGACTATTCCTAGTGCTGGAGATGCAGGAGCCAGAGCCAGCGGTGCGCATCATACTGTCCGAAGGGGAGAGAGTCTTTACGCCATCGCCGCCCGCTACGGCTTATCGGCTGAGGCCCTGGCTCGGGCCAATGGGATCTCCAATCCCTCTCTCATCCATGTCGGACAGCGGCTGCGGATCCCTCAGGGTCTAGCTGAGGGTAGGGTTCACATTGTCCGGGATGGTGAGACGCTGGCTCATATCGCCCTTCGCCATGAGGTGACCATCAGCGCTCTCGCCCGGGCCAACGGGCTCCATAACCTCAATCTAGTCTACGTCGGGCAGAGGCTGCGCATACCGACGAGTGGCTCCTCAGCCGCTCCTGCCAGCCCTGCATCTTCGGCACAGGACAGGCTCATAGAGATTGACCTCTCCGACCAGCGCATGACGGTGTGGGAGAACGGCCAAGTGAAGTGGTACTGGGTCTGCTCCACAGGGGAGCCGGGGCGTCCCACCCGTACCGGTCACTTCAGCGTGATCAGCAAGATACCCAATGCCTACTCCAGCTACTACGGCCTCCAGATGCCCTGGTGGCTGGGCATCTACTGGGCTGGCAGCTCACAGAATGGCATCCACGCCTTGCCTATTCTCTCCAACGGTCGGACCTTGTGGGCCGGGCTTCTGGGGCGGAAAGTCTCCTACGGCTGTGTCATCCTCGATACTGCCAACGCCAAGGCTCTCTATCGCTGGGCTGAGATCGGCACCCCGGTTACCATTCACCATTAGCGTCCAGCCTGCTCAGCCGCTGATCATAGGCGCTGCCTTGGCGGCGAAAGCGCCTCCCTCCTCGCCGCTTGAGACGAGCTACAGCACCTCCGGCTGTAATCATGGTCGAACGAAGCGCCGCATAAATGACGAGTGCCCGCTTCTTACGTTGAATGGACAATTGGTATAATAAGCGCAGCCGAAATTGAAGTTGGTTTCTACAAGTATTCGCTACCAGTAGAAAAGAGGTCCTTTTGAGTACCTATTTGTACATCGCTCAGTTGATAATAGCCAGCACCCTCATCGGCGTGATATTGCTCCAGACCCAGGAATCGGGGCTGGGTTCCCCCTTTGGCGGAGGGTCCTCCCTACATCGCAGCCGACGTGGGGTGGAGAAGATGCTCTTTCAGATCACCATCGGCCTGTCTGTTGCCTTCTTCATCATGGCCCTGATCACCGTCGTCTGGGCCTCCTGAACTGCGCTTCACCATGCGATCACCGCGGGCTGTGAAGAGGAATCACATCCGCTGGCGGGCCGCGCTGGCAGTGCTAGGGGTTTTGTTGGCCGTCTCCGTCCTGGTGCGGTTGGCGCAGGTCCGAAAGGCTAGCGGACGAGTCCCTTCCACTGATTCAATCATTCCATCAGCGCCACCGGTGACCCGTACCTCTACCCCCTTTCCTTTCACCCCCACGACAGCTCCATCCTCCACCCCTCAGCCTACTCCCACTCCTACCCCATCGAGGCCCAGTTGGCATGTGGAAGCGGTGGTCGGTCGGCCGGAGTACATCAATCCTATCCTCGCCCGTAGCGATGTGGATCGCGATCTGGTGGCGCTTATCTTCAACGGGATCACCAGGGTCAACGAGCGATCTCAGATTGTACCCGATCTGGCTCAGGGATGGCAGGTGTCGTCCGATGGGTGCACCTACACCTTCGACCTGCGCCGCGATGTGATGTGGCACGACGGCACTCTTTTCACCGCCGACGATGTGATCTTCACCGTACAGGCCATGCAGGAGCGATATTATCAGGGGCCAGCTCGATTGGCTAACCTGTGGCGCAGGGTGCAGGTGGAGAAAGTCCATCGCCACAAGGTGCGCTTTATTTTGGAGGAGCCCTTCGCCCCCTTTCTGGACTACACCACGATCGGCATCTTGCCTGCTCATCTGCTGGCTGATGTGCCAGCTGAACTGCTGCCCCGACAGCCCTTCAACCTGAGGCCCATTGGCACTGGCCCCTTTCAGATATCTGAAGTGCATCTGGACCAAGGATACCTGACACTCAAGGCTAATCCCGCCTACTTTGGTTCATCCCCTCGGATGAGGCGAGCTGAAATTCAGTTCTACCCCGATCGAGCCTCCATCTTGGACGCCTATGATCATAGGGCGGTGACCGGGATCGGAGGGCTGCTTCCGCAGGAACTGACAGCTGTGCGAGAGCGCCCTTCGCTGGCCCTGTACAGTGCACCGATGTCGAGGGAGGTCATTATCTTTCTCAACCTGACCCATTCTGCGGCCCCCTTCCTGGCTGAGAGGGAGGTGCGCCAGGCGCTGCTGTTTGCCCTGGATCGGCGGAGGTTGATTGATCAGCGGTTGGCAGGACAGGGCATCGTGGCCCACAGCATTGTGCTGCCCAACACCTGGGCCTATAATCCTGACCTCCCTCACTACACCTACGACCCTCAGCGCGCGCGGAGCCTGCTGGAGCAAGCGGGCTGGCGATCTCCCAGCTCCTCCTCCGACAATGATTGGGTGCGACAGCGAGAGGGGGTGCAGCTGGCTTTATCTCTGCTGGTGGATGGCAGCAACAGCACTCATGTAAGCTTGGCGGAGGAGATCGCCCGTCAGTGGGCTGAGGTAGGGGTGAAGGCCCATGTGGAGCAGAAGTTGCGTCAGGAGCGGCTGCAGATAGGGAACTACCGGGCCGCCTTAGTGGAGTGCGAACTGGGGCCCGATCCTGATCCCTATCCCCTCTGGCACTCGACTCAGGTGAGCGGAAGGGGGCAGAATTACACCGGCTTCAGCAGCCGGGAAGCGGACGAGTTGATGGAAAAGGGGCGGCGGGTCACCGAGCTGAAGGAGCGTGCGCAGCTCTACCGCAGGTTTCAGGAGATATGGGCTCAGGAACTGCCGGCTTTGCCCCTGTATCATCCTGTCTACAACTATGCCTTGGATAAGAGGATAGGGGGAGTGCAGCTGGCGCTGATGCGGACACCTAGTGATCGGTTTCGTAACATTAGCCAGTGGCATATGGTCTCCAATGGGGATAAGTAAGCACACTCTTTCGCCAAAACCTCTTCTAGTGTATAATGCGCCTAGGTCCCTCAGGTCGCGGTCATCCTGCCTGGGAGATAATTTGTCAGCTAGATTGGAGTGTTCATGTCCCGTGTCTACGTGGCCCTTGACCTGGAGACTACCGGCCTCGAACCTGAGCACGACGCGATCCTGGAGATTGGGGTGGTCAAATTTCGGGGCGAGGAGATCCTCGATACTTGGAGCAGCCTGGTCGATCCTCAACGCCGCATCCCCTATCACATTCAGCAGCTGACCGGCATAGCTCAGGAGGAGGTGGATCGCGCCCCTTCCCTCTCATCCCTCTTGGGGCCACTGCGCCGCTTCGTGGGCTCGACCCCGCTGGTGGGCCACAGCATCGGGTTCGACCTGGCTTTCCTGAAGCGTCATGGTCTATTCACCGACAACCTCGCCCTCGACACCTTTGAGCTGGCCTCTATCCTGCTCCCCCACGTGGCTCGCTACAGCCTTCAGCGGCTGGCGGAGGAACTGGACATCCCCACCTCGACGCATCATCGGGCCCTGGATGATGCGCTAACTGCCGCCCGCCTCTTCCAGGCCCTCCGCGAGCAGGCTAATCGGCTGAGCCTAGCCATCATCCATGAGATTGGCCGCTTGGGCGAGCGGAGCAGCTGGCCCGCGGCTCGGTTCTTTCAGGATGTGGAGCGTAGCCGAAGGCGCTCTACCTCCACCGGCGCTGGGGAACAAATGGTGGCCAAGGGGACGCTCGACGGCCAGGGCTTAGCTCAGTTCCTGGGCAGGCTGGAGGAGGACGAGCCCCCTCTGCAGCCCGCTGCCCAGCCCAGAGCTTTGGATACAGAAGCCCTGGCCCGGATGCTGGAGCAGGGAGGAGTCTTCGCCCGCCAATTCCCCGGCTATGAGCACCGTCCTCAGCAGATCGAGATGCTTCGAGCTGTGGCTGAGGCCTTCAATCAGGGCCGACATCTCCTGGTAGAGGCCGGCACTGGAGTCGGAAAGTCTATCGCCTATTTACTACCCGCGGTCTATTTCGCCGCCAAAAACTCCGAACATGTGGTCATCTCCACCAACACCATCAATCTTCAGGATCAGCTCTATCACAAGGACATCCCCGACCTGAAGCGGCTCCTGGACATTGAATTCCAGGCCGCGTTAGTGAAGGGACGGGGAAACTATCTATGCCTGAGCCGTTTGGACGCGCTCCGGAATCAAAGTCAACTCTCCCTTACCGAGGCGAAGGTTCTGGCCAAGATCCTGGTGTGGCTGCCCAGCACGCTGACTGGCGACAGGGCGGAGCTTTTTCTCCCCGAGGCGAGCGAGAGGGCCGTCTGGGCTAAGGTGCGCTCCGAACCAGATAGCTGCCTGGGCGAGCGGTGTCGCTATTGGCAGCAGGGGCAGTGTTTCTTCTACGAGGCTCGGCGAAGGGCGGAGAGTGCTCATCTCATCGTGGTCAACCATGCCCTGCTCCTGGCTGACATCGCGGTGGAGAACCGCGTGCTTCCCGAATACCGTTACCTTATAGTTGATGAGGCGCACAACCTGGAGGACTCGGTCACCCGTCAGCTCAGCTTTGAGGTGGATCGGGAAAAGCTGGAGGAGATGCTGACCTCCCTCAGCCAAGAGGTGGCTCCCGGGCGCTACGTGGGGCTCCTGACCCAACTTTCGCTGCGCCTTCAGGACATACTCCCCTCCCAAGATTTATATTCCCAGGTCAGCCAGCACATCCGAGGGGTCCAGAGGAGCACGAAGAGCGCGCGGGCGGCCCTGTACGACCTCTTCAACGGGCTGCGCTCCTGCCTCAGCGAGTATCATCGGCCGGGGCAGAAGTACGATCAGCGGATACGCCTCACGGGGGGGGTCCGGGTTCAGCCCGCCTGGGACCAGGTGGAGATCGTAGGGGATAACTTCACTCTGCAATTGGAGGAGGTGGCGAAGAAACTCCACACCCTGCTGGAGGGGCTGGAGAGTCTGACGGAGTGTGATCTAACTCCTTGCGAGGATCTGCTTCAGGGGCTGCTCCTTTGGGGAGGGCAGATCCAGTCCGCCTACGAGCGGCTGCGTCCCCTCTTTTTCGAGCCCAGTGAGAACATGATCTACTGGGCGACCATCCATCTCAGGGATGAGCACATCTCCCTGCACGCCGCTCCCCTGCACGTGGGAGAGTTGGTGGAGCGGCATCTCTTTCTTCCCAAAAAGGCGGTAGTGATGACCTCAGCCACGCTGCGGGCCGGGGGAGGTTTTGACTACATCAGGGAGCGGCTGCATGGCTGGGATGCGGATGAGTTGGCCGTTGGCTCCCCCTTCGACTATCCCTCCTCCACTCTCCTCTACCTGCCCAACGACATCCCGGAGCCCAATCAGCCCTACTATCAAAAGCGGGTAGAGGCGGCCTTGACTCGCCTGTGTAGAGCGACGGGGGGGCGTACATTGGCTCTCTTCACCTCCTACAGCCAGTTGAACCGCACGGCGCGGGCCATCAACCATCATCTGGGTCAGGAGGATATCTCAGTCTTCGCTCAAGGTCGCGGAACCTCGCGCCAGCAGCTCCTGGAGAATTTCCGCACCACTCCTCGCTCGGTGCTGCTGGGCACCAGCAGTTTTTGGGAGGGGGTGGATGTGGCGGGGGAGGCTCTGAGCTGCCTGGTCATCGCCAAGCTTCCCTTCTCCGTGCCCAGCGACCCTATTTTCGCCGCCCGCAGTGAGACTTTTGAGGATCCCTTCGGCCAGTACGCGGTCCCGCAGGCCATCCTGCGCTTCCGCCAGGGTTTCGGCCGCCTCATCCGTTCCAAGACGGATCGAGGGATCGTCGTCGTGCTCGACCGGCGGGTGCAGAGCAAGTTCTACGGTCGGGCCTTTCTCGATTCCCTGCCGGAATGCACCATCCGTCAAGGGCCTCTAGCCAAGCTCCCCAAGGTGGCCAAGGAGTGGCTGGATCGGAGGCGCTGAGTTCTTGACCACAAGGATCACGGCAGAGGAACAGGCTTCTGCAGCACTGTTACTTCCCCTCCCCCTGGCCGAAAACCAAACCAGCGGTAGAGCTGCTGGGCCCTGTAGTTGTCCCTCTGGGTATTGAGCGTGATGTCCCTCACCCCTCGCCCACGGAAGAAGCGGATGGCTTCAGCCACCAGCCGGGCGCCGATGCGCTGGCCCTGGGCATCTGGGTGGACCACCACGCGCGTCAGGTGACCCTCGCCTCCCCGGAGTTGGCTAAGCTGGTAGCCCACCACCTGTCCCCTTCGCTCCGCTACGACGAAATGGGGCATCTGGCTCCCATCTGTCGTCCGATGGACAGGCAAGAGTTGTTGGAAGACATCAGCGGTGCGCTGCCAGATGACTTCTTGAAAGGCCGTCTCATCCAGGCTCACCAACGCGGGGATGTCCTCTGGCCTCGCAGGGCGGATGCACACCTCTAGGTTGCCGAGGGTGGGTATCTCCCAGCCCTGTTTGTGGAGGCGGAGGATGGAGTTTGTCTTCTGAAAGCCCTGGCGCTTGAGCAGTGGGATGAGCCAGGGGGCCTGGCCGATGTAGACCAGCACTTCAATCCCCTGCCCCCGAAGCTGCGCCTCTACCGGGGGGAGCAGTTCACCCAGATAATAACCCGCATCCCGCCGGTAGCGAGTTAAGAAGGCCTCGATCCTGGCCGCTGGCGGGTGAAGAAAGCTCACGCCCAGGCAGCCCTGCAGTCTTTCCCCTTCCCAGGCGGTGAGCAGGAGCGGAAGATCCAACAGAACCTGGGGAGTGAGAGCCAAGTTCTCTGGGTACAGGCAGGCCGCCCGCTGCAGAAGGTGGACCATTGCCTTCTCATCGGCTGGTGTGCACGAGCGAATGGTGGCGGCTGATATCATACTGAAATCCCTACGAAAGGAATGAGGCCATGAACACAGCTTCTATCGGGATTGTGACTGACAGCACAGCCGACGTTCCTCCTCCGTTGCTTCAGCGGTATGACATCCGGGTGGTGCCCATCAACATCCAGTTCGGGCAGGAGACATATGAAGAGGATGTGACCATCGACCGCGCTACTTTCCTGCGATGGCTGGATGAGAAAGAGATGCCTACCTCCTCCCAGCCCTCACCCGGCCGGTTTGCCGAGCTCTTCCAGGCGCTGATCGAGGAGGGCTACGAGCAGATCCTGTGCGTGGCCATCACCTCCAAGCACAGCGGCACCTATCAATCGGCCGTGCTGGCCAGCTCCATGATGCCCCAAGCCAGGATCGAGGTGTGGGACAGCCTGGCTATCTCCATGGGGACTGGCTTTCAGGTGCTGGCTGCAGCGCGCATGGCGGAGAGGGGCGCGAGCTTGGAAGCTATCCTGGGGCGGCTGGAGGAGATTCGCAGTGGAATGCGGACTTACCTAACCCTGGCTACGTTGAAGTACCTCCAAAAGAGCGGACGAGTGGGGACGCTATCGGGGGTATTGGCTTCGCTGCTGGCCGTCAAACCCATCCTCCACGTCGAAGATGGGGTGTTGGGAGTGAGGGGAAAGGTGCGCACCCGGAGCAGGGCGCTCCAGCGCATGGTGGAGCTGATCACGAATGATCTGGGCGGAGCGAGTTCAGTGCGGCTGGCCATCCCTCACGCTGAGGCCCTAGAGGAGGCCCTGCAGCTGCGCGAGCAGCTGGAGACAGCGCTGAGCTGTGTCGAGACTCACGTTGTTGACTTAGCCTGCTCATTGACGGTCCACGGTGGCCCTGGGCTGATCGGTGTAGTTGCCTACGGGGAGGAATGATGGCTGTCGACTCACCCCTAGCGCCCCACGAAGGGGAAGAATAGCCGATGGTTGAGGCGATTCACCTCTGTCTTGCCCCTGCTTCAAAGCTGTGCTATCGTAGGAGCGTGTGACAGTACACAGAGGAGAGGGTCAATGATTCAAAAGGTAACCGTAACGGCCGATGCCCCAGTTGCGCTCAAGCCACTGATCAAATCAGCGATTGGATCCGAATTGCGCATGCTGGAACTGGGTTTGGAACGAACCCAACAGCGCTTGCATGCCTTCGAGGAACAGTATGGCCTGACCTCGGAGGAATTCGAGCGCCGCTTTGAGGCCGGAGAAGTAGATGAGGGTCTGGATTTCATCGAATGGGCTGGAGAGATCAGGACTTATCACCTTCTCCAAGTTCATCGGCAAGCTCTGCAAGGGGCACGGCTGAATTGATCGAGGACTATTTCCGGCAGGTGGACACGATCATTACCCGTGCCAGCATTGTCCACTCCTCGAGCATCACCTATGATAAGCATAGCACATACGTTGGCTTCATCCGAGGCAATATCTACTTCCTGGATGGTTCCCTTTTGCACCTTCGAGAGTTTGGGCATGGTTCATTTCACGGAGGAATCTGGTTTACACTTTGCATTCCCGCCCGGCGATGCAACCTTCGGTTGTCCTGATTATAATAGGAGTATCTGAAGGATGAAGTCGCCGGGCTATTAAACAGCGCCGGATGAATCCGGCTTAGGAAGACGTTTGCCCGCACCTGATCGCCCGTGCCTGCCCGCACCTGCCTGCACCTGATCAGGCACAGGTGATCGGGCACAGGTGATCGCCTGCGCACGGGCAGTCGCGGGCGGGTGCAGGCGGGCACAGGTGTTATGCCAAATACGC
>JAYEMR010000124.1:0-8970 GCA_034718215.1 Chloroflexota bacterium
GGATCGGGCACCCAGCCGGTTCGTCTCGCCTTTCCGTTCTGAGGAGCACTGAGCAGTGCCCTGAGGTGGTCAAGAGTATCACAGTAAACACAGCTCAGTTTGGTGCAACTTTTGGGGTCAACCTCACTCCCACATCCACGTCGGAGCCTACAGGTACACCTACACCCACATCCACCAGTACGCCCACGCCCTCGGGCGTGACTGACCACTATGTCTCCCTCAATGGGGATGATGCCAACCCGGGCACCATCGATCTGCCCTGGCGCACTATCCAGCACGCCGCTGGTGTCGTCCAGCAGGGCGACACCGTCCACGTGGAAGCGGGCACTTACGTCGAAGGCGTAGACTTTACCACTTCAGGCACAGCCGGCCAGCCTATCACCTTCAACACCAATGGCCACGCGGTCACTGTGCAGGGCAACATGAACCTGCGCCAGGGCACGTCTCACTTGCGCCTGCATGGCTTCACACTGCGTGGCTTCAGCGTTTGGGGCCTCACGCTGTGGGGTGATAATCAGGATGTGGTCCTTTCTGGTCTGAACGTGGGTGGAGGCGAAGCCGGCATCCACTTCACTATAGGCTATTCCGGCCAGCCGCCGGAGTACGGCCCGGTGGAGAACGTGACTCTGGCCGATAGCGTCATCCACGGTGCCAAGTACACCTCGGTGGATTGCACGCCCGGCCCCTGCAACAACATGCGCTTCCAGCGGCTGGAGATATACGGTTCAGAGGAGGCGGCTGATTGGGGTGCTGATGGCCTGGCAGTGGAACGCGGCCAGGACATTCTGGTGGAGGATTGCTACATCCACGACAACGGAGGCGACGGGATTGACATCAACTCTCGCGACGCGCCGGGTAGCGTTTCTGGCATAGTGGTGCGTCGCAATCGCGTGGAAAACAATCAACGGAACGGCGTCAAGCTGTGGGCTGGCGGCCAGATGGTCGACAATGATGTGTGGAACAGCGGAGATACGGCGCTGCTGCTGGAAGCGGGCAGCAGCTACACCGTCAACGACAACACCATCGCCAATCGCACCAGCTATGGCTATCTAGCCACGCTGGGCGGTTATGACACCTCTATCCCCACCAGCATCAATTTGCACAACAACACCTTCTACAACGACAACCCGTCCATGGGCGGCACCACCGT
Source organism: Chloroflexota bacterium (assembly GCA_034718215.1). Taxonomy (GTDB): domain Bacteria; phylum Chloroflexota; class Anaerolineae; order JAYEMR01; family JAYEMR01; genus JAYEMR01. The sequence goes on from JAYEMR010000124.1 coordinate 1,151, forward strand.
CTACTATCCCCAGGGCGCGATCCTGACCGCCGATTACAACCTGTACTACAACCCCTACCGCGAGGACGACGTCATCTGCGCCGGATTCCTGGGCCGCTGCTTCAGTTCCAACGAGATTAACGATGGCACCTGGTACGCTGCTTCGGGCTGCGGGGAGCACAGCGAATACGCCAATACCTTCTCCGCATCAACGCCTACTCCAATAGGCACCAACACTGCCACGCCGACCAACACACCAACACCTACCGACACACCCATGCCCACGCCGACCCCAGGAACCGAGATTGATAAGTGGTCATTGTGGACAGGAGGCACCCGTCTGCGCGGCGCTAACATCTGGCAGCGCCGCGTCTATCCTGAGCTGGACGGCACCACCTTCCTGGGGTCCGGCTCCGTCGGGCCATCCTACACCCAAGAAGACTTCGACCGGCTGGCCGCGCTGGGTGCCAACTACGTCAACATCTCCCACCCCGGCCTGTTCACCGAAGACCCTCCCTACGTCCTGGGTCAGGACATCCGGGACAACCTGGATAACCTGCTGGGCATGATCGAGCAAGCCGGCATGTTCGCCGTCATCTCCTTCCGCACCGGGCCAGGCCGCAGCGAGTTCACCTTCGTCTGGGACGAAGTCGGCGACTGGTTCAATGAGAGCTATCTCAATGATTCCATATGGCAGGACCAGACGGCGCAGGATGCCTGGGTGGAGATGTGGAGCTACACCGCCCAGCGCTACAGGGACAACCCCATCGTCGTCGGCTACGACCTGATAGTGGAGCCCAATTCCAACGAGGTCGGCAGCCACGCCCTCAACGATGCCCTGGATATCTGGGACCCAGAGGAATTCTACTCGAACTACGGAGGCACTTTGTACGACTGGAACCAGCTCTACCCGCGCATCACCAACGCCATCCGCCAGGTGGATACCTATACACCCATTCTCATCGGCGGCAATGGATACAGCGCGGTTGATTGGCTCCCCTACCTACAGCCTACGGGCGACCCGCGCACTGTTTACATGGTGCATCAGTACGAGTCATTCAAGTATACGCACCAGGATTCGGGTGCCCAGGACTGCATTTACCCCGTTGAGCACTGGGGGCAGAATACCATATACCCACCCACGACGCCGTCGGTAGGGCCTACGCCAGCTTCGAGTGTGTTCAGCCAATGTACAACCTGGCCAAGCGGCAGGCTCGCGAAGCATGCCCTCCGGGCGAGAGGTCGAGATCTTGCCGCTGGCACGGAAAGAGCGACACCATCTATACAGGTGGAAAGTAGGTATCCGTTCTCACAACAAACTAAATTCTCTACAGTCAGGAGGTAAAAATGTCAGAGCTGCTCAAAGTCGGAATCATCGGCGCTGGTGGCATCGCCCACTACGCACACATCCCAGGGTGGAAGAACATCCCTGAGGAGGTGGAGCTAGTGGCCATCTGCGACATTATCCCCAAGCGGGCGGAGCGCGCGTCGGAGGAATTTGACATCCCCCACGCCTATCCCAGCGCGGAGGAGATGTTAGCCCATCACGATCTGGACATCGTCTCGGTGTGCACCTACAACTCCGCCCACAGAAAGTGTACCATCACGGCCCTGGAAGCAGGGGCCAACGTACTCTGCGAGAAGCCCATCGCCATGAACAGCGGTGAGGCGGAGGAGATGATCGCCGCAGCGGAGAGGACGGGGAAGACACTGATGGTGGGCCAAAATCACAGGTTCGACCCGGAGTCGCAGGCTGCCAAGCGGTTCATCGAGGATGGGTTGCTGGGTGAGGTGTACTACGGAGAGGCCACGAATATGCGCCGCCGCGGCATCCCCGGCTGGGGGGTGTTTCACATCAAGAAGTACTCCGGCGGTGGGCCGCTCATCGATATCGGCGTGCACTCGCTGGATCTGGTGCTGTGGCTGATGGGCAATCCCGAGCCGGTCGCCGTAAGCGGCATCACCTATCAGAAGTTCGGCAAGCGGGAGGATGTGGCTGTCACCTGGGGAGGGGAGTGGAACCGCGAAGAGTTCGACGTGGAGGACATGGCCGTGGGGCTCATCCGCCTGGAGAATGGGGCCAGCATCGTGCTGCGGGTGAGTTGGGCGGCTAACGTGGAGAATGACTTCCACTCCATCCGAGTGCTGGGCGCTGAAGGTGGCCTGAAAAATCCACCCTTCACCCTGTTCCGCGAGCTATCGGGCAAGCTGGTGGACACCAGCCCCACGAGGCTTCCTGAGGTGGAGCAATCGCACTTCGAGGAGATGAAGCACTTCGCCGCCGTGGTGCGAGGCGAGGAGGAGCTGATCGTCAAGCCCTGGCAGTCCCTCCAGGTACAGCGCATCCTCGACGCGCTGTACGAATCGGCGGAGAAGGGGGAAGAGGTCCGAATTGCGGATTGTAGATCGTAGATCGCAGATCAGCTACCTGCCAACTTCCTGCCCATGGTTGTGCCATTCCTGAAGTGATCGTACAGTCCAATCATCGCCCTGCATGGCCCGTATGGCCCTCACTGCTGCCCAAGCGGCGGATAGGGTGGTCATGTAGGGCACGCTGTAGGACACTGCTGCACGGCGGAGGGCTGCCTCATCGTAGAATGAAGGCTTGCCCAAAGGGGTGTTTATCACCAGGTCAACCTCCCCATTTTTGATGAAATCCACAGTGTTGGGTCGTCCCTCGTGCACCTTGTAAACCATCTCGACCGGCAGGCCATTTCGGCGCAGGAAAGCTGCTGTGCCCTGTGTGGCCAGCAGTTGGAACCTGAGGTCGGCCAGCTCGCGGGCGATAGGGATCAGGTTGGCCTTGTCATTGTCGTTGACGCTCAGGAAGGCGGTGCCCGCTAGGGGGAGCTCCCCACCGCAGGCCATCTGCGCCTTGGCGTAGGCCTGTCCGAAGTTACGAGCGACGCCCATCCCCTCGCCAGTGGATTTCATCTCTGGGCCGAGGATTGTGTCCACGCCGGGAAACTTGTCAAAGGGCAGGGCCACCTCCTTGACGAAATAACCCTCTACATCTGGCTCCGCGGTGAAGCCCAGCTCCCGCAGCGTCGCTCCAGCCATCACCTTGGCGGCGATCTTAGCCAGCGGAACTCCCGTGGCCTTGCTGACGAAGGGCACTGTGCGAGACGCTCGCGGGTTCACCTCCAGCACGTAGACGACGCCATCTTTCATAGCATACTGGACATTCATCAGCCCGATGACATTCAGGGCCTGGGCCAGCCGACGAGTGTACTCCCGGATGGTCTCGTTGTGCTCCGGCGCGACCATGTAGGTGGGGATCACGCAGGCGGAGTCGCCGGAGTGGACGCCCGCCAGCTCGATCTGTTCCATGATCCCGCCGATGACAACATCCCGCCCATCGGACACGGCGTCCATGTCCATCTCGAAGGCATCCTCCAGGAAACGGTCAATGAGCACTGGACGTTCGAAGGAGGCCTCCACCGCCTCTCGGATGTATTGCTCCAGCTCCCGCTCGTCGTACACAATGGTCATGGCCCGCCCACCCAGGACGTAGGAGGGGCGCACCAGCACTGGATAGCCGATGCGGGCCGCGACCTCCCGCGCCTCCTCCAGCGAGGTGGCGGTACCATTCTCCGGCTGAGGGATCCCCAGCTCGCTCAGGAGCTGTCCGAACCGCTCTCGATCCTCCGCCAAATCAATAGAATCGGGGGAGGTGCCCCAGATGGGTACGCCTGCCTCGTGGAGCGCATTAGCCAGCTTCAAGGGGGTCTGCCCTCCGAACTGGACCACCACCCCATCTGGTTTCTCTTTCTCGTAGATATTGAGCACATCTTCTAGGGTAAGGGGCTCAAAGTAGAGGCGATCGGAGGTATCGTAATCGGTGGAGACAGTCTCAGGATTGCAGTTGACCATGATGGTCTCATAGCCAAGCTCTTGGAGGGCGAAGGCGGCGTGGACGCAGCAGTAATCGAACTCAATCCCCTGTCCGATGCGGTTGGGGCCGGAGCCGAGGATCATCACCTTCTCCCGGTCGGTGGGCCGGGCCTCGCACTCCGTCTCGTAGGTGGAATAGAGGTAGGGGGTGTAGGCTGGGAACTCAGCGCCGCAGGTGTCTACGCGGTGGTAGACGGGGGTAAGGCCCAGCTCCTTTCGCTTGTCACGCACCACAAGTTCGGGCGTCTTAGCGTCGTAGCGTCGTAGCGTCTTGGTGCTCTCGCTTAGACGCTTGGACGCTTGGGCGCTGAAAAGCTGCGCGAGCTGCACATCACTGAACCCGCATCGCTTCGCCTTCCACAGCAGATCGCGCGGTATTGTGTCCAGCGAATAGGAGCGCAGCTGCTCCTCCATCTCCACGATCTCCGTGACCTGGTGGATGAACCAGGGATCGATCTTGGTCAGCTCAGCGACGGTCTCCGGGGGCATACCTGATCGCAGCGCGTGGCGGATGTAGAAGATGCGATCCGGATGGGGGGTGATGAGCCGCTCGCGCAGTAGCTCAGGGGCAAAATCATCGTTTCCGTCGGCCCCCAGCCCATAGCGATCAATCTCTAGGGAGCGAATACCCTTCTGCAGCGCCTCCTTGAAGGTCCGCCCGATAGCCATCACCTCCCCCACCGACTTCATCTGGGTGGTGAGTGTAGTATCCGCCTCAGGGAACTTCTCGAAGGCCCAGCGGGGGATCTTCACCACGACGTAGTCAATGGTGGGCTCGAAGGAGGCGGGGGTCTCGCGAGTGATGTCATTGGGGATCTCATCCAGCCGGTAGCCGACGGCCAGCTTGGCCGCGATCTTGGCGATGGGGAAGCCCGTGGCCTTGGAGGCCAGCGCCGAGGAGCGGGAGACGCGGGGGTTCATCTCGATCACCACCACCCGCCCCGTCTTTGGGTGCACGGCGAACTGGATGTTGGAGCCGCCGGTCTCGACGCCCACCCGGCGGATGATGCGCGCCGCCATGTCGCGCAGTCGCTGATACTCCCGGTCGGTGAGGGTCTGGGCCGGCGCCACAGTGATCGAATCCCCTGTGTGGACGCCCATGGGATCGAAGTTCTCAATGGAGCAGATGACGACGAAGTTATCGGCCAGGTCGCGCATCACCTCCAACTCGAACTCCTTCCAGCCGATCACCGACTCCTCGATGAGCACCTGGTGGATGGGGCTCATATCCAGCCCTCGTGCCACGATGGTTCGGAAATCCTCGACGTTGTAGGCGATGCCGCCCCCTGTGCCGCCCAGCGTGTAGGAGGGGCGGATGATGGCCGGGAAGCCGATCTCCTGGACGAGGTCGAACGCATCGTCAAGCGAGCGGGCGATCCCGCTTCCGGGCACCTCCAGGCCGATCTCCTGCATCGCCGTCTTGAACTGCTCCCGACTCTCGGCGACCTCAATGGCCTCGAACTTAGCCCCGATCACCTCCACGCCATGCGCATCCAGAAACCCCGACTGGGAGAGCTCCGAGGCCAGGTTCAGGCCCGTCTGCCCGCCGACGGTGGAGAGCAGGGCATCGGGCCGCTCTCGGGCGATGATCCGCTTCAGTGCCTCCTCGTTCAGCGGCTCGACGTAGGTCGCGTCGGCCATCTCCGGATCGGTCATGATGGTGGCCGGGTTGGAGTTGATCAGCACCACCTCGTAGCCCTCCTGCTTGAGGGCCTTGCAGGCCTGAGTGCCGGAGTAGTCGAACTCGCAAGCCTGGCCAATGACGATCGGCCCGGAGCCGATTATCAGGATTTTGTGAAGATCAGTCCGTTTGGGCATGGTTCACTGGATTACTCCGCACATTGGCCATATCAGTGGACATGCACTGATTCCTAAGAGCGATTATAGCCTGGCCCAAGGGAAAGGGCAAGCATAAAAATAGGCCGCCCTCTTTCGGGCGACCTATTTTGTCATGCCGGGGCGGGAGCACATTGGCAGCCGGGATTGAGACTAGGGGAGGCTCTGGGGCGTTACCTCCTATTCTACGCGGTGACCTCACTTGTGGGATGCTTAGGCCGGGCCGGGTGGAATCTGCTGCTCATCCTGCTCTTCGGCGCGCCCCTGCTGCGTCTGTTGCGTCGACTCCAAAGCCGCTTCCATAAGACCATCTACGGGACCTGAACTTGCTGCGCTTTAGGGGCTAAAGCGACCCTCGAACAGAAAACGCCCCCTCGTCTACCGAGAGGGCGTTTGCCTGCACCTGCCTGCACCTGCCTGCACCTGACCACCTACATCTATATCACGATGAGCGTGGGAAATATCTCTCAGGCACATGTTGCAACACAATTGCTTCCAGCATATCCAGATACTTCAGGTTGATGAAGTAATGACATTGCTCCACCAGTCGTTCCAGATCGCGTTTTCTCGCTAACCAACCGCCGCCGTCTGCGAAGTTCACGAAGGCCCTATTCTCCCCATAACGGCTGTTTTGATGCCGAATCTGGTCACAGGCAGAGCGCATATCCTTCGCTTTCGTCGTTTGGCCACTGCTCGTCGTTTCCTGAAAAGAGCTCATGATAACGACCAAGGATCCTCGGTGCTGGGCACAACAAAATCCAGGTCCGTTTCAAAAAGCCTGGAGCGTCCTTTGCCATAGCCCACACCGTGCTCGTCTTTGATTTCTTCCATTTTCTCCCGTATCTTATCTTCCACTCTGTGCCCCTTTCGACCTCCATAAGTGCCGGCCAGGGATTGCTTATAGCGCATACGCCTGGCGGCCTGCGAGCTATCCTTGATTTCACGGTAGTTGAGCATGTCCAGATAATAGCGGGGAACGTATTGTCCTAGTTCCTCATCTCGCTTGCCATCAACCAGCAATTCCGCTACCAGACGCGCAAAATCTGGTTCGCGCGTGATCTTACTTTTGACTCTACCCATACCCCACTCACTGGTGAAATCACCTGGAATGCGCCCCAACTTTCGCAGTAACGAGACGATGCGTTTGAACTTCTCTTCGGACAGCCCCACGTCTCTCAAGATCACATCCAGGGCGTTGTACCTCTGACCGAGGAAATCCGCTATGTCGGCCACATTGATTTCCGCCGTTTCCGACACGCGATGGTTCTCCGCTGTCTCCAGCAAAGCCACCACCTTGGCCTCGATTTCCCGCTCGAGTTCATTGTCCATAAAGAACACAATCGAACTATCCCATCCTACTTTCCGCAGTTGAATTAGTCATGTGAACGAATTATTGGTATCCTGATGAGAGTGATGAGACGAGTCTCAGAAAGGATACCATGTGACAGAAACAACATATGCAACCAAGCGATTGGAATCATCTGGGTATTGTAGCTGGTGTGTGTCATGAAATTGGACTTATTGAACAGGTCGATGTGTGTATTGGGCCGACGAAGCGCAAGGTTTCGGTGGGGGAGGCCGTGCAAGCAATGGTGATCAACGCTTTGGGGTTTGTCGGTCGCCCCTTGTACCTGACGCCGGAGTTCTTTAGCAATAAACCGGTCGATCGCCTGATCCGCGAAGGATTGGAAGCGGAAGATCTGAACGACGACAGCCTGGGGCGGGCTCTGGATCACTTGTATGGGAGTGGCGTCACCGAGGTTTTTGGGCAGGTGGCGTCGTATGCTCTGAAAGTATACGGCATCGCGCATCGCTTCTATCATCTGGACAGCGCAACGTTCAGTCTGCACGGGGAGTATGAGGGAGACAACGAGCCAGAGGCGATTACGATCACCCACGGGCACTCCAGGGACCACCGTCCCGACTTGAAACAAGCGGTGCTGTCGCTGATTTGTAGCTACCGCTCGCGATTGCCAGTGTGTTTGGAGGCCCTGAGTGGGAATGAAGCGGATAAGACCAACGCCCAGGTGGCCAGGGCGTACGAGGTCCACCCCAACTCCGTCAGTACCTGGAAGAAGACCTTGCTAGAAAAAGGGCCAGAGATCTTTACC
>JAYEMR010000125.1:0-8836 GCA_034718215.1 Chloroflexota bacterium
ATGAAATACGCCCAACGAGCTTGTATAGTTTTCTGCACAAGGAGCCAAGGCATTGGCCACTCAGTGGTTGCTTATACACAAGAGCGTGCGCCCAATACTCTAACACAAAGTGAGAGAGAAGGCAAGTCGAGAGATGATTTGTACTGTTGCCGGCCCATGCTATAATCATAGATGTGGCGTGATGATATGCGCTACCAAGTGCGGCGATCTGGAGAGGAGATTGAGATGATCGAAGTTGCTGTGGACAGTGTTCGTATGAATCTAGTCTCACCCCATCGCGTGGTGATTCTGAAGGATCTGAAGGAGGAGCGATATCTCCCCATCTGGATTGGCTCCGCTGAGGCGAATGCCATCAGTATCCGTCTCCAGGGCGTTGAGGTGCCACGTCCACTCACCCATGATCTTCTGAGGAACTTCATACTCAAGCTAGGCGCGCGTGTCTCCTACATCGTGGTCAGCGAGCTGCGCAATGACACCTTCTTTGCTCGCATTAAGGTGGAGGCCGACGGGCGTGAGATGGAAATTGATTCGCGCCCCAGTGATGCCATCGCCCTGGCTGTGCGGATGGAGGTCCCCATCTACGTCGCAGAAGCGGTGATGGAGGAGGCGGGCATCGTCCCTGAACAGGAGGATCTGCTGGAGACGGAGGAGGAGCTGTCCGTGTTCCGAGACTTCGTGGACACGCTGGATCTGGAAGATCTGGGGGGAGAATAGCGCTCCCGCCTGTATAAGCGGACAGGACTATCACCTGTGCCTATAGGTGCAGGCAACAGGTAACTGCACTGCGTAATGTCGGTGGCTTTCCTGCCCGCCTATATCCGCAGGCGCGGGTGCGCAGAGAGGAACTATGGCTGAACCACAGCGGATGGCACCCCATAGCATCGAGGCTGAGGAGGCGGTCCTGGGCTCACTTCTCATTGACCCGGATGCCATCCTCCAGATTGCCTCCTTCCTGGAGGCTGAGGATTTCTATCGGGAGAAGAATGGCTGGATCTATCAGGCTATCCTCGACCTCCACGAGCGTCGAGAGCCGGCCGACTTCGTAACCCTGTGTGAGGAGCTGGAGGCGAAGGGGCAACTGGAGGAGATCGGCGGGCCGGCTGAGATCACCCGCCTCATCAACGCCGTCCCCACTGCCATCCACGTCGAGTTCTATGGGCACATCGTGGAGCGAGCTGCCCTCCGCCGTCGCCTTATCTCCGCGGCAGGGGAGATCGCGGCTCTGGCCTACAAGGAGGCCGAGGAGGTTGACGAGGTAGTTGACCAAGCGGAGCAGATCCTCTTCAACGTCTCCGAAAGGCGGCTGCGCAGCGATCTGATGCCCATTGATCGCGTCATCCGTGACTACTATGACCGCATCGAGTACCTCTATCAGCATCGCGGTGAGCCCCTCGGCATTCCCACCGGTTTCATAGATCTGGACAAGCTCCTGGGGGGGCTGCAGCGCTCCGATTTGGTGATCATCGCCGGCCGGCCAGGGATGGGCAAGACCGCCTTTGCCCTCTCCACGGCTCGCACGGCGGCTAAGGAGTTCAATCAGCGGGTGGCCCTCTTCAGCCTGGAGATGTCGCGTGAGCAGGTGGTGCAGCGGTTGGTAGCAGCGGAGACGGGCATTGACTCCCAGAGGCTGCGATTGGGAAAGCTGGAGGAGGATGAATGGCCCAATTTCGTGGAGGCCACCGGCGTTTTGTCCGAGCTGCCTATCTTCATTGATGACACACCCTCCATCTCGGCCCTGCAGCTGCGAACCAAAGCGCGGCGACTTCACGCCGAATATGGCTTGGACCTAGTGGTCGTGGATTATCTGCAGTTAATGCGAGGAGACTATCGGGCCGAGAACCGGGTGCAGGAGATCTCCTCCATCTCACGAGGGCTCAAAGCGCTGGCTCGGGAGCTGAATGTGCCCGTGATGGCCGCATCGCAGCTCTCGCGCGCGGTGGAGAGCCGACAGGACAAGCACCCTATCCTCTCGGACCTGAGACAGTCGGGCTCCATTGAGCAGGACGCGGATGTGGTGATGTTCATCTATCGCGAGGAGATGTACGACCCGGACACTGAGTTCCCCAACCTGGCCGATATCAGCATAGCCAAACATCGCAACGGCCCCACCGGCAGGGTGCAACTCTACTTCAACGCTCAGCTGGCCACCTTCTCCGATGCTGAGACTTTGCGTGAGCCGCTGCAGTACTAACCTGTCTGCCGCAGGCAGGAAGGGAGAACTTACCTGTCTGCCCGCACCTGCCTGCACCTGATCACCTGTACCCGCGCAGGTGCGGGCAGGCACAGGTGATTGGGCACAGGTGATCGGGTACAGGTGCACAGGCAGGATAGGTGATTAATGACGGAGGCGATGATGCAGAAGTTCGAAGGCTTCCCCGCTGGCCGGTTGAGCTACACCCCTCTGCCTGATCTCTTCTTCAGCGAGCTCCTGCCGGCCATTGATGATCTGGCCGAACTAAAGGTGCTACTCCACTGCTTCTGGCGCATCCAGAAGCAGCGGGGAGCGCTCCGCTACGTGACGCGGAAACTGCTGACCGCCGATGCGGGCCTGCGGCGCAGCCTGGCCCGAAATGGGAGTTCCTTTGAGGAAGAATTGGACCGAGCGCTGGATCAGGCTGTGGGTCGAGGGACGCTCCTAACTGTCACCGTTAGCCGAGATGGGGCCCCTGAGGCCTGCTACTTTCTGAACACAAAAGAGGGACGACGGGCCGTAGCCCGGATACGACGGGGGGAAACGGAGCTGACTCCCGTTGCCACGCCGGAGGGGAGTGTTCCCTCAGAGGCGCGTCCCAACATATTCACACTGTACGAGCAGACCATCGGGCTTCTGCAGCCCATCATCGCCGATGAGCTCCGGGACGCGGAGCAGACCTACCCAGCGGAATGGATCGAGGAGGCCTTTCGCATAGCCGCGGAGCGGAACGTGCGCCATTGGCGCTATGTGCGGGCCATCCTCCAGAGATGGGCCACCCAAGGAAAAGACGATGGAGAAGGTAGGAGAGATTCTGAAGGAGATAGACGCCGATATATCCGAGGCCCTTACGCCGACTACATCAAGCACTGACCTGCCTGAGCGGTCAGGAGATGAAGTTTGCCCCCTGTGTGGGGGTAAGGGCTATGTGCGCCGCGATGTGCCGGTGGACCACCCCGATTTCGGCCGCCTCTTCCCCTGCAAATGTCGCTTGGCACAGCTTGAGGCCCAGCGCTCCTCCAACCTGCGCAATCTGGGAAACCTCGATCACCTAGCGCGGATGACCTTTGAAACGTTCGTGCCCGAGGGGTACGGGCTTCCCCCTCACAAGCGTCAGAATCTCAGAGATGCCTATCGGCGAGCGCGTCAGTTCGTCGAGGACCCCGAGGGATGGCTGGTGATCACAGGTGGCTATGGCTGCGGCAAGACCCACCTGGCGGCGGCCATCGCCAACTATCGAATCAGCCAGGGCCTTCCCGCGCTTTTTGTAGTCGTGCCCGACCTGCTGGATCACCTTCGCTCCACCTGGAGCCCGGCCAACCCCGTCTCCTTCGACGAGCGCTTCGAGGATGTGCGTACCGCCCCGCTCCTGATACTTGACGACCTGGGTACCCAAAACCGTACTCCCTGGGCCAAGGAGAAGCTCTTCCAGATCTTCAACCATCGCTACAACGCTCAGCTTCCCACCGTCGTCACCACCAACCACGAACTGGAGGAGATTGACCTCCGCTTACGCTCCCGCCTGGTGGATCCTGATCTGACGGAGATTATCACCATCCTGGCCCCCGATTTCCGAGGTCGAGGGATGAGTCGGGATCAGTCAGACATCTCCAGCCTCTCCTTGCACAGCGATCAGACCTTCGATTCCTTCGACCAGCGCACCTACGAGCTGCCGGGCGAGGAGGGGGACAATCTGAGACGCGCCTTTCAGATCGCCCAGCAGTACGCCGAGAGCCCGGAGGGATGGTTGGTTTTCACCGGAACTTACGGCTGCGGCAAGACCCATCTGGCGGCGGCCATCGCCAACCACCAGGTGTCGCAGGGCTATCCAGCTCTCTTCGTGGTAGTGCCTGATCTGCTAGACCATCTGAGGTCCACCTTCAGCCCCCAGAGTCCCATCTCCTACGATAAACGTTTCGAGGAAGTACGCACCGTCCCGCTCTTGATACTTGACGACCTAGGCACCCAGAGTGCCACACCCTGGGCCAAGGAGAAGCTCTTTCAGATCTTCAATCATCGCTACAATGCCCAGCTTCCCACCGTCATCACCACCGCCGATAAGGTCGAGGACATTGACCCGCGCCTGCGAACCCGCATTCTCGACTCCTCTCGCTGCACGTTGTTCGCCATAATCGCCCCAGCCTATTACGCCAGTTGAAAAAATGTCGACTGTGGAAAGTTGACCTACAGCCAAGGAAGTGAACTATGGACAGAAACCTCATGGACAATCTCACAAAATGGATCAGGAGGCGAACTATGAGAAGTAGAAACCTATCTATAGCAGCCCTCGCTGTCGCGCTGGTGACGGCGGTGATCCTTTCCTGGCTCCTCCGCCCTGTCTTCCAGGTCACAGCGATCTACAGGGCGGACAGGGCCTGTGAGGAGCTGGTGGAGAACGGAGGCTTTGAGACAGATGAGGCGTGGGAGATCCCAGATACGGCATTTTCCGCTGACTACTCCGACGAAGCACACTCCGGTGAGCGATCAATGCGTTTGGGGATTCCTCCAGGGTATCCTGATAGCTATGCCTACTCGTCGGTCTATCAGGATGTCACCATTCCCTTCGAGGCAGAGAGCGCTACATTCTCCTTCTGGTACAAGCCCTACACAGTAGACTCCAGTGGATGGGACCGTCAGTACGTACTCCTTTACGACACTAGCGGAAGCTTACGGGATACAGCCCTTTGGGGGCTCTACAATAGTGGGGAGTGGACCCACCACACCTTTGATGTCTCGTCCTACGCTGGTGAGACACTACGCCTGTACTTTGGTGTCTACAACAATTCCTACTACTACTACGGGCGGACCTGGATGTACGTGGATGACGTGTCCTTGGAGTGGTGTAGGGAGGCCACGCCCACGCCAACCGGCATGCCCACTGATACCCCCACGCCGACCAACACACCTACCAGTACCCCTACGCCAACCGGCACACCGATGGCTGAACTTGCCTTCAGCCCCTCTTACCAGACTGTCTTCACGCACACCGCTCCCTACACCTTCACCACCAATGTGGTCATCAGTGACGTGGTAGACCTGGCTGGCTTCGAGTTTGATGTAGTGTACGACCCCACTGTGGTGCGCATAGTGGATATGATCCTCGGCGACTTTCTGGAAAGCACGGGCCGGGAGGTTGATAGCTTAAGTGAGGGCATAGACAGCCGGTGGAGCTTCAGGGCTTGGAGTGGCAATGATCACCCGGCCCCTGAGGGCTCAGGCGTCCTGGCCACCACTTTCCTATCTCCTATCGCCATAGGCGAGATGGATCTCGCATTCGAAAATGCTCAACTAGCCAATACGGAGCCTGTCACCATTCCCTTCGATACCGACGACCCGCCTGGCCACATCGAAGTGAGCTGCTTTGGCGACTGCAATGGTGATGAAAAAGTGGATGTTTTAGACCTCATCATCATGGCCAAACATTGGTTCTGTGAGTACGGTCAAGAATGCTACGATGCTATCTACGATGTTGATGGGAATGGCGAGATCCGTGCCACAGACATTATGCAGGTAGCAGTCCACTGGGGACCGTGTGAGTCAGGGGCATCCGCATTCTTGGAGGGAGCGAAGGTCACTGACGTCGTGACCCCTACAGTGAGGATCAAGCCGAGTGAGGCCAGCGTATGTGTGGGCCTGCCCTTCACCGTCACGGTGGAGATCAGCGACGCAGTGGATCTGGGTAGTTTCGAGCTCGAGCTGAACTACGATCCCAAGCTGGTGCAGGTAGACCAAGTTGCACTAGGGGGTTTCCTGGGAAGTACAGGACGCGACGTCATGGATAGTAGCCAGATCGACAATGAAAATGGTGTGACGAAATTCGACGCCCTGTCCTATCCCCCAGGTGCAGGGCCTGAAGGCAAGGGAGACTTGGCACACATATGGCTGACCGCTCGGAGCGTTGGGGAAAGCGATCTGATACTGACGAATGTCCAACTGCTGGATACGCAAGCAGAAGAGCAGGAGTCCAATGTCCAATCAGGAGCAGTGAAAGCATCAGGAGGAGTCTATCTCCCCCTGATCATGAAGGAGTAAGAGCGTAGAATACTGAGGGCCTGGGAGATTCATTCCAGGCCCTCAGTGTCCCCTGCGAGGTCTAGGGCGGAGGAGATTGTAGATTGAAGAGTGCGGATTGCAGATACAGAATCTAAAATCCACAATCCAAGACCAGATATCAGTCACTGGATTCCGGGAGAGACAGCACCCCCGGAGGGGCCTTTGGCCCGTTATGGCGAGCCGACGCCCCGAGGAGTGGCAAAGGCCTACGTCCAGGCTTACACCTCGCCGGACGATCTGATCCTAGTTCCCTTCTGCCAGAGCGCCCCTCTGATCCGGGAGATCCAGGCCACAGGCCGGCGCCTATTGGCCCTTGATTTCAACCCTGTGGAGGTGCTTGCCCTGCGTATGGCCCTCGCTCCTCCGGCCGAGGCTGAGCTCCTCGCCGCTTTCACCAGGCTGGGCGACGCTCCCAAGGCAGGCGAACCTCTTCGCCAGCACCTGGAGGGGCTCTATACTACCCCCTGCCCCCGCTGTCGTCATCCGGCCCTCGCCGAGGCCTTCGTCTGGGACAGAGAGGAAGCCCAGCCGGTGGAGCGGCGCTACCGCTGTCCAGCCTGCGGCGACAGGGGAAGTGGTCCCGTCGAGGAAGGGGATCTCATGACCCTGGAGGGGGTCGAGAGCCGGGGGCTGGCCTACTGGTATCTGGCCGACCATGTGGCTCCCGCCTCCTGCCTGCGCCCTGTCCGCCGGCCAGGTGGGAGACAGACAAGCCCTCACCGACGGACCGTCCTGCGCCTCCTCGATATCTACACTCCGCGCAATCTCTATGCCTTAGCTCAAATCCTGATTAAAATGGAGAGGCTCTTCAGCGATTCTCCTGTGTTGGAGGCGATGAGGGGCGCGCTCCTGGGCTGCTTGGACGTGGGGAGCGCTCTCTACTCCGCCGATGCCCCTGACACGCGACCGCACCGACTCCAGCTTCCTCATAGGTACCTGGAGCGCAATGTGTGGGAGTGCTTCGAGAAAGCCTGCGAGGAGCTGTCTCGCCGAGAGGGGCAAATACAGCTGGCCCCAGATCTGAACTCATTTTTGGAGGAGAAAGGGGAAGAGGTGCACCTGCAGGTGGGCACGTTGCATGCCCTGTCAGAGCTTATGGGTTCCATCCGCGTCCCTCTGATCGTGGCCATGCCCCCTCGTTTCGATCCCCTCTTCTGGTCCCTGAGCTACCTGTGGAGCGGCTGGCTGTATGGGCCTCGGGCGGCGAAGGGGCTGGAGCCTCTGTTGGGGCGCAGATCCAGTGATTGGGAGTGGTACCGTCGGTCCCTGCAGGGAGCTTTCCAACAGGCAGGGAGAGTACTACAGCCAGAGGGGCATCTCCTGCTTTTGGGCCGGGTGCCGAGTTCCAAGCAAAGGGATGCGCTTCTGCTGGCTGCGAGCGGGGCCGGGTTCACCCTGAGCCATGCTCTCTCAGACGGCGAGGAGGGAGTGCAGCTCCATTTCCGCCGAGAGCCCTTCCGTATCCCAGTGACAGCCGATGAGGACCTTGCCACTAGGGCTGCATCTCTGTCAGAAGGGAGGGTGACGGACCTCCTTCGCGCCCGAGGGGAGCCCACGCTGTCTCCCCACCTTCGGATGGCGGCCGCCGAGGCGCTGGCCCGCCGAGGGTGGCTGCCCCTGCTGACTGCATCCGAGGAACCGATGTCGGCCGTAGAGGGGCTTTGGGAAGAGTTGGAGAAGAGGGAGGCATTCGTTCACTTCGACGATGGGCGCTGGTGGTTACACAATGCGGGGAATACGGCGGTTCCCCTGGCCGACCGAGTGGAGACGGAGGTGTACGAGATCTTAGCGGGAACCCTGGGCATCGCCCATAAAGCGCTTCTCAGGCTTGTCTGTAAGCGGTTTTCCGGCCCTTTGACGCCGAGTGTTACCATCGTCGAGGCCTGTCTGCGCTCCTATGGTGAGGAGTTCTCGCCCGGCTACTGGCGCTTAAGGGCCGACGAAGAGGCGAAGGGCCGCGAGGCTGAGATAGCGCAAGTGACGCAGGTATTGGAACGACTGGGACGCCGAATGGGGTACGAGGTGGAAGAGGGCGAGGGATACGACATGATCTGGCGGGAAGGGGAACAGCCCGTACATGGTTTCCTCCTACGCTGGGAGGCTCGGGTCGCTACGGCCATTCTCCACTCTCATCTGGAGCCTAGGGCTGAGCATCAGTATTACGTGCTGCCCCAGGCGCGTGTGGAGCTGGTTCAGGCTAAGCTGGCCCATGATCCCCGACTGGGTGGGGCGATGGCGAGGGGAAACTGGCACTTCCTCAAGTATGCCCCGCTCCGCGCCCTGGCCGAGGTGAAACAGGTGACCCGACACGACCTGCAACGGATTGTGGGTCTGGAGCCCATCATCGAGCAGCCGAAGGCTCAGATCCCACTGTTCTGAGTGGTGCTAGAGGATTCAAGTCCTGGTGATTGCCCACATCTCACCTGTACCAGGTACTGGCACCTGTACCAGGTACTGGCAAATGTGAGGGCTGAGGCGTCCTCGCCGAAGCTATTCCCCTGTCCGTCGGACCCTGTCTGCCTGTACCCGATCACCTGTACCCGATCAGGTGCGGGCAGGCACGGGTGCCGACAGGCAGGAGACGGGATGGTC
>JAYEMR010000126.1:0-8819 GCA_034718215.1 Chloroflexota bacterium
ATTTTTGGCTTGGTCAATTCCTTAGTTCGTCCTCCGATCAAGCTGCTTACCTGTCCGCTTATCGTCGTCACCCTGGGGCTGTTCACTCTGGTTATAAACACTTTTATGCTCTGGCTGGCCGCTCGACTGGGGAATATGCTGGGGGTAGGCTTCTATTACATCAACGGCTTGAGATCTGCCTTTCTGGGAGCCTTGATCATCAGCCTGGTGAGTTGGATTTTGGGGCTCCTTATACCCAGCGGGTAGAGCCGGCCCATATCGCCCTTACTTGCTCGTCACATTCACCGATCCCAGCAGGATATAGGGCATCCGCAGGCCGCCGTATACCCATTCGCTCTCCTGGCTGATGGCCGCGATGTGGCGCAGGTCCTGGTAGATATTCCCCGCGATGGAGATGTCCTTGGCGCGCCCCACGATCTCCCCCTTCTCGACCCGATATGCCAGCCCCCACGTATTGGAGAAGACGCCGCTGATCACGTTCCCCTGCCCCAGTCCTAAGGGGGAATCGACGAGTACTCCCTCCTCGATTCCGGCGATGATATCACTCAGAGGTGTCTCGCCCGGAGAGATTATCAGGTTGGAGGGAGAAGGGCGAGGAGGACTGAATAGCCCCCGCGAGCCGTTTCCAGTGCTCTGTGCCCCTGCCTGAGCCGCCGTCTTCAGATCATACAGGAAGCTCTGCACCACCCCCTCTTCAATGAGCACTGTGCGCTGAGTGGGCACACCCTCATCGTCATGGGAGGCGCTGCTAGGTCGGCCATCGAGCGTGCCATCGTCTACGAGGGTCAGTTGGGGATCGAAAAGCTGCTCTCCCAGCCGGCCGGCTAAGGGAGAGACACCGCGGTAGACATTCTTGCCATCCACGGCCCTCATGAGAGGCAGACCCAGCACTGTGGCCCCCATGGGGGAGAAGAGGACTGGCTGAGGGCCGGAACTCACCGTGGCCGACTCCTCGGCCAACTCCAGCTTGTGGGCGGCGGACCGCATGAACTCCTGCGGTGGGCTCTCTAAGTCAGTAGCGCTCCAGTAATCGTAGATCACCAGGACATCGTCACCCCGCACTCGCTCGATCATGAGGCTGATGCTCAAAGGTGAGCGGATCTCCTCCGCCTGACCGCCCCGCGAGTTGCGCACGCTCGCGTGCCGCAGGCTGCGTTCTATATCCAGCTTGACGTGCACTTTGGGGTCCACCTGATGAACGATGGACATCAGCTCCTGGCCCAGAGACACCAGGTCGGGGATGGTGAGGCTGGCTACTTCGTCATCGTAGACCTCCACCTGGGGTCCGGGTGCAGGCTCAGGGAAGGCGAAGGGCGCGGGGTCGCCGTGCTGCGCTGAGGCCAGGACGTTGTCCAGCAGTCTCTCCTCAGCGGTCAGGTCGCTGGAGGCGGCGAAGCCCAGCCGTCCATCCACGATGGCCCGCAGCGCGATCCCGCGCGTCTCCTCCACCTGGGCCGATCTCAGCACATTGGCCTCGAAGCCGATCTGCACGGATTCGCTCGCAATCTCAAACACCTCTGACTGTTCTGCTCTCTCGCTGAGTTTATCGAGTAAGGTCATATTTTCCTCCAAGTTCAAGGGGAGGCAACAAGTAATGAGTGGATGAGTCAACGAGGGCATAGCTCCTTCGTTAACTCGGTGCCTCGTCAACTTGTTGCCTTTTGCTTTACCTTCCCCCAATCAGCACATCTTGGATGCGGATATGCGGCGCCCCGATGCCCACTGTCAGTCCTCCCTGCCCTTTTCCACAGCGCCCGGTGGGCAGCCAGGTCAGGTCGTCCCCAATGGCATCAACGTTGGCCAGGGTGGTGAAGAGATTGCCACTGAGGACCACATCCTTCACCATCTCCGCGATCTTGCCATCTCGGATCATGTAGGCGTGGGCTGAGCTGAAGGAGAAATTCTCCAGTGCTGTCTGGCCGCCGAAGAAGTCGCAGGCGTACACCCCCCGGTCGATGTCGGCGATCATCTCCTCGAAGGGAGTGTCGCGGGGCTCGATGTAGGTGTTGGTCATGCGCACGATGGGTGGGTAGCGGTAGCTGGTGGCCCGAGCATTGCCAGTGGGCTTCTCCTCCATCTTAGCCGCCGTCTCTCGGGAGTGGAGACGGCCCGCGAGGGTTCCATCCTTTATCAGCTCCGTGCGTCCCGTAGGCGTCCCCTCATCGTCGTATGGATGGGTACCTCGTCCGCCAGGAAGCGACCCGTCATCCACGACGGTTAGGATATCGGGTCCGAAACGGCGGCCCAGCACCATCATCTCCTGCGCCTGGGGATTGGCATACACGAAATCCGCCTCCGAAAGATGGCCGAAGGCCTCGTGGATGAAGACGCCGGCCAGGTGAGGATTGCAGACCACTGTGTATCGTCCTCCCCCAACCTCCTCGGCGGAGAGCAGGTCCACCGCTCGTTGCGCGGCCTCCTCCACCAGCTGCTCCTGATCCTCCACCACCTCAAACCCCTGCGGTAGAGACAGCCCCTCCATTCCCTGTTGGATGTTGTCCTCCTCCCGAGCGGTGGCGCGGAAGTAGAGAGTGGTCAGGGGTCTCTCCTCGCTTATGGCTGTCCCCTGGGAGTTGGCGTAGTAGACGCGGGAGAAGGAGTCCTGATAAAAAGCGCTGGAGTCCACGATCTTGTCATGGTAGCCCACCAGCAGGTCGTTGTAGGATTCTAGTAGCTCCTTCTTCCGACCGAGGGATACGCCCCGGAAATCCTTCTTCAGCGAGGCGGTGATCTCCTCCTTGGCCACTGGGACGGGGGCCAGTTCGATGCGCTCTCCTTGGATGGCCTTGGCCGCCTGATATCCCTGCTCCACCCGGTCGTAAAGGTCCTCAAGGCTGTTAAAGGTAGCGATCCCCCATCCGCCATCGTAGCACAGAGCGCGGACGATCCCTCCCCGGTCAATTACTACGTCCGCCGTCTCCAGGTCTTCCCCTCGGAAGACCACCTTGGTAGCTTCCTGTTCCTCCAAGCGGATCTCAGTGTAATCGGCTTTGCTGGTGCTCAGTGCATCGCGGATCATATCCAACATAAGCGCACCTCCTAGATTCCTTCCTTTGATCGCGGCTGACTCGCGTTTGGGACATATGCCCTCTGGGTGTGCATAATATGTTCAGATCAAAAACACTCACCCACAGAGGGATATCTCTCTCACCCGTTGGTACGCTGATAACCTATCTCTCAGCTCCTCCTCGCTTATCCCCCCTCGTGAGTAGGTTGCCCTAGCCCGCCTGATCTTCGCTCCCAATCCCCAGTGCACAATACGCCTCACCATCCAGCGATAAAATCGGCCGTAGTGTTTCTCAAAGAGCTGGTAACGGCTCCGCCAAAGCTCGAAGAACATCTCACCCTCAATCTGTCTCGTGCTCCGAGCCACGTGGTGCACGATCTCAGCGCGGGGAACGCAGTAGACTCCCCATCCCGCCCCTTTGAACCTCATACACCAATCTATCTCCTCGCAGTAGATGCGAAAACGCTCATCCAGCAGGCCAACCTGTTCGATGGCCTCCCCTCTTATCATCATAGCCGCGCCCAAGGGATGGTCGATGGAGAAGGGCTCCCCTCGCTCGTAGAATCGGCGAGGGTAGCGGCCATTGAGACGCGATTCGAGCAGGCGAGGGTGAAGGGGGAAGAGATCGAGGAATGCTTGAGCCAGGGTGGGGAAGGTGAAGGCTGAATGCTGCAGACGGCCATCGGGGTAGAGGAGCTTGGGCCCAGCTACGCCCACGGAGGGGGTCTCATCTAGAAAGCGCATCATTGTGGCCAGAGCGCTGTCCACCACGACAGTGTCGGGGTTGAGGAGGAGCGCGTAGCGAGGAGCGGGGGAGTAAGGGGTGGCAAAACCTAACGTTTGTAGGGCTTGGTTGTTGGCGGCGGCGAAGCCCAAGTTTGTCTCGTTTTCGATAAGCTTAGCCTGAGGGAAACGTTCCCGCACCATCTCGGCGCTGCCATCGGCTGAGGCGTTGTCCACGACCCACACCTCGGCTTTCATCTCTGATTGCGTTAGCTCGTTGAAGAGGGAGTGCAGGCATTTGCGCAGCAGCTCCCGCACATTCCAGTTGACGATGATCGCGGCTAGGTCAAGGCTCACAGATTTTTCCCTTCCCCGAGGGATGGTTCAGCTAGATAAGCCTTTGGAGTTTCCCAATGATCCCATCCTGGTACAAAGCTCAAGGCTACGCGCTTGAGCTTTCCGCCATTGATCGCAATCGAGGCAACCACAGGGCCATCAACAGAGCTGCTATCAAGGCCAGCATGGCTCCAAAGGCGAAGGGGGCTGAGGGGCCGAAGCCCTTCCACCTTCCCACCCCCTGCCACAGGACGCCCGCTATCAGCGAGGCGGGGAAGTCCAGCAGGCCCAGCGTGGCATTGTACACCCCATAGGCTGTGCCCCGTTGCGCGGGCCGGACGATGTCTGCTACCAGGGCCTTGGTGGTGCCGAAGGTCAGCCCATAATACACGCCGTATAAGGAGAAGAGACCCCACACCTGCCAGCCTGCCCCGGCCAGGGCGAAGCCCAGATAGATCAAGGAATAGGCGATCCAGCCGCCCACGATGATCCTGCGCCGCCCTATGCGATCCGACCAGGCACCCGCCGGCCCAGATAGCAGAGCGTATACCAGGTTGAAAGCAATGAGCATCCCCAGTACGCTAAGCACGCTCAAACCTCGCTCCTGAGCGCGAAGCACAAGAAAGGCATCTGATGAGTTGCCCAGCTCAAAGATGCAGACGATGAGCAGGAGGACCTTGAAGGGCGTGCCAAACCCCTTGAGCGAAAGAGAGGGAGCCCGGCGTCTCCCTTTGATCGGCACTTCCCGCGCGCCGATGGCCAGCGAGAGCACGGCCAGCACCGCGGGGATCAAACTGAAAAGCACCACCATCCGGAAGGTGCCCCTTCCCAGCTTCAAGGCCGTGGACTGGGTAGTCCAGACGACTAGAAAAGCGATGACCAGCCCCAATACGGCCCCGCCGGTATCAGCCGCTCGATGGAAGCCGAAAGCCAACCCCCGCTGGCCCTCATCAATGGAGTCGGCTATCAGGGCGTCTCGAGGGGCAGTTCGCATCTTGCCCACCCGGTCGCCCCAGCGCGCTGCCATCACCGTCGTCCAAGAGTTGGCCACGTAGAAGAAGGGCTTGGCCAAAGTGGATATGCCATACCCTGCCACGGCCAGCCACTTACGCGCCCGCAGCCTGTCGGAAAGCCAGCCGGAGAAGACCTTCATCAGGCTGGCTGTGGCCTCCGCAATCCCCTCGATCAAGCCAATAACGCCGATCCTGGCCCCCAGGACATTGGCCAAGAAAAGGGGCAGGATGTTGATCACCATCTCGCTGGACACATCCATAAAAAAGCTGGTCAGGCTCGCGGCCCAAACGTTTCGGGGCAAGGCGCGCCAACCAGCTCTCTGTTGCACAGAAACGCTTTCATCCGACATTGCTTTAGCTCCTCCTCTCGGCTCCCAGCCAGCGCAGGGCGGCCAGGGTGTAGAAGCGGGCGGCTGCCTCCACCTGCGCCAGCTCCACCCACTCGTCTGTGGTGTGCGCCTGCGCTAGTTCCCCAGGGCCGAAGACCAGGGCAGGGATCTCCCTCTCCCGAAAGGGCCACATGTCGCAGCAGGCCAGGAAGCC
The DNA here is from genome assembly GCA_034718215.1 of Chloroflexota bacterium. Taxonomy (GTDB): domain Bacteria; phylum Chloroflexota; class Anaerolineae; order JAYEMR01; family JAYEMR01; genus JAYEMR01. Next base: position 5,623 of record JAYEMR010000126.1, read on the forward strand.
ACCGATCTCCGGCTCTCGGCCCAGGGCCTCCCGTCCTGCCTGACGCAGCGCAGCGACGAAGGGGGCATCGGCCGCGGTCTGTGAGGGAGGGAAGGACCTATGCACCTCGCTCTCCATATTCAGGGATGGATCTGCGTCTTCCAAGCCTCGCAATGTCCCCTCGATCTCCTGCTGGGCATCTCCCAATTCCTCGCCAGGTATCAGCCGCCGGTCTATGACGATCTGACATCGGTCGGGGATCACGTTGGAGGCCATCCCCCCTCGGATGGTGGTCACCGCCAGCGAGGAATGACCCACCAGGGGATGACGGCGCCGGGCGATCTCATCCCCCAAATCATCCAGCGCCTGAATAGCACGAGCTATCCCAGAGATGGCGTTCACCCCCTCTTGAGGTGTGCTGGCGTGGGCGGCTCTCCCCAGCGCTGTGATCCTCATCCGCAGCACACCTTTGTGCGCCAGGTGGAGCTCCAACTCCGTTGGCTCACCGATGATAGCCGCTGTATCACCGGCCAGCCGCTCCGCCTCGGCGATGGTGCCCAGAGCGCTTGTCTCCTCGTAAGCTACAGCCATGAGAGTCAGCCGTCCCCGCAGCGAGATGCCTGAGCGCACTAGGGCCTCGAGGGCAGCGACCATCGCGGCTAGGGGCCCCTTCGCATCGCACGCTCCCCGGCCGTATAGGCGTCCTCCCCGTGCCACGGGCTCCAGAGGCGATGTGCTCCAGGCCGCCTCATCGCCAGGGGGTACAGTATCCATGTGGCTGTTGAGGATGAGTTGCCGGCCCGGAGGCCCGTAGTGGGCTAGGACGTTGAAGCGGCCGGGGCTGATCTCGGTGACGGTCGTCTCCAGGCCCAGGGCTCGAAATCGGCCTAGCAGGTATTTCCCCACCATCTCCTCCTGCTCGAAGCTGGGACGAGCGACCAGCTCGGAGAGGAGTGAGGTGATGTCCAGTTCATCCAACTGGGTGAGCACATCCTCGATCCTGTCCGTCGGACAGACGGGGGAGACGGGAGCCTGATGGTCCATAGTCCTCAGTCGTAAGCTATCGGCTATCAGCGATAAGCTAGGCCAGCGATCAGCATATCCAGGCCCAGGACGGACTCCACCTGTCCTCTCTTGATAGCCACGTCCGTATCCAGTAGCCGTCGGTGGATGGACTCTAGCTGCTCCATAGTGAAATTGCGCTCCTGAGCCAGGCCTTTGCGCACCACGAAGGGGTGAAGCCCAAGCTTCTTAGCGATGTCTCGCCTCCTCAATCCCTCCTGATGTAGTTCCTTCACCTGGATGAGGATGCGGATCTGTCGGGTCATCATGCCCAGGAGAGCCAGGGGGTGATCGCCCCCCTCCAGTAGGCGGTGAAGCAGCTGGCTGGCAGTTTCTCCATCCCGCTGTCCCAGCGCATCCACCATATTAAAGATGTTCGCCTTTCGCACATCGCTTACCAGCAGTTGGACGTCCTCCTTAGTGATGGGACGAGACCGGTCCACGTATACAAGCAGCTTCTCGATCTCCTGGGCCAGAAGGCGCAGATCATCCTCCACGAAGGCCACCAACTGATCCGTCGCCTCGGAGGTTATATTCCCTCCCTGCTCCCGAACCCGCTGGGAGACCCAGCGGGTCAGCTCTCTGCCCTGGGGCAGGCGGAACTCTCTCTCGAACCCCAGCGCCTCGTCCCGAGCGATCAGGCGACGCAGGGGATGCCGGGCTTCAATCTTCCTCGGCTCCGCGAAGATCAGCCGTGTCGTATGAGGCATGCGGGGGAGGTACTCGACCAGCCCCTGCAGCGCCTTTTTGCCCTCTTCAGTCGAGGCCCTCTTTTGCAGGTGGGTGAGCAATCCATCCACGATGACCAGCCGGCGGTCTGAGAAGAAGGGAATGGTATCGCAGGCATGCTGAAGCTCGGCCAGGGACACTTCACGGCCATCGAAGTGGGTGGTGTTCAGCTCCGCCATGGCTGGGTCGCCCATGCGCTCACGGAGCCCGGCCAGCGCCTCACTGCGGGAGAACTCGTCATCGCCGTGCAGGATGTAGAACATGCTACTTCCGCCCAATGCCTATAACAAGTCTCTCGGTAGGTCGAGTTTACCACACCAGAGAGACCTTGTCAAACGGCTTACAATCTGAGACAGACATTTTGAAAGGGTTGCGAAGTGTGCTGGTTTGGACTAAGATGGATACGGACTGGTTAGGAGTTTACTGAGCAAGTTGAGGCTAGAGGTTTGGGATGAGTTGGATTGAGCTGGGGCAGAACCGAAAGCGGGTGCGAGAGGGGTTGCGGGAAGCCTGGGTAGATGAGGTGGTTGTGTGTTGGGCGACGGCCTTCGATGAACTAGCAGCGGCGATGCATGCTTTTGGGTATAGAGCGGACATCCCGAGGAAGCGTGCCCGGGCTTATGGGGGCTGTTAATGCGTGAAAAGCGCCAAGACGAGGAGGGCCACATCCAGGTGGGTGTAGTCAGCATAAGTCTGCCCCATGGGGGAGATTTCCCTCGATTCACTGTGGAACAGATAGCCGTTATAGTGCTGGTCGTCGGACAGGCTGTACCAGGCCCAGGCCTGCACCAGCCGGTAGTCGTCCTGAGGATAGCCGATGCCTGGATAATTCTCGTTGAGGAACAGATCGAATGTCTGGGTCATGAAGTGGCTCACGCGGGCGGGGGGGAAGCGTCGCCCGTCCTCGTCCTTCAGCCACTGACGGAAGGCGATCAGGTTCTGACGGAAGATGTCAATGTTATCCCCGTCGCGGATGGGGTAGTCGATGCCGCAGCTGGGATCGACCCCTGACGGCGTGCTGGCTTCCCAGGAGTTGTACACCTCGCGCAGGACAAAGGCGTGGATGTTCCACACGTCCACCGGCATTGGCTCGCCGTAGGCCTGCTGATAGGTGTCCAAAACGATGATTGTGCCATATGACGCGTATTGTACCTTTCCAAAGTGTCGAATGCAATTAAGTCGTACCCCTATTGTGCAAGTAAGTCGTATCGCCCAAGGTGTCACAAAGTTGTATCACGCGCCATTCATCCCAGCCGAACGGGAGGGCTAATTGGAATTCGGGAAGACCAACCAGCGGGCCCAGTTCGCCCATCAAGGCCTCAAGGGTGATGCCTTTGATGGGGAGGCGCTTTTCCTGTTCCCCATCAGCGGAGCGAAAGGCCAACTGGCGTGTCGAAGGATCGAACGTGATCTCGACCTCTTGTTCC
>JAYEMR010000127.1:0-37294 GCA_034718215.1 Chloroflexota bacterium
CGGGCGAATAAGAATGCCGTCCTGCTCCATCTCCACGGTCACCCGATCGGTAATCCCCAGCTCATCCAGGTAGTCGCGGGGGATCTGCAACCGCCCCGCCGCGTCCAACACCACGTACTCCTCGAAGGAGATCTCCTCCTCCAGCCCCACATCCTCACCGCCCTGGGCCCAAGCGGAGGGAGGTGGGGTGACCTGCCGTACCGTCTCGGAGCTGGTCTTACCATCTCGGATGGCCACCACCCGATCCACGTGGGATGCGATGTTAGGGTCGTGGGTGACGATAATTGTGGTGAGGTCATAGCTCTCATTGAGCCTATGGAAGGTCTCATAGATGATGCCGGCTGTCTCCGAATCCACCTCGCCGGTGGGTTCGTCACCCAGCAGCAACGAAGGATGATTGGCCAGGCCCACAGCGATGGCCACCCGCTGCTGCTCGCCTCCCGAGAGCTGCGCCATCTTGTGGTCCCGTCTTTCCCAGAGGCCGATTGCATCCAGCAATTCCTCCGCCCACTCCTTCTTCTGCTTCCAGGGACGGCCGGCCATGGTCATGGGCAGCTCCACATTCTCCTGGGCAGTGAGATAGGGGATCAAGTTTCGGGTTACCTGTTGCCATACGAAGCCCACATTCTCCCGCCGATAGCTGTTAAGGGCCGTATCTGACAGTTTCAGCAGATCCTGTTCCCCTACGATGACCTGCCCCGCCGAGGGACGATCCAATCCGCCCAGGATGTTAAGCAAGGTGGTCTTGCCCGAACCGCTGGCGCCCACGATGGCCATCATCTCTCCGGACTCGAGCCGAAGGTCCAAACCCTGTAAGGCCACTACCTCCAGGTCCGCCACCTTGTATATCTTCACTAGGTTGTTGCACACCACGAAGTAGCCCTCGGTGTCAATTCCCTCCTTGACCTGTTCAGCCATTATAGTGTCGCCTCCCCTAACTTTATAGCCTCAAACACCCGCATGCGGCTCAGCAGCCAGATCATACTCATGATGGCCACTAGGAACATCGCCGCGAAGACCGCCACAATTATCAGCACATTGTTCCAAGCGATTAGCACCACGAAGGGCGGCGTCTGGGCATGTTCCCCCGCTCCTACCTGTAGGAAGGGGATGAACAGGGAGCTAGTCCAGGTGCCCAGGGCCATACCCACCACAATTCCTATCGCGACCAGGAAGAACTGCTCAAAGGCCAGGAAGGCCGCCATCTGAGTCACCGAGAGGCCAATGGCCCGCAGCACCCCCAGCTCGATGAAACGACGGCGGAAGGAGATGAAGGAGTACAGCAGGAAGCCCATCACCGTCAGCACGGCTGCGGCCACGAAACCCACCGACAGCAATCCGAAGATGCCCCGCCGCTCCGGCTTGGCCTGCTCCTCGACCACTTTGGTGCGGGCATCGCGGTAATCAAGGATGCGGAACTGGAGATTGCCTAATTGATCTACCACTTGCTCAGTGTTGACCCAAGGAGCTAACTTTATCCACACATCGTAGGGGAATTCATTCCCCATCTGCTCGAACACGTAGTTCAAATTGCCCACGAAGATGGGGCCATCTTCAGGGTACAAGGTAGGGAAGTAATCCACCGTCCCTCGGATGGTGAACTCGATCTCCTGTGATTGGCCGAGGGTACTTCCAATGCGCAGGTGAACTTTGTCGCCCATGTACAGGCTGTTGGCCCCCAGGAAGGAGGGGCTGACCAGCAGGGCTGTACGATCCCGTGCCAATTCATTCATCAACGACCCCAGGTATCGGTAAGCGTAGTCACTCCGCCACGCCGCGACCTTGGGGAAATCCAGGCGGTCTACACCCACAAACTGACCCTTCTGATCCCGCTTCTGCAGGCGAGCCACAGCTGAGTACTGCCCCACACGCGTGGCCGCCTCTACTCCCGGCACCTTCAGGTGGTCTGCTACTGGCAGAAAATACCACCGCGGCCCTTCCTCCTCCTCTTCCTCAGCCGCCACCGTCCCACCGCCGGGTGCGCTCGAACTGCCCTCGCTGGTATCCCACCCCGTCTCAACGAGCAGCACATCCCCGCCGGTGCGATAGTAGGCCTGATCGTACAGGCTGGTGTCAAGGGTCTTGGCCATGGAGGCGCTGAAGGCCGCCAGGCTTAGGGTCAGGATAAGCAAGAGAAGCGGGCCGATGTAGTACCGCGCCGAGCGGGCCAAGTGACGAAGGGCCAACAGGGAGGAGACATTGCCTATGAACCTCCCCAGCCAGGCCAGGAGACGCATCAGCAGAGGGAAGAAGCGCATGAATACCAGGGCCATGGCGAAGATGAAGAGGGTGGGCACCAAGAAAAGCAGCGGGTTCTGGAAGGGATTGCTCGTGGATCCTGCCTCTCCCCCAAGGGCTAGGGTCCCTTGCTGGCGAAGAAGGTAGTAGCCGTAGAGGGGAGCAGCCAGGATGATGACATCTAGGAAGTAGCGTTTCCAGAAGGGCTGCTGTAACGAACGGGCCAGTTCCTGCTTGTAGGTAACGATTGTTAAGCGAGCCGCACTCAGCGCGGGGATGAGGCTGGCCAGAATGGCGATGACCATGGCCGCCCCACCCAAGCGCAAGCTGTAGAGTGAGATCGTCACCGGCAGGGGCGGCCGCTGCACGATGGCCAGGAAAGACTTGATGTTGCCCATGATCTGAGCGATCAGCCGGCCACCAAAGGGACCTATCGTCAAAGCGATAACGCCGACCAGCACCCCCTCCAAGAGATAGATACCCAGGATCTGCAGATTGCTGGTCCCTCGGCTCTTGAGCACGGATATCTCATTCCGCTGCCGCTGGACCACCATGCCGGAGATCAAGACGATAAAATACAGGACCAGTCCCACGATGGGGATGCTGAACACGTACAGGAGAATGGTTAGCACTTGGGCTTTCCGCCGGTATTTGAGCAGAGCGTCCTTAGGTGATATGTCCAACGAGGTATTAGGCAGGAGGCTGCTAACCTGTGCTTCAGTGGTCACGATGCGCCCCAGTAGCTCTGGAGCCTGCTGAGTGTGCACATCCTCTCCATCGAAGATTAGGTACCACACCGCCAGGTAGACCTCATCCTCCAGCTTGGGGACTAGATTTTTGGCAAAGCTCTCCTCGGACACGAACAGGACCTTTTCAAAAGCCCCTGGGTCGTAGAACCAGAAGGGCTCCTGAGGGTCAACCGGCTCCCACACCCCAGCGATGCGCGCCGGCACCTGTACGCGTTTCTTTCGGCCTCCCTCCTCAGTTTCCTTGGATTCAGTGAAGAGGATGTAATCCTCGCCGGGCTGCAGGCCCAACTTCTCCACCAAGCGCTGGGAGATGAGCACCTCTGTCGCTCCGCCCGACGTGGTTTCCGCCTGGGGAAAGCGCCCCTCCAAGATCCTAATGTGATCCTGCAGGCCGCTTACGAAGCCGACGTTGACCCACTCCAGCGGCTTGCGGATGTCCGCGTACTCCGCTTCCGAGGCGGGGAACAGCCGGAAGTTATCGGTCTTAACGTGTCTGGCCCGCAGCTCCAAGGGCAGGCCGATGGTAGCCGGCCCCTGGCCGGCGAAGTAGCTGTCCAGAGGCGTGAAATCCTCCCACTCGACAGCTCCGTGCCAGGCTCCAACGTAACGGTACATGAAGGCGAAAGGAGGCCGAGTGCGGCCCTCGGTCTGGATTTGGCTCAGCTCCTCCCGCATCAGCTGATAGCTCACCGCATCGGAGTAGAGGGGGACGCCAGTGACCAGGGCCACGGCCACTATGAGGCCCAAGATGATCGCCACCGTGAGGGCTTTGTTGCTCCACAGCCGCTTCATAGACAGCCATAGAACGGAGAAGAAATTGAGAAACAAACCCATCGCTCCACCCCCCAGCTCCTAGTCCACATCCCAACTCGGATCGTGGCCTTGGGAACTGCTATTGTCCAACCACCCTCTGCCCTTCGGTGAGGCCCTTCTCTATCTCCACGTAGTCATCGCCCTCTAGGTCTATCTTCACATCCACCCGCTGCTGCGCCCCTCCTTCGCCTTCCACGACGACGAATCGACGTCCAGCGAAGATCCGTATCGCCTCCTTGGGCAGGCGGAGCACATCATCTTCCTGGTCCAGCACGACGGTGACCTTAGCCAGCATACCTGCCTCGAGGTCCAAACCCTTTATCTGCTGCGGAGAAAGTGAGATATGCGTGGCCTTGTCCTGCTCCTCTATAGTTTCGCCACCCCCACCATGGCCATAGGGATAGGGCATCTGCCGCACGGTGCCTGTGAGCTTTTTACCTGGGATGTTGGAGAAGACGATGCTGGTCTCCATGCCCTCGCTCATACCCTGCATCACCCGGGAGCTAAGCTCGGCGTTTATCTCCAGCTCAGATGGGTCAGCCACGACGATGAGTTTCTTATAGGCCTCCGCTTGTCGGCCCGGATAAGCCGATACACCTGTGACGACCCCATCGAAGGGAGCGTAGATGCGCGCCGCATCAACCTGCGCCTGAAGGCGTTCAACCGTCAGTTGCGCTCTCTCGACCTCCTTCTTCAGCAGTGGGTCAACTTCCTCCTGAGCGTGCTCTAGGTCGAGCTTAGCCAGCTCTACATCCTTCTCCAGGAGGGCAATCTCCTGTTCCTTCTGCTTACTTTGTTCCTCAGCGCCTTGTACGGCCTTGTCATAGTTAGCTTTAGCAATTTGGTAATTAAGCGTAGCTTGGTGCAGCGCTCTGGCCTCCGGGCTAGCCTCGAACCCATGCCGCCAAGCGGATCTATCATAATCGGCCTGAGCTGCTTGGAGCGCAACGCTAGCCCCTTCCAAGTTAGCCTTGGCGACTGCCAAGTCGGCCTCACTATGGATGGCTGCGGATTTGGCCTGCTCCAGCCGCATCTGGGCTAGCTCCAGGTTCTTCTTCACCCTGGCGAGGTTGTAGGCCGCCTCCTTTTTCGCCTCCTCCAGGCGCACTTCAGCTGTGTCCAACTGCACCTTAGTCTGCTTGAGCTGGTTCAGGAGGTCTTTGACCTCCAGTTCAGCCAGGACATCGCCCTTTTTGACCTCATCTCCTTCCTCAACGACCACGCTTTTGATGAAGCCGTTGGCCTCGAAGTATAGGCCCTCTTCCTTGACCGGAGCCACTCGACCCAGGAACTCAACGCTGTCCATCACCGACCCTCGTTCCACCACATAGCGGGGCTTCTCCGGCACGATTGGAGTGGGTACTGGAGTCGGCGTCGATGGCTCTGCCTTCTTAAAAGGCATGGCCGCGCCTCCACCACCTCCACAACCTACAGCCAGTGCAAGCAGCAAGCCTATCAAGGGCATCAACCACAGATATCGCTTACGAGAACCCATCATAGTTATCCCCCCCTTAAATAGCATAGAAGAGCAAAAGCCTGTATCTCACCATGTCTAGTGCACATCCTGCATACCATTTCTACATCTCAGCCAATAAGGCCATATCTCCAAGGACAACCAACTATTTTATTGTATCAGTCCGCGAAGGCAAGTCAAGTTAGGTGAGATTCTCGGCTCCCTGTGTTGAGTGTGCAGGAACGTAAGAAGAAATTGCCCTCTGCTTAACTTATGTTAAAATATTCCCTGTGGGTCTAAGATAGGGAGATTTGGGATGGCGATGATTGATTATCAACTGCGGCAGCGAGAGTATCTCCTCCAGATCAGCCGAGCTATGACCTCGGAGCTGGATCTGGAGGAGGTGCTCCGATTGATTGTGCGCAACGCGGTGGATATGCTCAATGGCCAGGGCGGATTCATCGCCCTGCGCCAATCTGACGGAAGTTACTGGGTGCGGGTCTCCTACGGCCTACCTCTGAGACTGCTCCACCTTTTCGCCCCCCTGCTCACCGAGGTCCCCCTGCACCCCGAAGGCCGAGACCTCACACGCTGGACGATCCCTCGACTGCGCACTAAATTGGGATTGGCGGCGACTGTCGTGGGGCTACGTCAGGTGGTGGCCCTGCCGCTGGTGAAGGGCCGAGACCTCATCGGTGTCATCTACATCTTTCGCGCCAGCGAAGTGGATTTCTCAGCCAATGATCGCCAGGTGCTTGCATCCTTCGCCAATCAGGCCGCCATCGCTGTGCACAATGCTCGCCTCTACCAGGAACTGCAGGAGGAGAAGCAGCGGCTGGATACCATCATCCAACACTCCGCTGACGGGGTGATGATACTGGACCCTCAGTGCCGCATCCGGGAGTTCAATCACGCCCTGGAGGAGATGACCGGACGCAACGCCGATCGGGCCATCGGCCATCCGTGCCATGAGGTCATGGCCCTGAAGGGAGAGGATGGAGCTGATATCTGCCGAGACTTCTGTTCCCTGCCTGGCGAGGATATGGAAGCAGGAGATTCACTCTACATTGAGGGGGACATCCAGCGGGAAGATGGTGATGCTATCACCGTGGGGATCACCTACGCCCCGCTCCTCGATGAGGAGGGAGAGCTGGTGAACGTCGTAGCCAATGTACACGACATCACACGCTTCCGCGAGGCGGAAGAGATGAAATCCACCTTTATCTCCATCATCTCTCACGAGCTCAAAACGCCAGTATCACTCATCAAAGGTTACGCAGGTACTCTGCGGCGGAAGGATGCCCACTGGGATGAGGAGACACTCAAGCAGAGCCTGGCCGTCATCGAGGAGGAGAGCGATAGGCTAAATGAGTTGATTGACAATCTCCTGGAGGTCTCACGGCTGCAGGGGGGTGGGCTAGAGTTGAACAAGGGGGAGATGCGGCTGGATCGCCTATCCGAAAATGTGGTGGAGAAGTTCCGCCCCCAGACAAATAGGCACCTATTGACCGCTGATTTCCCCCCTGACTTCCCTACCATCCGGGCCGATTACGACCGCATGGAGCAGGTCTTAAATAACCTTATCTCCAATGCGATAAAGTACTCACCCCAGGGAGGGAGTGTACAAGTCCAGGGGTGGGAGGAGGGAGAGTGGATATATGTGGCTGTATCCGATGAGGGTATAGGGATATCCAAACAGGAGCAGGAGCACATCTTTGATCGCTTCTATCGCGCGGAAGGTGCGATGACCAGCAAGACTGAGGGGGCCGGATTGGGGCTCTATCTGGTGCGGGCCATAATCAAGGCCCATGGCGGGAAGATATGGGTGGAAAGTGAGAAGGGGCATGGAGCGACCTTCATATTCGCTCTGCCTCGAGATTAGGGGCCTGTCCCGGTTAGGGGCCTGCCCCAGTTAGGGGGAAAACATGTCATCTGAAGGAAAGCGATTGATGCTGATAGTGGACGATGAGCCGCGTATGCGCAAGTTCATGCGCATGAACCTGGAGCTGGAGGAGTTCAGGGTCATTGAGGCCTCCAATGGCCTAGAGGCTCTGCAAAGGGTGCGTGAGGATCTTCCGGACCTGGTGGTGCTAGATGTGATGATGCCGGAGATGGATGGCTTTGAGGCTCTTGAGCGCATTCGCAAGGTGTCTAACGTGCCGATCATCATGCTCACCGTGAGGACTGACGAGGAAGATAAGGTGAGGGGACTGGAACTGGGAGCCGATGACTATGTGACCAAGCCCTTCAATCCCAGGGAGCTTGTGAGCCGCATCCGAGCCGTGCTCCGGCGAGTGGAGATGCCTACCTCGGCGGCAAGGGAACCGGTTAGCGTGGATGATTACCTGCAGATTGACTTCAACCGCCGGGAGGTCATCGTTGATGGGGAGCGGATTAAGCTGCGCCCCACGGAATATCGCCTGCTTTACCACCTAGTCAGCAACGCAGGTTGGACTTTGAGCCACGAGACTCTGCTGTCTAAAGTGTGGGGCCGGGCCTATCGAGATGAGGATCACTACCTGCGGCTGTACATCGCCTACCTGCGTAAGAAGATCGAGCCTGACTCCAGCAACCCCCGTTATATCCTCACCGAGCGAGGGTTGGGGTATCGTTTCGTTAACTTCGACAGGCCAAGGCTGGAGGGAAGCAAGGAGGTTGGATGAGCAGGGCCATGTGGCGTCTGCTGGAGGACGGCTCTGCGGATGGGGCATCTAACATGGCCCTGGATGAGGCCATTCTACTTGCTGTGGCTGAGGATCGAGCTCCTTCCACGCTCCGTTTCTACACCTGGCAGCCACCCTGTCTCTCGGTGGGCTACGCTCAGCCATTGACACGTGACTTCGATCCTAAAGCCTGTCGCAGGAGGGGATACGATCTGGTGCGCCGTCCCACCGGTGGGCGAGCGGTCCTGCACATTGATGAGCTAACCTACAGCGTGACCCTGCCGCAAGATGACCCTCGGGTAGCTGGCGGGGTGATATCCTCGTACCGGAGGTTGAGCGAGGGATTGCTGGCCGGGCTGCGGCGGCTGGGCGTGGAAGCAGCCCAGGCCCAACCATCCCCCCACAAGCCCCGCGAGGGACGCACCGCCGCCTGCTTCGATCTCCCCTCCCACTTTGAGATTACGGCTGCGGAGAAGAAGCTGATAGGCAGCGCTCAGGTCCGCCGCCGAGACGTTGTGTTGCAACACGGCGCCCTGCCCCTGTGGGGGGACATCACTCGCATCGTGGGACTTCTACGGCTCTCTTCGGAGAGGCTTCGAGCTCGTCTGGCAACCAGGCTGGCCGAGAAATCCACGACCCTGGCTCAGGTAGCCGGAAGGCTGATCCCTCCTGATGAGGCAGCTCGAGCCCTGGCCATTGGTTTCGCTGAGGCACTCGATTTGAAGCTGGTGAAGGGGGAACCGACCGACTGGGAGCGCCAAAAGGCTGAATGGCTGTTGGAGGAGAAATACGGCACCGAGGAATACACTTTTCAGCGCTAGAGGCCTCGAAGATATGCCCAATCCCCCTCCCAAGACCAAGGTTGGCTCTCTCGAAAAAAGGAGAGCACCGAAGAACAAAATGAGTATATTGGCTCTGTTGAAAAACGGGTAGTCCCCCTGTTGGGTGTTGGTGGTATTGGAGGGCGTTTTAATCTGCCCTCTCCTTCCCCCCGATCCCCTCCCTCTCCCAATTTTGCCAGTACCTGGTACAGGTGGGAGAGGGGGGGGTGCCCGAAGGGCAGGGGTGGGTGAGGGCCAATGACGATGCCGCTCTCTACATCACCAACACCATAGGGGGTGACTACCGAAAAACGGCACGTACGGAAATGCGCCCTACGAGATATGGTGGGGAAGAGGCTTTATCTTCGATATGTTGTAGGTCGACTTTCCATAGTCGACATTTTTTTCTAAAAATGACTTGGGAGGTGGCTCTCACCCCCGACCTCTCCCCCAACCTTGGGGGAGGAGAGGGCCATTGCCGGATGGAGGCTGATGGTAGATGACCGATGAGAGAAGAGAGGATTCACCCCCGTTAACCGAAGAGGACATTCAACTCCTGTGCACCGAGAAGAGCTTCCGACGAGGCGAAAACTACTACCGGCGAGGAGCGATCCGCGATCCGCTGCGCCAGGGAGGGACCTTGCAAGCGCTGTACGAGGGCTCGCAGCGCTCCAGGATGAGCTGAACAAGGCGGAGCTGTGACGCTTACAACGGACGAGGGAATGAAACGGACGGTTGTCCTCGTTTACTTGTTACTCATCCACTCGTTACTCCATCCCCCAGGAGTTGACCCTTGAGACGCTTCCGATCCCATCTGATTCCTATCCTCATCTTGGCTCTGTTGCCAGCCATCCTGCTTTGGCCGGTGCTCTTCACGGGGAGGACACTGCTTCCCTTCGACAACCTCTTCGAGTGGGAGCCCTACCACCAGTTCGCCGAGCAGCTCAGCGTAGAACTCCCCCCCCACAACAGCCTCCTGAGCGACCTCATCCTGGAGAACTACGTCTGGAAGAGATTCATCGTGGAGTGCCTGCGGAAGGGCACGCTCCCGCTGTGGAACCCCTACCTCTTCTGCGGGGTACCCTTCCTGGCCGCGGGCCAGCACTCGGCCATGTACCCCTTCAGCCTGCTCTTCTACATCATGCCCATCGTGCGAGCCTACAGCTACTTCACCTGGCTGCAGCTCACGCTGGCCGGCCTCTTCACCTATCTCTTCCTGCGGACGCTGCGGGTCGGCACCTTCGGGGCGCTCGTGGGGGCCATCACCTACATGCTATCCGCTTTCATGGTGGTGAGCGTCGTCTTCACCATGATCATCGCCGCCGCCTGCTGGCTGCCATTGCTGCTTATGATGCTGGAGCGGATCGTGCAGCGCTGGGAGCGGGGCGAGGAGCGAGCGCCGTTGCTGGAGATAGCGGGCGGCGCGGTGGGGCTGGGGATGCATCTGCTGGCCGGGCACGTGGAGATCACCTACTACGTGCTCTTGGTGATGGCCTACTACGCCCTAGCGCGCATCGGGCTGGTGTGGTGGAGGCAGGAGAGAAGTCGGGGCTGGGTGGGTGTGTGGGCAGCGGCGCGGACCGGGCTGTGGTGCCTGTCCCTGGTGGGGCTGGGGATGGGTTTGGGAGCTGCCCAGTACATACCTCTGTATGAGCTGGTCACCCGCTCCTTCCGAGCTGGCGAGGTCACATACGAGCAGATCGTGGGCTGGGCCTATCCCCTCCGCCGTGTAATCGCCTTCCTGGTGCCCGATTTCTTCGGCAACCCCTCCCAGCACAGGGTGTTCGACCTCCTCCGCTGGAGGTGGGTCCCTGTCACTCGCAACCTCTACGGCCAACCGGTCACCTCCACCGATTGGGGGATCAAAAACTATGTGGAGGGCGGAGCCTACCTGGGGATATTGCCCCTGCTGCTGGCCGCCCTGGCCCTGCTCCGCTGCATCACACAACGCGCTCCCCGCTCCCCGCTCCACGCTTCAGCCCTCTGGATCTTCGCCCCTCTCGCCCTCCTGTCGCTCGCCTTCATCTTCGGCACCCCTCTTTACCGTCTGATCTTCCTCCTGCCGGGCATCAGCCAGCTACACTCCCCCTTCCGCTGGGTGTTCCCCTACACCTTCAGCTTGGCGGTGATGGCTGGCCTGGGCGCCGATGCGCTATCCAAGGACCGGAAGTCTCGCTCACTTCCCTGGCTGGGCTGGGGGGCACTGCTGGTAGGAGTGGGCACGCTGGCGGCGCTGCTCCTCAGCTGGATATTCATAAACCCCCTGAAGCCGCTGCTGAGCAAAGTTTTCACCGCGCTGGCCAAGGCACCCTATGCCTTCGCCAGCTGGGAGCTCTTCTACTCCTACGAGGTGGGGAATCTAGCGCTTTTCGGCTCCCTTCTGGCGGCCAGCGGTGGGGTGCTGCTCCTGAGCCGCTCGGGGAGGGCCTGGCGGACGCGGTGGGGCCGTCTGCCTTTGTGGCAGGTGGCGGCCCTGGCCCTGCTGGCGGCCGATCTCCTCCTCTTCAGCTACGGCTTCAACTCCGCGGCCGACCCCAAGCTGGCGGAGTTCAAGCCGCCGGTGGTGGATTTCCTGCAATCCGATCCCGACCTATACCGTTTCACCACATTGGAGCAGGATAGCAGAACCTTCAACGCCAACGTGGGAATGTACTACGGGCTCTATGATGTACGGGGCTACGATTCCCTCATCCCCAAGCAGTACGCCGATTACATGGAGCTCATCGAGCATCAGGGCCAGCTGCTCTACAATCGCATCTCCCCTCTCTTCGGTCTGCACTCCCTCGACTCCCAGCTCCTGGATCTGCTCAACGTCAAATACATCCTCACCACCCGCCCCTTCCACCATCCCGCCTGGAAGCTGGTCTACGACCAGGATCTGATGGTTTACCGCAACGAGGAGTTCCTGCCCCGGGCCTTTGTGGTACGCGAGGCGCGTGTGGTCCCCGATCGCGAGGAGCGGGAGAGTGAGCTGCAGCGGATCAACCCCCGGGCCTACGTCCTCCTGGAGGAGGAGCCGGCGCTCGATCTGCCTATGAATCCTCACGCCGGGGACTGCACGGCTAAAGTCTTATCCTACGGCCCCAACGAGGTGCTGGTCGAGGCCCACATGCCAGACCCTGGCTTCCTCGTGCTGCTCGACAGCTACTTCCCGGGGTGGAAGGCGTACACAAGTTCCAAGTTGCAAGTTACCTGTCCGTCGGACCCTGTCTGCGCAGGCAGGAGACGGGCAGGTTCCAAGTTAGGGGTGGAGGCTGAAAGCGAGGTGCCGATCTACCGCGCTGATGGCAATTTTCGGGCCGTGCAGCTTAAGCGTGGCGACTGGCTGGTGCGGTTCAAGTACACTCCTCTGTCACTGAAGTTGGGGCTATACGTTTCTTTCATCGCTGGGGTGATATCTCTGTTACTGGTGGCTATCTTCCTCTGGAGGCGGTTCTATCGAGAGAGGGAAGAGAAGACGGAGGTACAGCGGCTGGCCAAGAACAGCCTGACGCCCATGTTCCTGTCGCTGCTCAACAAGGGGATTGACACCGCCTTCGCCATGCTGATGCTGCGGGTGCTAGGGCCTGAGGGGGCGGGCAAGTACGCTTTCGCCATCGTGGTCATCGGCTATTTCGAGATCCTCACCAATTTTGGGCTCAACACGCTGCTCACGCGAGAGGTGGCCAAGGATCGTTCCCAGGCCAACCGCTATCTTTCTAACACCGCCATCCTGAGGATGATCCTCTGTGGGGTAGCGGCGATACTCTTAGCCGCTTTCATTGGGGTGTGGCGGGGGGCTTTCGCACTGCCGAGGGACACCATCCTGGCTCTGCTGCTCCTGGGGCTGGCGCTCATCCCCGGCAACCTCTCCACCGCCCTCTCTTCACTTTTTAACGCTTTCGAGCAGATGGAGTACCCAGCTCTAGTCACCACCGTGACCACGGTACTGAAGGTGAGCCTGGGGGCGCTGGTGCTGCTTGTGGGCTGGGGCTTCGTCGGCCTGGCGGGGGTATCGGTGGTGGTCAACCTGATCACGCTGGCCATCCTGCTGTGGCTGGCCCGCGCGCGCCTGCTGAGGCCTGAAGTGGAGTTCGACCCGTCGCTGAGCCGGGAGATCCTGGACGAATCCTATCCCCTGATGCTCACTCATCTGTTGTCCACGCTCTTCTTCCGCATGGATGTCACGCTCCTACAGCCGATGAGAGGGGACATCGTCGTGGGTTGGTACACCACGGCCTACAAGTTCCTCAATGGGCTGATCATCATACCCTCCAGCTTCACCGTGGCCCTCTTCCCTATCATCTCCCGCTTCGCCGACTCAGCCCGCGACTCGCTCATCCGCGCCTATTTCCTCTCCATCAAGTATCTGGCCGCGCTGAGCCTGCCTGCCTGCCTGCTCACCGCCTTCTACGCTCGGGAGATCATCCTGCTCTTCGGCGGCCCAGAGTACCTCCCTCACGCCGCTACAGCGCTTCGGCTCCTCATCTGGTTCTTCCCCCTCAGCTGCGTGAATCAGGTAACCCAGTACGTGCTCATCGCCATTGAGCAGCAGCGGTTTCTCACCAAGGCATTCCTCATCGGCGTGGCCTTCAACCTGACCACTAACCTCATCTTCATTCCCCTCTACGGCTATCGGGCCTCGGCGGTTATCACCGTCCTGTCCGAACTGGCGCTGCTGGCTCCCTTCTACTGGTGCGTGCGCCGAAATCTGACCCCTGTGCCCTGGGCTCACCTCTTCTGGCGGCCGATCCTAGCCACCGCGGCTATGGCGCTGGTCGTTAGGGGGCTGCGCTCCAGGCTCAACCTGCTCGTGCTGATCCCCCTGGCGAGCCTGGTGTATCTGCTCCTGCTGGTGGGGCTGGGCACCTTTGGGAGGGAGGACCGGGAGATATGGAGCCAGCTGCTCCCTGGCAGCGAGCGATGGACGCGCTGGTTAACCCTCAGGCCCTCTGGCGAGGAGATCTCAAAGGCGAGCTAAAAGGGGGCGCATGTGGGCGATAGTGCGCGCGGTGCAGGTGTCGGAATCGGGCTCAGGCAGGATCTCGGCGGAGAGATAGCCCTCGTAATGAAGGGCCTCGAGCGTGGCTGTGATCTCGGCGAAGTCCACGTGGCCCGCGCCAGGGTACCAGCGGTTGGAGTCGGCTATGTGAACATGGGTGATGTGCCCTCCAGCCCGCACCAGCGAGGCGCAGATCGAGGGCTCCTCGATGTTCATGTGGAAGGTGTCGAGGAGCAACCCCAGATTGGGAGCTTCCACCTCCCTCAGCAGCGATAGAGCCTCACCCACGGTGTTGATCAGATCGGTGTCCAGGCGGCTGAGGGGCTCGAAGGTCAGTCGCACCCTCCTCTGGGCCGCGTATTCCGCACACTCCCGCAGCGCTTCGATCAGCCACCCCATCGCCTGTTCGCTGCTCACCTCCTCCGCCAGCCTCCCCCGGATGAGGCCGATGATCACTTGAGCGTCGAGATGGGCCGCGAGGTCGGCCTGGGCCTGGATGCGGGCTATGGCCTCGAATCGGGCCTCGGGATCGGGGGAGGTGAAAGACAGGCCCTCCTCGACGTATGCCTGGCCAGTGCCGATGGCCGGCACCTCCAATCCAGCCCCGGCCACGATATCAGCCACGGTTTCTGCGTCCAGCGGGGCTGGATCGCGCACGGCCAGCTCCACGCCGTCGTAGCCCAGCTCGGCTATGCGGCGCACATGGGAGGCGAAATCGCTGCTGTAGGCCAAGGCACCAAAAGAGGTGGCTTGGGTGGATAGGACGATGCTCAGCTTCATATTGCACTCCCCACTAAGAAACTTGTGGTGTCATTGCGAGCCGAAAGCGAAGCAATCCCCACTTCGCGGATTGGAGATTGCCTGTCCCCCGCTTGTCGGCGGACAGGTGCTTGTACCCGGCACGGGTGGCCAAGGCTTCGTCGCAAAACCGTTCCTCGCGATGACACTTGGCCCGGAATCTAATGTCGAGCTAAACGAAGGGAGCCAGGTGCCGGCCAATGTGGGCTTCCAGAAGATCGTAGTAGACCTCCTCGTCTGCAGAGAGAGCCTCCAGCAATCGGTCGCGGAAACGGTAGCTCCCGTCTGTATCGCGCGCGGTCAGCACTGAGCCGAATGTGACGTGCAGAAGCTGTCGCCCGTCGAGGTCAGCCAGCACTCCGGCCAGTTGGTCATCGGCTGGGCGCTGGGGATCGGGGAAGCGGCTTGGGTCGGCGGAGACGTGATAGGTGGCCTTGTCGGTGGCGTACCGTTCTTTGGCAAAAGCGAGTATCTCGCGGAAGAGGGCAGGATCAATAGCGACGATGGCCCGCAGAGCCTCCAGGTAGCTTGTGCCAGCGGTCTTCAGGTGCACCAAATCGCCAGCCACTCTGGCGATGATGGGATAGATGCTGAACTTATCCGAGCCAGAGTGGATGCTGATCTTGTAAGGCCCCATGGCGCGGGCGACAGCCACATGACGGGCCAGCTCCGCCTCGAACTCCTCCAGATCGCCGATGTAATCCACCCCTTTCTCGAATCGGCCCACAAAGCGCGGGGCCAGGCTCACCAAGCGCACGCCAAGCCGCTTCAGCTCCCGGGCCACGAAGAGGTGCTCCGCCGGCGTGGTCGGCGTCTCCGTCTCGTCCACGGACACCTCCAGCTCGAAGTTGCGCCCTGATCCCATCCGCTCTACTAGGTGATGGTACATAGTAGCCGCGTGAGCCACCGCCCGCCCGCATTTGGCAACGGCGCGAAGCAGCATCTCCTCAGAGAAGCTGACCATCACCCCGGCGCCCAGATCGAATGATTGGTCCAGGTAAGCCGCGCGCATCTCCTGCGGTGAGCTCTCCAGCGCATCCCAGGGTAAAGCAGCGACCTTATCAACCAGCGTCTCCGCTGTGTCCGTGGCCGCGGCGTTGTCCACGTGATCGCCAGGGTCCACGGTGTAGAAAGTAAAGCCCGATTCCACGCAGCGGTCAACGTCGTCAGTGGTCTTCAGGTGGTCGGCGTCGGCTCCGAACCCCTCACGCCAGCCCTCTTGAAGAACACCCCAGGTGGCGTCGTCCATCACCTCGTTGGGCGTGCGATCCGTGCGCTCCATCTCGCGGATGGACTGCTGGGCGAAGATGGGGGCGATTCCGGTGTCGCGCACCGCTCGCACGTGGCCGGGGGTGGCCAGCCCCAGCCGATCCCCACAGCCGACGGATTTATGTACACCTAGCAGCTGAGGGGAGGTGAAGGGCAGCGTGCGGCGCAGGGCGACAGCGTTGGCGTGGTTCGTAGGGCAGAGCCGCAGCGTAAGTTGATCCAGCTCGATCCCCCTCTCCTCGCCGCTGAAGCGGGCCGCGTCGGGAGAGGTCTCCTCGTAAAGCAGCCCCAGCAGTTTCCCCCGCCCCTGACTTCCGAGGAAAAAGATCACTCCTCCCAGCGCAGTGATAGAACGATGATAGACCTGCATTCCCGTCGCTTCGCCAAGAGTGCTGGTTAGCGATTCCCTTTCATTCTTTGGAATCGGCGGGGATAGTTCCTTCGTTTCCAGCAACGAACGCAGTAGATCCATGTTGCCTCCTTTGTGAGTGCATCCTAGGTCAGGGGCGAGGGAAGGAGGGTATAGGCCCTTTTCATGGCCGATGTCTCATCATACCATCTGCACAAGTTTTTCTCGTCCTTCATCTTCCTCCTCGCGACGGCTTCGAGCATCGCGCGTTAATGCTCAGCTCTCGCCTTATTGGGTCATATCTCCAGGACCTTCCCCACGCCGATCTCGATGTAGTCCTCCCCGTACTCTTCGGCAAACATCCCTATCGCCCGCTCCCCAGTGCAGTGACAGGGAGCCGCCTTCTGCACTCCTAGCCTCCGGAAGCTGGCGATGATGTCGGCGACCTGGGCCCTGCTTGCGCTGCCCAGATGGAACCCGCCCAAGACAAGGTAGAGCTCTCCCTTGACTACCTCTTTAGCCTGCTCCACGATGCTCACGATGCCCGGATGGGCACATCCAGTGATCACCACTAGACCCTGCTCTGTGCTCAAAACGAGTGATTGCTCACGGATAGCCCTCCCCATCTCCCCGGTTGTATAGATCCCCTCGGTGATCTCCCTAGGCTCGTGTACCTCCACCAGTCTGGCATGGGCCCTGACCTGATCTTTGAAGCTGGAGGGGAAAGAACGAGGCACATAGATAGTGAGCTCTTCGCTAGCGCTCAGGATGCCCTCCAGCCCGCCAATGTGATCGCCATGGGCGTGGGACAGAATCAAAGTCTTTATCCCCTTTGCATCTATCCCCATCTTCTCCATGTTGGAGAGTAGCCTGGGACTATCCCCACCGGTGTCAAACAGGAGGTCCTCGCCCACCAGACAGGAGAACCCCCAGGCTGGGGATAATTCAGGATCCAAGGTGCTGTTTTCGTAAATCATTGTGATTCTCATCTTTGCATCTCCTTTCGCTCCTGCCTGCGGCAGGCAGGCCTGTCTGCGCAAGCAGGCCCGTCTGCGCAAGCAGGAAAACTATGCCATGTGATCAAGCTGTTCCACTATCC
Source organism: Chloroflexota bacterium (assembly GCA_034718215.1). Classification (GTDB taxonomy): domain Bacteria; phylum Chloroflexota; class Anaerolineae; order JAYEMR01; family JAYEMR01; genus JAYEMR01. The sequence goes on from JAYEMR010000127.1 coordinate 17,234, forward strand.
CGACGCTGGGTCCAGTGGCGCAGGGATCATCTCTGTCCACACCTCTCCATCCCAACGAAAGATGCGAAGGGATGGAGGTCCCAGCATTCATGACGAGGGCCACACTTCCCTCGCCTTAGTGAGAAACTTACGCTTGGCGACTCTCGAAAAATCGCTACCTGTTTCCTCTGTCCTCTTAGCAGCCTCTTCGTAGGTTCTGCTTGCTGCTACCCTTTTTCCTTCCTTGAGGTATCTCTTCGCCTCTAACTCATAAGAGTGAACTCTCTTCCAATTCTCTTCGTCTCCAGCATCAGTTGGAGCGTTTATAGCTTTAGCCACCAGAGATGGTATCTTGTTCATCTTAGTCCCGCAAATGGGACAATTGGGGGCTTCTTTCTCCTCATACTTTCTGGGGGAAAGAAAGAGTCTTTCCATCTTTTTACCACACCTGGGACATCTAAACTCGTAAATTGGCATCTTCCTCCTTCCTTTACTTACTGGCTGATTACACGCCTCAAAGTACAGTGGTATTGCGATCCTAGAGGGCAAACCCACTTGGTGTGCTATCCCGACAGGAGAGTGCGATGTATGGTGCAGGGTCCCTCCAGTTGAGCGGCCAGGGCGGAGGGAGAGAGATGATGGTCAAAATGGAGCAGATGGGTCGAGCAGCGGCAGTCAGAGGCGCCAAAACCCAGCATGGGTATCGCCGCTCCAGGCAGCCCCTTCAAAGCCTGGGCCCAGACGCATTCCCATCGCTTAGGGGATACCGTCCACCAGATCTCGACCAGCCCCGAAAGGGCCAGTAGGTAGTCAATGTGCCAATGCAGCCGCCTGCGCCGTTGATGACGGGCCAGGCGAGCTGCCAGCCCTCCCGGTCCAAGCGCACTGCCCACATAGGTGTACCAACCTGTAGGAAAACGAGAGGTTCCCAGCTTCCCAACCCGGATCTCGGTTGGAGAGAGAAGATGCAGGAGAAGCACATAAGTCCCCGGCTGGCGCGGGATCACATCATGGTCGGATCGAGGTAGCTCCTCAAGGTCCATTACATCAACTCCCGATGCAGCAGCCTCACCGTAGCTGCCATCTCCGCCTCGGGCACGACGAAGGAGACGTTGTACTCAGAGGAGGCCTGGACGGTAGAGATAACTGTCATCCCTCGTCCACCTAGCGCAGCGAAGGCGCGGGGCACAACCCCCTGTCCATCCTCCCCCGGCCCGCCCACCACCGAGATGGTCGACACCTCCTGTCCCCCCTCCAGGGGAGCGACCAGGCCCCGGTCCAGCTCATTGGCAAACTCCTGGCGCAGCAACCGCAGGCTGGATCTTGTATCTCCCAGCCGTACCACTAGGCTCAGATTGCGCTCGGAGAAGGACTGGGTGAACATTAGCACCTCCACCCCTCCCCGCCCCAGGCAGCTTAGCGCCCGCGCTGCCATCTGGGGCGTCCACGCGTCGTCACTTCCCTGCACTGTCAGCAGGCTGAGCCCCCGGGTGGAGATAATGGCCCGCGTGCGAGGGCGCTCCGCCGAGGGCTTCTTGACTATCAGCGTGCCAGGGTGATCGGGATTGAAGGTGTTCAGGATTCGCAGAGGGATTCCCCGTTCCTCCAGGGGCTTAATGGTCTTAGGATGCAGCACCTCCGCCCCGAAGTAGGCCAGCTCGGCCGCCTCCACGTAAGATAGCTCCTCCAGCGTGCGCGCCTCGTGCACCAGGTTGGGATCGGCGGTGAGGATGCCATCCACGTCGCTCCAGATCCATACCTCGTCCGCTTCCAGACAGGCGCCGATGATCGCCGCCGAGTAGTCTCCTCCACCCCGCCCCAGGGTAGTGGGCACCCCCTCGGAGGTGGCTCCGATATAGCCGGTGATGACCGGGATCAGCCCACGCTCCATGAGGGGACGAACGCGCTCCTCCAGCCTGTCCCTCGTCTCAGCGAGCAGCGGATTGGCCGCGCCGAAGCGGTCATCGGTCACCAGCATCTGGCTGGCGTCCATCCACTCCGCTGGCACGCCCTGAGCGCGCAGCAGCGCGGACAGAATAGCGGCTGACAGCTTCTCTCCGATAGCGGAGACCATGTCCAGCCCCCGCACGGTGACCTCGCCCATGACGGCGATGGATTGGCAGAAGCGCTCCAGCTCGGCCATCCGTTCGGCGATGAAAGTGCGCATAGCCTGCCCCTGATCCGCATCGGCCAGTAACTCCTGACACACCCCCATGTGTCGATCCAGGAGGCTGGCCTGGATTCCCTCGCATTCCTCCATCCGTCCCTCGGCGGCCGCCCGCGCCGCGTCGGTCAGTTGATCGGTCACCCCGCTCATGGCCGAGACTACGACCGCCAGTTGCGGATGCTCCCTCCACGTCCGTTGGATGATCTCCGCTACAGCTCTCATACCCTGAGCGCTGCCGATCGATGTGCCGCCGAACTTCATCACCAGCATGGGCGCCTCCTACAGCAGCCCTCGATACGCTCCCCCGTCAATCTGGATAGTGGCCCCATTGATGAAGGCCGCTCGCTCCGAGGCCAGGAAGGCCACCAGGGCGCCTACCTCCTCCGGCTCTCCTAATCGTCGGGCGGGTATTCGCTCCCGATAGATATCCAGCACCTCATCGTAGCTGATTCCCTCCCGCTCCGCTCGCGCTCGGGCCAGGTTCTCCACCCGCTCGGTGAGGGTGTAGGTGGGGCAGACGTTGTTCACTGTGATCCCCTGGGCGGCGAACTGAGTGGCGATGGTCTTGGCCATACCTATCACTGCGGCCCGAATCGAATTGGAATGGCCCTCCCCAACCCTCGACTGCTGGCTGCTACCAAAGCCGTTTTATCCTTCAATCCTAGATCCACGATACTCCTCCTTTCTCGGTCAGCCCCGTTCACCGTATCCTCCATTGGATCTGGCTAAAATGATTTGGGGGCATTTCACTCCCTCGTTGCCTCGATTTTATCGAGTGCCTGAGCCAGATCGGCGATTAAGTCTTCGGCATCCTCAATGCCCAGGGAATAGCGGATCAGGGTATCCTTAATACCTACAGCTTCTCGTTCCTCCGGACCCAGCGCGAAGTGACTCATCAGCGCTGGCTGCTCCACAAGGGATTCCACACCGCCAAAGCTGGGGCCGATGTAAGGCATCTGCAACTCGTCGATGAGACGGCCCGCTGTCTCCAAGTTGCCCTTGATCTCGAAAGTGACCACGCCGCCGAAACCCCTCATCTGCCGGGCTGCGATCCCATGATCTGGATGGCTGGGCAGCCCCGGATACCATACTTTAGCGATCTCGGGCCGCGTCTCCAGGTATTCGGCCACGGCCTGGCCATTGGCGTTCTGCTTGGGCAAACGCACCCCCAGAGTCTTCAGCCCTCGCAGAAGAAGATAGGCATTTTGCGGACTTGGCACGCCTCCCAGGGAAGCCTGTGTCTCCTTGATAGGCTCCAGAAATTCCGGCGAGCCGACCAGCGCTCCGCAGAGGATGTCGTTATGGCCGGCCAGATATTTCGTGCCGCTGTGAAGCACTATGTCCGCTCCCCATTCCAGAGGGCGGAGATTGTAGGGCGTGGCCAAGGTGGAGTCCATCATGATGAGCACGGAGTGGCGTCGGCCGATCTCCACCACGCGCTCCATGTTCAGGCAGCGCAGGTAGGGATTGGTGGGCAACTCGGAGAAGAAAAGGCGGGTACGGGGATTGATCGCATCCTCCAGGGCCTTGTAATCACCCACTGGCACGACGCTGGTCTCGACGCCGAAGCGGGATAGAAACTGAGTGCAGAAGGAACGGGTTCGGTGGTAGCAATCGTCGGTGATGATGAGATGGCTGCCCTCGGACAGTAAAGAAAGCAGCGCCGTGGTCACAGCCGCCATCCCAGAGGAGAAGACAAGCGCCTTCTCACCGCCATCCAGTTCTGCCAGTTTCCGCTCCACCGTAGCCTGGGTGGGATTGCCGTAGCGGCCGTACTCCCCCCGCGGAGGAGGTGAAGGCTCCTCTTTGCGCTGCATGTGCTCAATGACCGCAGCTGTGTCCTCGAAGACGTAGGTCGAAGTCTGTACGATGGGCGTGGTGAGCGAGTAGTAGGGCTTAATTTTATCCTCGCCGCTGTGCACGGCTTGGGTCGAGAGCCCCTGTCTATGTGCCATGATCTCCCCTCAAGTCCCGTTTAAACCCCCCGTGAAGGAGACGAGGGGCTTATAATCAGAAATAAAAGAGCCTCTTCCCGAAAATGAAGAGGTTTCAAGTGTTGATTGACTCCTCTCATCTTCCAGAAAACCTTCTGCCGGAATTGGCACCATAGCATGCATCAAACTATCTTGGTTGCCGAGGCTTCACAGGGCCGGTCCCTCCGCCTCTCTGGATGAGATGATCATCCGCCTATGCGATTGTGATAAAAGGATACCACATTTCGCTCCAACTGTCAAATTGCCCTCCAGCATCTATGAGGTCAACCTTGTCACACTTTCCCCCCTTCGTGCAACAACCAATGGATTGACTTTCGCTCAAAGCGCACTATACTGAAAGCACCTTAAGAAAGCGTCACAATAAGCGGCGCCTATCCGGGCGTGACCGAGATCCAGGCCGGCTCCTACGCCACGATGGATAGGCGCTATCGTGACACAGGTATCCCCTTCGACTGCGCCCTCACCTGCCTGGCCACCGTCATCAGCATCCCCCGCCCCGGCGTGGCCATCACCGACGCTGGAATGAAGGCCATCACCCCTGAGTTCGGTATGCCGGAGGTGGTGGGCCGGGAGGGGATCACCTTGATAAAGCTTTCGGAGGAGCACGGCCATCTCCAGTTGCCTGTACAGATGACTGGGCAAGCGGACGCAGGACTGCGGCTAGGGGAGAAGATCGAGCTCATTCCCAGCCACGGCTGCACCACCATCAACCTTCACGACGAGTTCTATGCCCTGCGCGACGGCGTGGTGGAGGCTGTCTGGCCCATCGCCGCTCGGGGTGGGTTCCGATAGACACCGTAGGAACGATCGGCCAGTTGCCTCGAAGCCCACGAAAACTCGGCGGATACTCAGTAGAGCGCGGAAAGGAGACTCTATGGCTAGAAAAGCTGCTCAGCAAACCCATCAGGTCAGCATACAGTTGCCCGAGGAACTGGAGGCCATCTATTCTAACTTCGCCGTCATCACCCACTCCCCCTCGGAGATAGTGGTTGACTTCGCTCGTCTTCTGCCCCGCACACGGCGCACCAAAGTCCACGCCCGCATCGTGATGACCCCTATGCACGCCAAGCTGCTGCATCGGGCGCTGGGTGAGAACCTGGAGAAGTTCGAGGGCAAGTACGGCGAGATCAAGACATCAGAGGAGGGATTTCAGGGGGAGCAGCATATCGGGTTCCACCGGTAGCCCTACTCGATCTCAAGGAGCTAGAGAGGTCACCGCTGAATGAGCGATCAAATTATCCGCGCCAGCGAGGTTGAACAATATGCCTACTGCGCTAGGGCCTGGTGGCTGAACCGAGTGCAGGGCTTGACTCCAGCCAATGGCGAGGAGCTGGATCGGGGCCGGAATTTTCACAACCAGCATGGAGGGGCCGTGGCCGCCTCTAGGCGCCTGCGCCGCTGGGCCCTCATCCTGGTCGGACTGATGGCCCTCTGCCTGATTGCCCTCCTGTTGAGAGGGATGGGACACTAGCGTGCTACGCAAGCTCTGGCCTCACCTGTGCGTCGCCATCCTTCCCCTGCTCATCGGGGGCTTGTTGTGGACTCACCTCTCCACGAAGCCTCCCTTGGCCACTCCACCGCCCGAGGCGCCTCTGGCCGCCACACCTACAGCATCGGCCACCAGGCAGCCCACCCTCCTACCCTCTTCCACTCATACGCCGATGCCCGCCCCGGCACCGACTTCTACACCTGAGCCCACGATACCTGCGTCGTCGCAGATCGTCACGCCTAGCATAGTCAGCCCCACTCCCCCAGTTCATGGCCCTCGCTCCGTGAAGCCATTGCCCTCCCTGCCAGCAGTGGTGCGGCTGGGCGCTGACGAGAGGGGGTGCTACATCCTCGTTGATCAGGCTACTCAAACCATGCATGTCTTCGAGGGGTGGCGCGAGATAAGGGCTTTCCCCGTGAGCACTGGCTTCCCCGATCCTCAGAAGCAGACTCCGGAGTGGAGCGGGAGGGTGGGAAAGTACGTGGGCACTTTCGAGGCCTTCGGCACCCATCAGGATGATGGCTGGTATCTGTTCAGCGATGGGGGAGATGTCCTCCTGCACAGTATCCCCTATACCTTGGATGAGGCTGGCAACAAAGTGTACCTGGATCTTGAGGAGCTGGGGCGTAGCCCCGCCTCGCACGGGTGCATCAGACTGGCTCCGGAGGATGCTGCCTGGCTTACCTCCTGGGATCCCGAGGGTGTCCCAGTGACCATCACCGCCTGGCCTTTTGGCCATCCCAAGCGGGAAAGTGATTACGACGAGAAAGGGGTGGGATGAGCATGGGATTGGCGTTGCTGACCCTGTTTCTGGCCTTGTCGGCGCTGGCGGCCTGGCTACGGGCCAGAGGGCTGCGTCAGCGGAGCGGCTTGCCCTCTGGCCCAATCCTCTACTCTGATACCGGGGCTTGGAGGCGGCCAGATCGTCCTCTTTTCTCTGAGCGCTACCAACTGACCGGCAAGCCCGACTACCTGGTGGAAGAATCAGGGCACGTTATCCCCGTGGAGGTGAAGTCGAGTTCCCGCCCCTCAACCCCCTACCTCTCCCATCGGTTGCAACTGGCGGCCTACTGCCTCCTGGTGGAGGATAAGTATGGCCAGCCCCCGCCCTATGGCCTCATCAAGTACTCCAATGGCGTCTTCACCATTGATTACACCCCTAGATTGCGGCGTCAGCTCCTCAATACCCTGGCCGAGATGCGTTCCCTGCTGGAGGCTGACGATGTATCTCCCAGCCACGCCAATCCCAACCGCTGTCGGCATTGCGACTATCGGAAGCGCTGCGGGGAGAGCCTCGCGTAGGATTGTCCACGAAGTAGTTGACAAGTCTGACATTTTATGGTACAATATAAATCAGCGGTTTGGCCCTTCAGTATCGTTTTCGCTGAGGCCCTGATCGCTTTCCTTATCCTCGTTCTCTCAACCTACCACTTTGAACCCTCGTTCTATCCCCAGGGCACGATGCCCTGTAACTTGTAGAGAACTCTCTCAAATTCATTTTTTCCAACACTGGGCCCACTAGAAAAATCTTTCAGTGGGCAAAAAGGCTATAAGCTGTGGTTGTGCTAAGCATAACCACACTCACTTCGTTCTTCGGTGCCTCTTTATCTATGCCTCCACTCATTTTGGGATAGCCCGTAGAGGTCTTGCATGTGGTGGCGAGTGAGTATCAGGCTGGGTAAGTGATTCTGGAGGAGGGAATAAGCTGTGATGATAAAAAATCATTCTCTAACTACCCAAAAGTCATATGGACAGATTCCGGATGTGCAGCCTCTGCCAGAACTGATTGAGGTACAGCTGCGATCATACCAGCGCTTCATTGACGTTACCTTAAGAAAGTTGTTCGATGGAACCTCACCTATCAGTAGCTTTAACGGTAATGTGGAGCTTCATCTGGGTGACTATCGCCTTGGGGAGCCGGAGCATAGTGAGGAGGAGTGTCGGGACATGGACCTCACTTATAACAGCCCCCTGTGGGTGACCACCCGTTTGATCAATCGCGAGACAGGGGAGATACAGGAATCAGAGATATTCTTTGGCGATTTCCCGCGTATGACCGCCAGTGGAACTTTCATCGTCAATGGCACGGAACGGGTTGTTGTCAACCAGTTGATCCGCTCCCCAGGAATGTATTTTGAGGCTGAGGGAGATCGGACTGCAGGTATAATTCTCAGTCAGGCTAAGCTGATCCCCGATCGGGGGGCCTGGTTGGAATTCGAGACCTACAAACGCGGCTATATTAAGGTCAGGGTCAACCGCAAGCGCAAGATTCCGGTGACCATCTTCTTAAGGGCACTAGCTGCGATGGATGATGGCCGGGATTCAGAGCTCCTAACCGAGGGGGATGATCAGGAGCTTTGGGAGCTCTTTGAAGAAGTGGACAATGTGCCCGATCGCTCTTACATTGAAGCCACTATGGGTCAGGAGCCTTCCTGGAAGCTTGAGGAGGAACGCTCTATCGCTGAGGAGGCGCTGCTGGATTTCTTTCGACGCATGCGACCCGGCGATCCACTCACCTTGGACAATGCCCTGAAGTACATGAGAAACCGGTTCTTTGACCCTAGACGCTACGATTTGGGTGAGGTGGGACGGTACAAGATCAATCAGCGGCTCCAACTCGACATCCCGTTAGAGGTCCGAGTGCTGACCAAACGCGACGTAGTGGAGCTGGTCAGGCATATGATCCGCATCAACAATGGTTTAGCGGGGCCTGATGATATTGACCATCTGGGCAATCGACGAGTCCGCACTGTGGGGGAACTGCTGCGCAATAAGCTGCGATGGGGGTTGCTACGGATGGAGCGCGTGGTGCGGCAGAGGATGAATACCCGCGATCCGGAGCAGATGACCCCCGCCTCGCTGGTTAACATTCGCCCTTTCGAAGCCGCCGTCCGCGATTTCTTTGGCAGCAGCCAGCTTTCACAGTTCATGGAGCAGACTAATCCCCTGGCCGAGCTGGCTCATAAGCGTACACTCTCTGCTTTGGGGCCGGGTGGCCTGCACCGTCGACGCGCGGGCTTCGAGGTGCGCGATGTGCATCGAACGCACTATGGACGCATTTGCCCCCTTGAAACTCCTGAGGGCCCTAATATCGGCCTTATCGGACGCCTGGCCACTTATGCTCGCGTAAATGATTACGGCTTCATTGAGACCCCCTATCGTAAGGTGAAGCGAAATGTACCCTCTACTAGGGAGGCCCTGATGGGGCGCACTTTGCGGGAGGATGTGATAGCCCCTGGCGATGGCCAGATAGTGGCTGAGGCGGGCGCTAGAGTAGATGGGAAACTGGCAGAGGCTATTGTCGGGTTGGGGCTTGACCGGGAGATCGCTGTGAGGCCCTATGTCACTGATGACATAGAGTATCTCTCAGCCGATGAGGAGGATCGCTACACAATCGCTCAGGTGAACGCAGAGCTCGATGAACGAGGACAGTTTGCCCAAGAGAGAGTCTCTGCCCGCAGGGGGGAGGATTTCCTCTTTGAGCACATAGACCGCATTGACTACATGGATGTCTCGCCCAAGCAGATCGTAGGAGTCTCGGCTTCCTTAATTCCTTTCCTAGCGCATAACGACGCCAACCGAGCGTTGATGGGGGCCAATCAGCAGCGTCAGGGGGTGCCACTCTTGCGACCCGAGGCCCCCAGCGTGATCACTGGAATGGAGGAGCAGGCTGCCCTCGGCTCCGGCCAGTTAGTGCTGGCTCAGGCTCCTGGTGAGGTGATAAGCGTAGATGGTCGGCGGATCGTGGTTCGGCAGATGGATGGCACCGAGCGCACCTACACTCTGCGTAAGTTCAATCGCTCCAACCAGAGTACATGTGTTGATCAGCATCCAAGCGTGGAGAAGGGCGATTGGGTTGAGAAGGGGGATGTGCTGGCCGATAGCTCCTCTACCGATCAGGGTCAACTAGCTCTAGGACAAAATGTGTTGGTGGCCTTTCTATCATGGAAGGGGGGTAACTATGAGGATGCCATCCTGGTCAGCGAGGAGTTAGTCCGAGAGGATAAGTATACCTCAATCCACATCCTCGAGCATGAAGTGGAAGCTCAAGATACCAAGCTGGGGCCTGAGGAGATCACACAGGACATCCCCAATGTTGGCAAGGATGCGCTGAGGAATCTGGATAGGAATGGCATCATCCACATTGGAGCTGAGGTGAAGCCCGATGACATCTTAGTGGGGAAGATCACTCCCAAGGGAGAGAGGGAGCTCATAACTCCAGAGGAGAAGCTGTTGCGGGCCATCTTCGGTGAGAAGGCCCGAGAGGTGAAGAACACCAGCCTGCTTCTGCCCCATGGCGAGCGGGGCAAGGTAGTGGACATCAAGTCCTTCGACCGCTCTGATCACCCAGGTCTGCCAACCGGGGTCAATCAGGTAGTTCAAGTTCACGTTGCTCAGACTCGGAAACTGATCGCGGGTGACAAGATGGCGGGGCGCCACGGGAACAAGGGGGTCGTATCAAAAGTAGTCCCGATAGAGGATATGCCCTTCTTGAAGGATGGCACCCCTGTGGAGATGATCTTGGATCCCCTGGGCGTGCCCGGTCGGATGAATATCGGCCAGATCCTGGAGGCTCACCTGGGCTGGGCTGCGGAGCAGTTGGGATTCCAAGCTGTCTCCCCGGTGTTCGATGGGGCCAGTGAGGATGAGATCGCAGCCGAGCTGGCCAGGGCCTGGCTGATAGACCAGGCCTGGCGAGAGGTGGGACGGCGGGCATGGGATTGGCTGCAAGAGATGGAGTACGACACCGAGTCGCTGCGCGATGATGAGGAGGCCCGCTTACTCTATCTAGCCCATTGGCTTGAGGGTGAAGGCTATGATAGGGACCGTTTCTTCCATGACCATGTCTATGCTCGGCGGTCAGCTTTGGAGGAATGGCTTCAGGAATTGGGTTATGAGCCCGAGGAGCTGCTGGTATGGGAAGGGGATGATCGACCTCAGGACGAGCGTGAGGCGGCCGATCAGAGGGCCCGGGACCTATGTCTAAGGCTTTGGCTGGAGGCCCAGGGCCAGGATACATCGGATGTAGACTCAGAGGATCTAGCGGCGGCGGCTGTGAGCTACAGCGAGAGAAACGGAGAGCCTATGCCCACCACGGGCAAGGTCACTCTCTACGATGGTGAGACCGGCGAGTCCTTCGACCGGCCGGTCACCGTGGGGATAGTGAATATGATGAAGCTCCACCATCTGGTGGAGGACAAGATCCACGCTCGGTCCACCGGTCCCTACTCCTTGGTGACCCAGCAGCCGCTGGGAGGTAAGGCCCGGATGGGCGGCCAGCGCTTCGGTGAGATGGAGGTCTGGGCCCTGGAGGCTTATGGCGCGGCTCATACCTTGCAGGAGATGCTCACCATTAAGTCCGATGATGTAACCGGCCGAGCGCAGGCCTACGAGGCCATCGTGAAGGGCGGGGAAATACGAGAGCCAAGCCTCCCTGAATCTTTCCAGGTTCTGGTTAAGGAATTACAAAGCCTAGGGCTTTCCGTTCAAGCTATCGGCGATGATGGAAAGGTCACGCGCTTTGGCAAGGAAAAGCAGAAAGAGAGAGTGCCAAGGTTAGGCTTGGGCTTGCGAGCTCCGGGTTTCGGAGGTACTTGACACCTTTGAGACTTTGTGGTATAATCGAGGATCGTGTGCTTGATACGGAGTGAGTTTATCTCTATTCACAATCTGAGGCAGTGGAGTAAGGGGAGGTATCTTGCCTACCATCAATCAGTTGGTGCGGAAGGGGCGTGAGAAGCAAGAGCGGAAGAGCAAAGCGCCAGCTCTGCATTACTCCTATAATGCCTACAAGCAGAAGCGCTTCAAGGTTAAGGAAGGGAATCCACAAAAGCGTGGAGTGTGCATTCAAGTGCGCACTATGACCCCCAAGAAGCCTAACTCCGCGCTGCGAAAAATCGCCCGAGTTCGCCTTACCAATGGCATCGAGGTCACAGCCTATATCCCTGGCGAAGGACATAACCTACAGGAGCACTCGGTGGTGTTAGTGCGTGGCGGCCGAGTGAGGGACTTGCCGGGAGTGCGCTACCACATCGTTCGGGGCGTTCTGGACGCTGCTGGGGTGGAAGGACGAAGCCAGCAGCGGTCTAAATACGGCACTAGGAAGCCCGCGGACTAGTCACTGGGCCTTGACGGATGTTTCCATTATTCCAGGGGATGATCCTGGGTGAAGGCAGGATACAGGACAGAAGGCATATCTTGTATCCTGTTTGTATGCAGGCGGGCAGCGAGCAGATTGATAGGAGAGAGGGATGCCGAGAAGAAATCGACCTCCGGAGCGAGAAGTCCAACCTGATATCCGATACAACAGCGTCACCGTAGCCTGTCTCATTAACAAGGTGATGAAGCAAGGAAAGAAGAGCCTGGCTATGCGTATTGTTTATGATGCCATGAGTGTCATCGGGGAGCGGACCAACCGCGATTCACTGGAGGTGGTTGAGCAGGCGGTGGAGAACGCCAAACCTGTGTTGACGGTGCGGCCCCGCCGGGTAGGCGGCGCGACCTACCAAGTGCCAATGGAAGTGCCCTCCTCTCGGCGTCTATCGCTGGCCCTGCGTTGGCTGACGGAAGCGGCCCGAGGGCGGCCGGAGAGGCTGATGAGCCAGAAGCTGGCCACTGAGTTGATGGATGCAGCCCGGGGTGAGGGGGGCGCTGTGCGCCGCAAGGAGGATGTTCATCGTATGGCTGAGGCCAATAAGGCCTTCGCCCATTTCCGCTGGTAAAGCATGACTGAAGATACTATGCCTCGTGAGTACCCACTGGAGCGAACCCGAAATATCGGAATTATCGCCCACATAGATGCGGGTAAGACTACAACCACTGAGCGGGTGCTCTTCTACACCGGGCGTACCTATCGGCTGGGCAATGTGGATGAGGGTACCACGGTCACTGATTGGATGGAGCAGGAGCGGGAGCGAGGGATCACCATTACTGCGGCGGCCACTACCTGCTACTGGCGAGACCATCAGATCAACATTATCGACACCCCAGGCCACATCGATTTCACCGCTGAGGTGCAACGGAGCCTCCGCGTGCTCGATGGGGGAGTGGTCGTCTTTGACGCCGTGGCCGGAGTGGAACCTCAGTCGGAGACGGTGTGGCGGCAGGCTGACCGGTATGATGTGCCCCGCATCTGCTTTGTCAACAAAATGGACCGGGTAGGGGCCGATTTCTGGCACACCATTGATATGATCGAAGAGCGATTGAAGGCCCATCCCCTGGCGGTTCAGGTGCCTATCGGAGTGGAGGACTCTTTCAAAGGCGTAGTGGACCTGATCACCCAGAGGGCCTGGGTGTACACTGATGAGTTGGGCACGGAGCCGGAACAGATCGCCGTGCCATCCGAGCTAGGGGGCCTGGTGGCTGAGAAGCGCGAACTTCTCGTGGAACGTATCGCAGATACGGATGATGAGCTCACTCTCAAGTACTTAGAGGGAGAGAAGATAACCCCACAGGAGCTGAGAGCTGCTCTGCGTCAGGCGACCCTGAATGGTCAGTTGGTTCCGGTGCTGTGCGGCAGCGCCCTGCGAAACAAAGGGGTTCAGCCGGTTTTAGACGCGGTAGTAGATTATCTTCCCTCCCCCCTGGAAGTGCCTCCTATCATAGGGCAGGATCCGGACTCAGATGATGAGGTGATCTGTAGAGCGGATGTGGAGGAACCCTTTGCAGGGTTGATCTTCAAGATTGCGACCGACCCCTACGCTGGACGCCTGGCTTATCTACGAGTGTACTCCGGCTCCCTGACCAGCGGTGACCGAGTGCTGAACTCTGCCAAAGAAAAGATGGAGCGGGTGAGCCGATTAGTGCGCATGCACGCCGATGATCGAGAGAATATTGAGACCGTGTACGCTGGCGACATCGCAGCTGTGCTGGGGTTTGAAGACACCTTCACCGGCGAGACAGTTTGCAGCTCCAAGCGGCCAGTGATCCTGGAGAACATCACCTTTCCCAAGCCGGTAATCTCCGTGGCTATCGAGCCCCGAACTCAAGCCGATCAGGCTAAGATGGCCGAGGCCCTGCGAAAACTGGAGGAGGAGGATCCCACCTTTCAGATGCGTATGGAGGAGGAGACAGGTCAGACGCTCATCTCGGGGATGGGGGAGCTGCACCTGGAAGTTCTAGTGGACCGGTTATTGCGCGAGTTCCGGGTGGGGGCAAATGTGGGTAAGCCCCAGGTAGCTTACCGGGAGACTATCACCCGCAAGGCGCGCGCGGAGGGGCGCTTCATCCGTCAGTCGGGGGGGCGAGGCCAGTATGGTCATGTCTGGTTGGAGGTGGAACCCACAGACTCAGGTGAGGGCTTCGTCTTCGAGGACAAGATCCACAGAGGCGACATTCCCAAGGAGTTCATCCCCGCCGTCCAGGAGGGAGTGGAGGAAGCTATGGAGGATGGCGTATTGGCCGGCTATCCCCTGGTGGACATAAAGGCCACCTTGGTGGATGGTTCATATCACGAGGTTGACTCCTCGGAGATGGCCTTTAGGATCGCGGGCTCCAGGGCCTTGCGAGAGGCAGTGCGCCGGGCTGATCCCGCCCTGTTGGAGCCGGTAATGAGCCTAGAGGTAGTAGTGCCGGAGGATTTCCTAGGTGAGGTATTGGCTAATCTTAACTCTCGCCGGGCTAGGATCACGGGATTTCAACCGCGTTCCGATGGCCTTCAAAGTATCCACGCTTATGCTCCTTTGACGGAGATGTTCGGCTACGCCACTCAGCTTCGTTCCATGACTCAAGGCCGTGGAACTTTCACCATGGAGTTCGAATACTATAATCAAGTGTCGCCGGAGCGGGCAGAGGCCATTATCGGTTGAAAGTTCAGTTTGGATCTACTGAAAAAGCGTTTCGGTGCTCTCTTCTCGGGAGCCAGGGTGAAGGTTAAAAGTTATCATTGATTGTATCATGAACTTGCAACTTGTAACCTATAACAAGGAGGGCTAGTAGATGGCTAAAGAGCAATACGAACGGACAAAGCCGCACGTGAATATCGGCACTATTGGGCATATTGATCATGGTAAGACCACCTTAGTGGCGGCTATAACTAAGGTGCTGGCTATGAAGGGGCTGGCTACCTATCAAACTTATGATGAGGTGGCCAAGGCAGATGCCAAGACCTTCCGACGTGATGCTACCAAGATCCTGACGGTGAATATCGCCCACGTGGAGTATGAGACGGAGAACCGTCATTATGCTCACATTGACTGTCCCGGGCATCACGATTACATCAAGAACATGATCACCGGGGCGGCTCAGATGGATGGGGCCATTTTGGTGGTGGCGGCGGATGACGGGCCTATGCCTCAAACGCGGGAACATATTCTGCTGGCCCGCCAGGTGGAGGTGCCTAATATGGTGGTCTTCATCAACAAGGTGGACCTAATGCATGACCCTGAGCTCCTGGAGCTGGTGGAATTGGAGATACAGGAGCTTTTGACGGAGTATGAATTCCCGGGCTTCGAGATACCCATAATAACAGGCAGTGCCCTGGAAGCCCTGCAGAGTGAGAGCACAGACCCAGATGCCCCAGAGTACGCACCAATTTGGGAACTTGTACAGGCGGTTGATGACTATATCCTCACGCCTGAGAGGGATACGGAGAAGCCCTTCCTTATGCCTATCGAGGACATCTTCTCCATCAAAGGCCGAGGTACCGTGGTGACTGGCCGAGTGGATCGGGGCACAATCCACATCGGCGATGAGGTGGAGATCGTCGGGCTACGCGATATCCAGCAGACCGTGGTCACTGGAGTGGAGATGTTCCACAAGACCCTGGATGAGGGTCGGGCGGGGGATAACATCGGCTGCCTCCTGCGAGGCATAGATCGTGAGGAGGTGGAACGAGGGCAGGTGCTGGCAAAGCCAGGCTCTATCACCCCTCACACCAGGTTCTCGAGCGAAGTCTACGTGCTCACCAAGGAGGAGGGCGGGCGACATACCCCCTTCTTCGATGGCTACCGTCCCCAGTTCTACATCCGGACATTGGATGTGACGGGCACGGCCTATCTGCCCGATGGGGTGGAGATGGTAATGCCGGGGGATGAGGTGAACCTGGAAGTGAGATTGATAGTGCCGGTGGCTCTGGAGGTAGGAAGCCGCTTCGCCATTCGAGAGGGTGGACACACAGTTGGCGCTGGCGTGATCACCGAGATATTGGAGTAATACCTGGCCTATGAGGAGGCAAATAAACCTTGGCTAAGCAGAGGATCCGCATCCGCCTCAAGGCGTACGATCATCGCGTGCTCGATCAATCGGCCCAACAGATCGTACAGGCGGCCGAGAGGGCTGGGGCGGAGGTGGTCGGGCCCGTGCCACTCCCGACCAAGATCGAGCGCTTCACAGTGCGACGCTCAACCTTCATACACAAGGATTCGCATGAGCACTTTGAAATCCGCACTCACAAGCGTCTCATAGATGTCCTCAGCCCAAGCTCGGAGGCGATAGATACCTTGATGCGACTGAACCTGCCAGCCGGGGTGGATATAGAGATCAAGGTGTAGATACAAGTTAGAAGTCAGAAGGTAGAACGCAGCCTGTCCTCTCACAGGACGAGCTGGTCAGGGGGTTTCTTCCTTCTTCATTCTTACTGCTGCCTTCTACTTGAGGGGGTAAAATGAGAGGCATTCTGGGCAAAAAAATGGGCATGACCCAGATCTTCGATGAGAAGGGTGAGATAGTGCCCGTCACCGTTATCCAGGCTGGTCCCTGTTTCGTGACTCAGTGTAAAGAGAGAGATACCGATGGGTATCGAGCGGTGCAGTTGGGCTTCGAGGAGACAAAGGTCAAGCACCTAAGCGGTGGACAATGGGGTCATCTGCGCAAGAATAACCTGCCACCTCTTCGCTATCTGCGGGAGATTCCACTGAGCGAGGGGGAGGAATACGAGGTGGGGCAGAGGATCAAAGTAAGCATTTTCGAGGAGGGGGAACGGGTTGATGTGACCGGCGTGTCTAAGGGGAAGGGATTTGCTGGGGTCGTGAAGCGCCACGGCTTTGGCGGTGGGTATAAGACCCATGGGCAGTCGGATCGCCATCGAGCTCCCGGCTCCATAGGGTCCATGACCCCCTCTAGGGTATTCAAAGGTACCAAGATGGCGGGTCGCATGGGAGGGCAGCGAGTTACCGCTCAGAACCTAGAGGTGGCGTTAGTTGATCCTACGCGTAACCTCCTGGCGGTTAAGGGGAGTGTGCCTGGGGCCAAGGGGAAGCTTCTGCTCGTAAAAGAAGCTCGAAAGCAGGGATGAGAATGCGAGCTTCAGTGCGGAGTTCCAGCGGAGAGACCGTAGACCAGGTTGAGCTGAGGGAAGATATATTTGGCCTCGATCCCCATATCCCGGTGATGCATCAGGCATTGGTGCGTCAGCAGGCTAACGCGCGGCTGGCGACAGCTAGCACTAAGACGCGTGGCGAGGTGAGTGGGGGAGGGCGCAAGCCCTGGCGGCAGAAGGGCACCGGTCGCGCCCGGCATGGCTCCATTCGGGAACCCCAATGGCGTGGCGGAGGCACCGTCTTCGGGCCACGGCCAGAGCGCAATTACAGGAAGCGAATGCCCCGCAAGATGCGTCGTTTGGCCCTGCGCTCGGCGTTGTCCGTGAAGGCTGTGGAGGGATGGATCGTGGTGGTGGATGAGCTGCGGTTGCCGGCCCCTAAGACGCGAGAGATGGTCGCCCTGTTGGACCGGCTGGCGGTGGATTCCAGTGCGTTGATCCTCTTACCTGAGAGGGATGAGGCTATCGAGCGATCCGCGCACAATCTACCTCAAGTCAAAACCCTGCATGCCAATTACCTGAACATCCGTGATCTATTCACTTACGACTATCTGATAATTTCTTTAGGGGCTCTGGCTACCATCGAAAGCTTTTTAGGATAATTAGGGATAGGAGTATGAGCGCTTATCAGATCATTGAGCGTCCAGTGATCACCGAGAAGAGCACTAAGCTGGCCCGGCTGTACGATCAATACACCTTTGAAGTGAGCTACCAGGCCAACAAGATACAGATCAAGCAGGCGGTGGAGAAGGCCTTCGATGTGGATGTGCTGAAGGTGAACACCTCCATCATGCCCAGCAAAGAACGTCGTTGGGGCCATAAGCCTGCTTGGAAGAAAGCCGTAGTGACTATCCACCCTGGCCAGGTGATTGAAGGGTTCGTAGCATAGTTCAGTGAGCGCTGAGATTTGAGGAGGGGAAGGTTTCATGCCCATCAAAGTATACAAGCCCACGTCATCTGGGCGCCGGGGGATGACAGATCCCACCTTTGAGGAGATCACCGAAGAGGAACCGGAGAAGTCATTGCTGGCTCCCTGGAAGCGGGAAGGGGGGCGGAATGTTCAGGGACGAACCACAATCCGCTATCGAGGGGGAGGTCACAAGCGACGCTACAGGATCATAGATTTCAAGCGCGATAAGCTTGGGATTCCCGCCCGAGTGGCCTCTATCGAGTATGACCCCAACCGCTCGGCTCGTATCGCCCTGCTGAACTACGCTGACGGGGAGAAGCGATACATCATTGCGCCTCTGGGACTGATGGTGGGGGATACAATCATGTCAGGCTCAGGGGTCGATATCAAAGTGGGAAACGCCCTTCCCCTGAGCGATATTCCAGTGGGCACACCAGTTCACAACATCGAGCTTAAGCCTGGGCGTGGAGGACAATTAGCGCGGGCGGCGGGAACGTCAGCTCGCGTAGTGGCCAGGGAAGGGGATTATGTGCACTTGCGCCTGCCCAGCAGTGAGGTGCGCCTGATTCCTCGACGATGCATGGCCACCATTGGTCAGGTGGGCAATGTGGAACATGGCAGCATCAAGCTGGGGAAGGCTGGTCGTAAGCGATGGCTGGGCCGGCGAGGACGGGTAAGGGGCTCAGCTATGACGCCCGAAGCTCATCCTCATGGCGGCGGAGAGGGTCGTGCGCCCGTAGGCATGCCCTCGCCTAAGAGCCCCTGGGGAAAGAGGACCATGGGCAAGAAGACTCGTAAGCGAAAGGACACGGACAAGTATATCATCCAGCCACGGCGGAGGAAGCGGAGGTAGCTAAGGCAGTCAAGTTTTGAGGAGGTTTCAAGGTGGCGAGATCGCTTAAGAAAGGCCCGTATATAGACCCCAAGCTGTTGGCTAAGATTGAGGATATGAATCGCCGAGGGGAGAAGCGGGTGATCCGGACCTGGTCGCGAGATTCGACTATCTTCCCTCAGATGGTGGGCCACACCATCGCTGTGCACGATGGGCGACGACATGTGCCTATCTACATCACGGAGAACATGGTGGGCCATAAGTTGGGCGAGTTCGCCCCCACACGCACTTTTAGAGGTCATACCCGGCTCGAGAAGAGAACTCGGGTGAAAAGGTCTGAGACGAGAGGAAGATAATGGAGGAATTGGATTACAGTGTGCGAGCTGTAGCCCGGCATATACCCATCTCCCCTCAGAAGGTTCGGAGGGTGCTCGATCAGGTGCGGGGCAAGGAGGTCGAGGAGGCACTGGCGCTCCTGCGTTTCATGCCTCAACGGGCATCCCGGCCGGTGGCTAAGTTGATCCGCTCGGCGGTGGCCAACGCGGATGATCGCTATGGTTTCGGGCCGGATGAGCTGTACATTGACCAGATATACGCTGACGACGGCCCTCAGCTGAAGAGGTATCGTTTTGGCGCTCGAGGCCGATTCAAACCCCGCTTGAAACGATCTTCACACATCACAGTCATCCTGGGCTTCCGTTACTAGACGTGAGGCGAGAAGGAGGAATTCTTGGGACAGAAGGTGCATCCCAGAGGATTACGATTAGGAAATATCTACGATTGGCGCTCCCACTGGTTCGCAGAGGGGGAGGAATATGTCCAGCTCCTGAATGAGGACCTGGCCCTGCGTCAGAAAATCAGGGAACAGACCGAACACGCTGGTATCTCCCATGTTGAAATAGAACGTTTCCCCAAGCGGTTGAATATTACTGTCCATACCAGCAGGCCGGGTGTCGTCATAGGCCGCCGAGGGTCCAATGTCAAGGCCCTGCGGCGCGAGCTGGAAAAGATCACCTCTAGCCAGGTAAGGGTGGATGTGGAGGAGGTGGAGCAGCCTGAATTGGACGCTCGACTTGTGGCTGAGAATGTCGCGCAGCAGCTGTCGAGGCGTGTCTCGCATGGGCGGGCTATGCGCCGGGCCGCGAGCCGCTCTATGCGGGCTGGCGCCGAGGGGGTCCGCATAGAGTGCAAGGGCCGGTTGAGAGGGGCGGAGATGGCTCGACGGGAATGGGTACTGGAGGGGCGGGTGCCTCTTCACACTCTGCGCGCCGAGATTGACTTCGCCGTGGCCGAAGCTCCTACCAAGTTCGGCAACATTGGGGTCAAGGTCTGGATTAATAAGGGTGAGATACTACCGCCTGTGGCCGACAGGCCGCCTGTGGCCGACAGGCCGGAAGTTGAAGAGTCGTGAAGCGTAAAGCGTAGGGCGTGAA